>NZ_CAMYOM010000006.1 GCF_947260015.1 uncultured Eudoraea sp. | reverse complement strand
CAAGAATACTGAATTAATCTAATAGACTATAAACAGTCTTAAACAATCAAAAATAAGACCACAACATTGTAGAGGGTCTCTTATGTTTTAGTGATTGGGATGTTATGCCACTCATAATAAACATGTGGTAGTGGGGAAATAAGAAATTTAATTTAGACATGCACATTAAGATGTATTGCTGAAGCTATTCAGTATAGGAGTTTGGATCGGGAGGGTTGGCTCGGATAATAAAAAGCACCAAACGCCAAACCCCAAGCACCAAACACCAAGCACCAAATAACAAATTCCAATTAATTGCTGGCTGTTCCTACTCTTTTGGAATTTGGTCCCGATAGCTTCTCCTTCGTAATACTATGGAGAAGGAGCTATCGGGATGTAGTTTGGAATTTAATTAAAAAGTATTGGTTGGTCTTTCTTAACATAGGATGGAGTAGGAGATAGGTAGCAATTATTTATGGTCATTGTTATGCCCTGGCACCTTTGATTAATTTTTTTATTTAGGTTGATTTTGAGTAACTTGATACAAGGAAATCCTTAACCAAGAACGTAATGAAGAGTGTACTACTACTTTTGGCAGGTCTGGTCCTTTATTCCTGTAAGCCATCCAATCCAGTCCCAACAAAACAAGATATTCCTGCCATTAAGGATTCTATAGCAATAGTTTTTTTGACTTGGTCAGATCAGTTTGAAAGTCTTAGCGTAGAAGGTATTATGGAATATATGGCAGATGATGATGAGGTGATTTGGGCCTCGGATGGTTCCATTACCATGGGCCATGAAGATATAGGTGATTGGATGAAAGAAACATTATCCCCAATCGAAAATTGGAATTACACAAAATATGGCGAGGCAACTATATCTGTATTGGGGTTTGATGCTGCGGTTCACACAGTCGATTTTGAAGAAAGTTTAACTTTGTCTACAGGCGATACCATAGTTGTCAAGGGTGTTTGGACAAACGTCTTTAAACGAATTGAAGGTGACTGGAAAATTATTAATTCAGCTGCTTCTTATCTTGCCGATTAACAACACAAAAGTTGCCAACTTCAGGGCACGAGCGTGACGCTCGCGCCAGCGGGGGGAATTTTAATTTTGTCAAAACAATGATGAAATAACTTAGGAAGACTTTTTCATTTCAGTTCTTATAAATCCTTATTGGGAAAAATTTGGCAAGAAATGTAATTGGCATAACAATAAAAAACAAATGCCAGAAAAAATCTGGCATCCGTCTACAAATTTTTAAATTGAAACATCTCTTTCTTCATTTGGGCTATGGAATTTAAGTTTAAATGAAACCTTTCCATCTTTCAAATGAATTTTATTCAGGAAGATGATTTGTTATGCAGCTTTTTTGTTTCCTTATCATAGTTGTCCAATAGTTGTTTAAGATTATTGATAGCTTCCGAAGTTAATTCGCCTTTTGCTCCTTCAATAATCCATCGGGCTGATGATATTAAGGTTGCTAATTCATATCCTGTCAATGCAATCTCAAAAATGTTTCTTTGCCCTTTTTTAATTTGCATGAGCGATTTGTTTGGTTTTTAGGAAATTACCCATTTTAGTAAACTCATTTGCAAATTCTTCATAATCTGTTCTCATGCCGTTTAGATAAACACTCCAACCAACACTCATCTTGGCATAATGAACAGCTTCTTGTATTTCTTCCTCGGTAGCACCAAAAAGTTTAGCCGCTTCCGTGTGAAATAAAGTACAATAAATACACTTAGTCTCCGCATGAATTGCGATACCCATAAGTTCTTTGTACTTATTTGGGATTAGTGTTTCTCCCAATTGCAGTCTTTTGAACATTTGCCATTCGTATTCGAGGTATTGATCGGGGATGCTTTTAAAGAAACTAGGGACCAATCCTAATGTTTCTTTCATTTCCATTTCCACCTCATTACGATTTCTTGTTGTAATCATGATATACGGTATTTAATTAATCCTGCTTTTTAATATTAACTTCAGGAAGAGAGGATGATACCTAACTAAAGTAAATTATCATTTTAGAAGTCTATTTTCTAGGTATGTGCGGGCCGAATATAAGATTTAGATAAACTGCGGTAAATGATATTGGTCATGCCATGATGATTTATTGCCATTGGTCTAATATGTGCTCGAAAGCTATAGACTAATAAACCACCACATTATATAACATTACTAATGTAGCCCTTGTCGGGGGCGGGGCATATCTGCAACCGGGTGAGATATCTTTGTCGCATAACGGGGTACTCTTACTTGATGAACTCCCGGTATTTAAAAGGGGGGTGCTGGAAGGAGTTTGGGATTTGGGTGTACACCATATTAGTGAAGCCATACAATACAGGTCACTCGACAGATATGGTTTATTGGGATAAATTTCATTAAATGCGTATCGATGACCTATTGACATTCTTTTCCTTTATGGAGATTTGCTTATATTTAATTGTATGAATTACAACCTGGGCGCATTGCTTTCTATCCTGGTAGCTTTCCAATTTTTGTTTTTGGCGCTCTACCTGTTTACGAACAAAAAAGGAATTAATAGAAACAATAGGCTGCTGGCTTTGCTATTTTTTTTGTTTGCTATTAATCTGATAGATTTTGCAGCCCGAGTTAGCGGGTCCATATTTCCCAATCCTATGGTTCATCTCCTAGATGATACCTTTTTTTTATTGTATGGCCCTATTCTGTATTTCTATTGCCGTGCTGTGATTTTCCACGACTTTGCTTTTAAAAAGAGAGATGCGTGGCATTTACTCCCTTTTGCAATATATATATTCTTAGTGCTCTTTCTGATTGTTTCCCTGGACAAGGAGTCTGGGCCGGAAATTGCGCTAAAAATTACTACTGCAGATTTTCCTGCCTGGGTGTATATCATTAGTCTGTTTATTTATCTACATATATTGTACTATTTGTGGATATCCTGGCGCACGGTAGAAACGTATCATACAGTAATAAAAGATAAGTATTCCAGTATAGACGGGATTAAACTAGACTGGCTCAATTTTATGCTACGGGCTTTTACTGTAATCACTATTGTTGCAATGATTCATAACCTGACACCCATTTTCAGCAATAGGATATTTCTGTATGTTTCGGTTACGGTATTACTTCTTACAACTTTTTACTTCATTAATCTGATATTGGTAAAGGCACTAAATCAACCTGCTATATTTTCTGGGATAGCTAAAAAAGAAACTGAAAAGTATGCGATGTCTAATCTTAGTCCGGTTGATATTAATAAATATAAAAATCAGCTAACAATTTTGATGCAGACAGAACAACTATACCTGAATCCTGATTTGAATAGCAAAGATTTAGCCAAGGAGTTAGGCATAAGTGGGAAAACGCTCTCCCAGGTAATAAATCAGGGATTTGATCAAAACTTCTATGATTTCATAAATACCTTTCGCTGTGAAGAGGTGAAAAAAATTCTACAAGGACCAGATAAGAAAATGACCATAATTGAAGCCATGTTTCAAGCCGGGTTTAATTCCAAATCTTCCTTCAACAAGGAATTCAAAAAACTGACCGGTCAAACGCCATCCGAGTTTAAAAAAAGTCTATCCCAAATCTAGATATACCTAGATTATGCAATAATCATTGTATTTATTTCGACCGTTTTCCTGAAGACGGTCGAATTCCATTTTTCTCTACAATAGTTTTGAATCTAATTTAAAATTCAAATAATATGGAAACTAAAATAAAAAATGTAAAATCCGAGCAACAGACGTGGATATACTGCCTTGGCGAAATGTTATTGGTATTTCTTCCGGCCTTTTTGTTTGTTAAATTTACCAGTGCATGGGTTGGTGAAGATCTAATCCGTAGTTATAGTGTTGTCTGGGTTGCTAATCTCCTTATGTTAGCTATGATTTGGACAAGTTTGAAACTGCGCGGACAGTCCTGGAAAGAATTTGGACTGACCTTCAATAGGGTAACTATAAAGCAGGGCCTCCGGGTCTTTGGACAATCTTTGGTGGTATTTATATTTGCTACCTCTTGCTTTATTCTTGGGGCTATTATTATGGCCAATATCACTGGGGTTCCCGAAAGTGCGGATTTCAGCAGATATGATTTTTTAAAAGACAATTTAATGGGGCTCCTTCTGTCACTTTTGGGAGTTTACTTTATTTCTTCTTTTGCTGAGGAGGTAATCTACCGCGCGTTTTTAATAAATCGCATTGTTGAAATAACACAATCCTTCAAATATAGCAAGATAATAGCTGTACTTCTTAGTTCGGTTTTCTTCGGGTTAATTCATTATGAATGGGGTCTTATGGGGATGGTCCAAACCGGATTTATGGGTTTAGCTATGGGAATTAGCTATTTAGTGCTAAAGAAAAGACTTTGGACACTGATTATTGCTCATATCTATATGGATACACTCCTCTTTGTTCAGATTTACCTTGCCAGCAACTAAATTCATCTTATGAAACATACAGAGCAGTTTACGATTTAATAGAAATTATTACTATGAATAGGCCCGGCCAATCAAAGATGCGCACGGAAAGCTCTATACTTGTGCCCCCAACCCCTTACCTCGCAGTCGAGTAAAACTTTAATGTACTAGCATGACGCTAGTAGTTGAAGAGTTATAGGAGAAACAGGAATTTACATATATTTAGCAATTAATAATAATTGGCCAATATGAAATATGTTGCTTTAACGATTAGTATCTCGTTCTTGTTTATGAGCTGTTTACAAGAAAAGGAGGAGATATCCTCACAAACAGAATACACCAGTACTAAATATGAGGCCTTAGTAAGTCTGTTTACTAAATGGAGGTCATTTGAAAACCCACCTCAAGTTAATGGAGTACCAGATTATTCGCGCTCTGGTTTTGAGAAAAGACAACCCCAGTTTAATACCTTAAAAGCTGAACTATTAGCAATAGATACCACTTCCTGGTTCGTTTCACAACAAGTGGATTGGGTGATCGTTTGGGCTGAAATGAATGGCTATGATTTTAATTATAGAGTTCTTAGGCCCTGGGAACGGGACCCGGCCTTTTATAAGTCAGTTTGGTCTTATAAAAGTGATGTTCCTGCACATGAAGGCCCCACCCATCATGGAACTACTGAACTATGGACGTACAGTTATCCTTTATCCGAAAGTGAACGGACACGCCTGATTCAAGATCTTAAGGTCATCCCCGGTTTAAATGAACAGGCTATGAAGAATCTGACAGGGAATGCAAAAGATTTGTGGATCGCGGGTATTAGAGATATCAAGGAACAAAGTATGGTCCTGAAAAAATTTAAGGAAAAAGAGGAATTAAAAGCCGATAAGGAAATAGTAGCTGTCATAAACCAGGCTATTACTTCTACAGATAATTTCGTATTGTGGTTAAAGGAACAGTCGAGTTTTAAAACCGGGCCTTCAGGTATTGGTAAGGAAAATTACACATGGTACCTTCAAAATGTACACCTTGTTCCTTTGACATGGGAAGATGAGGTCATGATTTTGAAAAGAGAGCTGGCAAGGGCCTGGACTTCCTTAAAATTGGAAGAGCATAAGAATAGAGATTTACCGGCATTAGAAGATGCCAACTCTCCGGAAGCTTACCAAAAGCTGGCAGATGCTGCAGCAAATAGTCTAATCAGTTTTTTAAACGAACAGGAGATAGTGACTGTAAAGCCATATTTTGAACCTGCCTTACGAGAACATCTTGGTGAATATGTTCCCAGGGAGAAGCGGAACTTTTTTGTAATTGGAGAGCATTATGACCCCAGGCCTTTGTATTCACATTTTTATCATTGGTTTGAATTAGCAAGGATGGAGTTTGAACCTCATAAAAGTGAAATACGTCGCGGTCCGTTATTATATAATATTTTTGATTCCAGAAATGAGGGTACAGCTACCGCCGTTGAAGAAATTTTTATGGAAGCTGGCCTTTATAATGATAGTCCCAGGGCAAGGGAAATAGTGTATATTATGATCGCTCAGAGGGCTGCAAGAGGTTTGGGGTCATTATATGCACACGCCAACGAAATGACTATGGAAGAGGCAGGGGGATTACACTCGGAGTATACGCCCAGGGGATGGATGAAAACGGAAAAGGAGTTACTCATTTTTGAACAGCATCTATACCTCCGACAACCTGGATACGGCACCAGTTATATTACAGGAAAGTATCTTTTGGAAAACGCCATGGCGGCCTATGCCAAACTATTAGAACAGGAGGAAAAACCATTTATACTCAAAGACTTTTTTGATACCTTAAATAGTATTGGGAATATACCCATCTCCTTAGGACATTGGGAAATGACAGGCTCTAATGAGAATTTAGAATTAATTATTGAATCGAAATAATTACGGGATAATAATGAAAAAAAAAGGCTTTTTAAGAACATCATCAACTTTTGCTACCGCAATGGCCTTAGTGCCTTTATCATCTTGCAAAGCGGACAAGCAAAAAGTGATAAAAGAAACAGAACCTATAGTATTGCGCAAAAACTGGGCATGGGATTATATTTATAAGGCCAAAAACCTCTTTGAGCCCAATACGCCAGTCAAAACTTTCTTAAACCTTTAAAATAATTATAAAATATAGATTTTAGGTGTTGATATTAATTTAATAGGCATAAAACTTCTCCTTTCAACCTAATTGATTTATTCATCCTTGTCATACACCACTTTTCCATCAAAAATTGTCATGGCTATCTCAGTACTTAAGAACTCCTCTTCAGCTACCCTCATTAAATCCTGGCTATAAATCGTAAAATCGGCTAGTTTGCCCACCGTAATAGAGCCTTTTATGTCTTCCTCAAAAGCGCCGTAAGCAGCATCCAAAGTGTATGATCTAAGGGCTTGCTCCCTGGTCATTTTCTGTTCAGGTTCATAACCGCCTTCGGGGGTGCCTTTTAAAGTCTTTCGACTTACACTGGAATACAAACTGGCTATTGGATCCAGAGGTTCTACGGGTACATCGGTACCATTTACAATCGGGATACCACTTTGTAATAAGGCTTGCCACATATAAGCTCCTTCTTTGATTCGCTGTTCACCCAAACGGTCAATAGCCCAGGGTCTGTCAGAAGACAGGTGTACTGCCTGCATGGCAGGTATCACACCTAACTGGGCAAAGCGTGGTATATCATCCGGATGCAAATGCTGTGCATGCTCGATTCTAAATCTATGATCGGTTGCCAGGTCAGGTAATTCATCAAAAGCGATTTCATAGCGGTCTAGTATTTCCCTGTTGGCCCTATCTCCTATGGCATGTGAGCAAACCTGAAAACCATGTTGTAATCCGTTCAAAGCGGTTTCTTTCACAAAAGCCATAGGCAAGGTTTCGAGACCAAAATGCCCGGGTCTGTCTGTGTATGGTTCTAATAACCACGCGCCGCGTGAGCCTAAGGCCCCATCGCAGTTCAATTTTACGGACCGAATGGTTACCAAATGACCCGGATCTATGAAAGGACCTTTTTGATACCATTCACTAAGCAATTCTTTATCCCTACCGGTAACCATGACGTACATACGGACTTTCATTTTATCCGCTGCCTTCATTTCTTCGTAAAGGGTAATAGTCTTCCTTCCAATACCCGCATCGTGAAAACCGGTAATGCCATTTCTGTGACAGGCGGCTACTGCCAATTCAAAAGCTTTGGCGTCTTTCTCAGGAGTACTTTCGGGAATATGTTTGGTTATCAAACCTTGGGCACGTTCATTGAAAATGCCCGTTGGTCTTCCCAGCTGATCGCGCATTACTTCACCACCCTCTACCTCAAATTTGTTTACACCGTCTTTGGGTAAAACTTGCAGACCCGCAATATCCATTGCAGCGGCATTAGCAAAACCGGCATGTCCGCTGGCATGTCCAAGGTATACTGGATTATCTGGAGAAACTTCACTGAGTCTGTAATGTGTTTGAAAGCCATTTACGGTATCGGAAGGCATTTCGGTCCATTTACTTTGATGCCATCCTCTCCCTGTAATCCATTCCCCCGGTTCGGCTTTTTCAACTGCTTTAGCAACGGCATCAACTATTTCCTGATAGCTCGTAGTATTCATGAGGTCAAGATTCAATTCGTTATACCCCAATCCCATAAAATGACCGTGTCCTTCTATTAGACCAGGAGTCATGGTTTTGCCCTCTAAATCAATTAATTGTGTCTGATCATCTTTATATTTTTCGGCGTCTTCAAGACTGCCGGCATAAAGAATTTTGTTGTCTTTTGTAGCTACCGCTTCCACGGTTGATTGAATGGTATCCACAGTATAGATAGGACCCCCATAAATGAGCAGGGTGGCAGACTGTTTTTCAGGGCTGGTACAGGCCGTTAAAATAATGAAGAGTAGTATTAACCTCCAGAAAATAGAATTTCGTAATCGCATATATGTTGGTTTTTAGGAAAACTAAAATTACAATTTTAAAATCTAAAGGAGACCAATAATTTTGTATTCAATGGAGCCATATGGTTACTCTGGTATAGAGATATACAAGGTGTTGATTTCTATAAAATCATCATTTGGTTTAGTACAATAAACATGCAAGGTGGTATTGGGGGTTTGAACGGTGTGTATATCAGCCTTACGCATTCGGGTGTACTACTGAGGCCATCCAATATCGGAGTTTGGACAGGAAAGGATGGTTGGGCTGATGGCAAGTACCAAATTACAAGCACCAAATAACAAAGTCCAATTTATTAATGTCGGTAACTACTCTTTTGGAATTAGGAACTTGTATTTAATCATTTATCAAGCCTTACTACTATTTGATTGGATGAGCGGTTGAAATCCACCATAAACCATCCGTTTGGCATCAAAAACCATCCTTGACGGATCTGTCAATGGGTCAATTAAATCCCTCATTCTCGGGTCAGCCGCGACCCGCTCATTTGCAAGGTCACGCGCCTCGCGTGAATCGAACACAACCCATCCAAATAAGATGGCTTCATCCTCTTTTGCACCTAAGAGTTCCGGGAAAGAACGTGTACCTTCCAATTTTAAATCCTCACCAACATACTCAAAGTAGGCGAGTGCACCGTGTTCCTTCCAAATCTTCGCAACAACTTCAGCCACATCCCTATATTGGTTCAGATGATTTCGTGGAACGGGAAGGACGAATCCGTCTATGTAATTTGTCATGTTTTCTTTCATTTTTATTCCGTTTCTTGTATTAGTTAATTCATTGATTTTGATTCTAATTTATTTTTTTTGATACCCACTTGCATGCGAATCTTCAAATGCTTTATTTTTTTGTAGTTCTATAGATTTCTTTATGCTGTTGCCCAACGTGATGTGTATGATTAGTTGCGGGAAAATTCTATTGAATTTTTTCGCTTTGTTAAAGATAATTGATTGCAGGATTTTCAACTTGGAAAATCCGACCGCATTTAATTATACACCGCTTAAGTTTGATTCTCTTTAAATTGATAGTATAATCAGAAAGAACAAAAGAGAGAATTAAGGTTAGGGGAGAGGCAGCTATGAATCATAGGTATTGTTGGGTGTAGTTTTTATTCCCCCATTCGGATTTTCAAGTCTATTCGTCCATGTAAAATTCTGGTTATTTCTACAAGGCTTGAATCAATTTTCCGGTAGAAAATGATATGTCGATTTGTTTTAAGTCCGAGCAGGTTATGTGTAATTCCATCGTAGTTTTTTCCTAAATCCGGGTTTTCAGCAATGTCACGGCAATTATCAAGCAGCATTTGGTAGTATTTGTCAGCTTGCCGTTCCGACCACTGCTCAAATGTGTAATTCCAGATTTCCGTCAAATCTTCGACTGCTTTGTTGGTCAAATAGTATTTAGCCATGCAGTCATTTATTTGACTTTAGGGATTTAAGATGTTTTTGCGAGTCAAAATCCTTGGCGATTCCACTATCGATACCTTCTTGAATAGCAGTCTTTAAAGCGATTACCTTACTTTCTTCCTCCTCCAAAAGTCTTAGTCCAGCCCGGATAACTTCACTTACGTTTTTATACCGGCCTTCGTTAATGCGTTTATGGACAAATTCATCAAAATAATTTCCCAACGATATGGATGTATTTTTGCTCATCAGAGTATGGTTTATTCAAAAATACCAAAAATTGGTAACTTTATCAAATTCCACCCAACTTGTTTATATAGATGTAAAATACATCTTTATACACCTACTATTAGTATAAAACCGATGTAATCATGCATTTTTGTTTTCGTTGTCTAAAACTTACAAATCCTGGTAAATATCTGTTGTCATTCAATATCGGAGCTTGGCTAAGGAAGGATGGTTGAGCTGATGGCAAGTACCAAATAGCAAGCACCAAATAACATACACCAAGCACCAAATAACAAATAACAAAGTCCAATTTATTATTGTCGGTAACTACTTTTTTGGAATTTGGTCCCGATAGCTTCTCCTTCGTAATACTATGGAGAAGGAGCTATCGGGATGTAGTTTGGAATTTATGGAAGAGAGGGCAGGCTGTCCATACACAGCGCATTGACAGTCAGTTACGAACTGCAAATTATTTGATAACATTATCAGCATTGATATTTTTATTCTCTATCTTAGATAAGATAGATAGTATATGCAAACGGAAAAATTCAGACTTTCCCCGACTGTAAGGCATATTATGATTTTCCTGATGATGACTAATTTGTTAAATAAATGGGTCGGAAGATAAATATATTTGTGATCTACGCCTTGGCGGATAAAGATATAATGATTCATCTTTTGCGTCATTTGGACCCCTTGAACGAAGCTTTCGATTTATCTATTTGGCACGATGATCCTATTATTGCCGGGCAGCCCTGGAAAACTTATATTGAATCACGCATACATCATACCGATATATTTCTTCTCTTGGTAAGTGATGATTTCATGAATTCTCAATTTATCAAGCAGATTGAATTTAAAGCTATCATTGACAGGCATAAAGAAAACAAGTCTGTTGTCATCCCTATAATTATTGATAATTGTCAGTGGGATATTGATCTTAAATTAACAGACTACGATATTAATCTAAATGAATTACAAATATTGCCGGAGGAAGGAAAGCCTATAGGAGATTGGGATTCAGCTGATCTGGTATATAACAATGTTGCGGCAGGCATAAGAACGATAATTACGCCATTTGTAGATAATTTGAATCAGGAGGAACCAAAAAAAGAAATAGAAAAGAAGGCAGCGAATGACATAAGCGAAGAGCAGGTAGCGATCAGTTCTGCAAAAGAGGAAGAAACCGATAGTATAGCCGGGGAAGGGACAAGTTTTAAGGAAGAAATTGATGCGGTGGAGGAGAATAGACTATGGGAGGAAGCCGAAGCCAAAAGAAGGGCCGAGGCGGCAAAAAGAATTATGGAAGAAGCAGAAGCATCGGCCAAAAGAAGAGCAGAGGAGGATAGATTATGGGAAGAAGCTGTGGCCAAAAGAAGAGCCGAGAAGGAGAAAAGAATTAGGGAAGAAGTGGAAGCATCGGCCAATATAAAAACAGAGGAGAAGAAAAAAAGTAAGGAAGACCAAGTAACCAGGAGAAATGCCGGGGAAGAGAACAGAGATGAAGAAACAGCAGAAGCGGCAACTATTCTAAGAGCTGAACAGCAGAAAATACGTAAGGAAGAAGTAGATGCCAAGCTTCATGCCGAAGAAGAAAACCGGATAAAACTTGCGGCTGAAGCCAACGGGAAAGTTGAAGGAACACAACAGGGGAAGGACACCAACTTAAAAAAAAGAGTGCTTACGGCATCCCTGGCAGCAGTACTTATTGTTGCGGTAATATGGGCTTTTTCAGTATTTAATAAAAACTCCGAAAGACCCTTACCCACCTCACCGAAAATTAATGCAGCAGATATTAAGGATTCAACTGCTTTGGAAAAAACTAGTATTGATTCTTTGAATAAGGTAGCGACTCTCACAAAATTAGTTATTGGTGACATCCACGATGAAGGAATTATTTTTGCAATTAATCCTTCTAACAATACTGGCAAAATCGCGCATCTTGAAGACGCCGGTCCGATGGCATGGCAAAATGCTGCTAAAATTCACGAGCAATTAGGTGAAGGATGGAGATTGCCAACTTTCGATGAATTAAGAATAATGTACCAGACTATAGGACAGGGCGCAACCAATAGCGGTGAATTTGCTGATGAACTGTATTGGAGTGCTACTGCATATGATGATTACCAGGCACGACTTATAAGATTTCAAGATGGCAATACATCGTATCATTACAACAAAAATGTAGAACACCGGAAATTTAAAGTTAGGGCAATTCGCGATTTTAGGCGATAAATAGGCAGAATTATCATCAAATTAATTATTGACATAAGCACTCTTTTGGAATTTAATTAAAAAGTAGTGATTGCCAGTTACCTATCCAGGGTAATGAATTATCTATAGAAGTATTCGAGTGATTTAATTTCTTGATTTATAATAATGCCTCCTATATCATAGAACTTTTTCGCTACATCATTTTCAATGCTGTTTCTTCTTTCCATACAATTGGAAATAATACCAGGCGGCGATACCACCTGTGAAGGAAAATATAGCCAACATCCAAAACACATGCTGATGACCCACTGCACCCGGTGAATTCTCTAAGAGAAATCCCATCGCGGGCCCTGCGAATATATCTGGAGTATAGCCTATTAGTGAAATAAGACCAACAGCAGTCCCCGTAAGTATCAAAGGGATCTGCCCCCTCTCCATCACTGCGAAGTATAGAGAACGTGCAGCGTATACTCCGGTCGCCACAACCAAAATGGATATAAAAAACAATGCTGTTGACGAATCAGAAATTATACCTGTAGCGAACAATAATGCCCCCAGGAATGAAACTACAAAACTAACTACCAACCAGTAGGTAGTATCTGTGCGATCTGCCAGTACCCCAATTAGTACCCCAATGACAGGACGGACAAATAACAAAAAAGTACCTACCTGGGCCGATTGTACCTGGTCATAAAGCATTACGTCCTGCGCATAGAGCGAAAACACATCTGTGATTTTATAGCCTACATAAGCACATAAAATAATGATCATCAGTAACCAAACCGAAGGCAAACGCAGCACCTCTTTTATTTGTGATATCGTTATTTGGTCCAGGATGATCTCTTTTTCTGCTTTTGGATCCATTTTCATAAAGAACCACACCAATAGGCCCACTATAGCAACTATGCCCGAGGAAACCAGAATCACATACCTGAAAGCTGCTCTGCTTTCAGAAACGGTCGCCTCTGAAACTTCAGTATTGATAAATAACGCAAAAATAAATACGCCCATAACACCGAATAGGGCACCCACTAATCCACGTCCGCCGTCCAAAAATCCAAACGCCTTGCCTTGTGAAGAAGACCCACCCCAGACTCTGGTAGCCTTGATCATTGGAGCCCAGAATAAAAAAATGGTTGTAAAACCCCAATAACCATAAAGTATTTTTAATGCTGTATAACCGGGAAAAGTAGCATAGACCAAGCCTCCCAAGGCTGTCATCCACAGTGCCACAGCAATCAATTTTCTTGGAGGATATTTATCGGCCAGGGGACCACCAAAGAGATAGGATAGCAAGGCTACTATCCCATATACAGAGAAACATATGCCCAACTGCACATTGTCTAGCCCAAATGCCTCAAGCACTGTAGGTCTAAAGACCCGTGCAAGAACAAATGGAAGAATAAATACAGACTCCCCGGCCAAAATGAGTAGCAAGAGAAAGTGCCATGGGGCTTTTTTTTGATTCATCGAGTTTGGGGGCTATTACAGAATAATTTGATCATATAAAAGGATGGCAGGCGGTTAGCTCACCAAGTTACTGAATTATCTATAAAAGCATCAAGCACTAAATCCCAAATCTCAAAGAACAAATTCCAAACATCAAATTCTAAATAACTATGATTTATAGCCAGGCTCTTGGAATTTGAAATTTATGGGATTCCGAGGGTTGGGTTAGCTTAATTTGGAGCTCCACATTGTAATAAAGCAGCAGAATTACTTGTGGTTGAGCTGTGCCTTCTACATTTAAATCAATATAAAAAGCAATGAAAGACATAATAATCAGGCCTTTAATCGGTTATTTAGTTATAAAATCCTATTTTCAATCTGTTTAACCCTAAATCAAACATTAATTTACCTATGCAGAGTTACAAAATCTTGGCAGGCACAACGATTTTAATTCTTGCGCTTTTGGCTCTAACCGGAAGCATTAATAATGCTGCATCCACTTCTGAGTCCAAAGATCCTATTTCAACCGCTAAGTCAAAGAAATCTTTAGCGGATCAAAGAGAGGCGCAGCTATATAAATTGCAGCAACAAGAATTGAAAGTTGCCATAAGAGCATATTTTGATAAAGCCATCGCATCTGGTGTCATAGTAGGTGCCGGAGTGAGCATCGTAAGAGGAGATTCGATTGTAATTTCAGATGGATTCGGCAAAAGAAATATTAATGTAAATGGCGGCGTTGACGGCCAAACGATATTTAGACTCGGATCCCTGTCAAAAGGATTTGCCGGTATATTGGCTGCCAATTTAAAAGATGAAGGCAAATTAGATTGGGAAGATAAGGTCTGCGATTATATTCCGGGATTTCAGTTGGGGAATACAAGTAATACAGATAAAATTACTCTGGCCAATATTTTATCACACACTTCAGGGGCACCTTACCATAGTTTCACCAATCTGGTTGAGGCCGGGTTGTCATTAACAGATATTGCTAAACGCTTCAAAGAAGTTACACCAATTAGTAATCCCGGTTTGATGTATAGCTATCAGAATGCCCTGTTTGCCCTCTCTGGTGAGATGATGTACCAAGCTACCGGCCAGGAAATCACTACATCATTGGAGAATAGGTTTTTTAAGCCTTTGGAAATGTGTTCAACCACAATGGATTATGAAACTTTGGCGCATGAAAAAAATGTTGCAATGCCCCATTCAAAGAGGCGAAACGGGTGGAGACCCAAAAAACTTAACGACCATTATTACAATGCCATAGCCGCTGGGGGTATTAATGCCAGCGCTATAGATATGGCCAGATGGATGCGGTTTTTACTAGGGCATAACCCGGAGATAATGAGCAAATCTGCTTTAAAAGAGGCTTTTAATCCAATTGTAGAAATTAAAGGCCACAGCAAATATTACCAGCGTTGGCCCGGACACTTATCCTCACATTACGGCTTTGGGTGGAGAATCCATAAATTTTCTGAAGAGGAAACAGGTTTGCAAAAAACCATTTGGCACCACGGGGGTAGCGTAAACAATTATAGAAATGAAATTGCGGTTTATCCTGAAGCCGATCTGGGGATTTGTGTTTTATTAAACAATAACTCCAAACTCGCCAAAACATTGGTCCCGGATTTGTACAAGATTGTTAAAGATATATATGACCAAACCACTACCAAAATTGCCCTGACAAGCGTTCCTAAGACTATACCAGCCTTTTGAGTGGCATATTAATTTAAAAAAGTACAACTCTAATAAAAGCTAGAACCATTGGTTTTTCAACCTCTAACACTATATTTATATAAGTTCTTGGCGGCATCCTTTTAAAGTTTTAAAACAAGTTCTATTTCATCGTAAAACCAGGGTATTTACTTGTCGGCTACAGCAATCCATTTCCATTTGGATTCATGCTTTTTTGACGACTCGAACTATTATTTGCACATTATTCTAAAAAGCACATATTTACCCCTGTCATGGGTGTTATCTATAGAATCTATTTATCCTGTTGGACGGTCCAGATTGGGGTACAGACTGTTAAATCGTTGGGCCCTGTATACAGAATAACGGATTTCTGGATCATAAATATGTAGTTCCCAGATTTTTTCAATAGATGGTTTTTTGGTTACTTCCAGGATTCGGGCCCATTGATGGCCACCGAATGTAGGCATCAGCTTGCCTTCTTTATCCTTAAAACGCCCACCATCGGTTATTAAAATATTGCCTGTATTTGTGAGGTAGTCGGCATCACTAATAAAAGGCGAAACAAATCGTTCCTTTTCCGGCCCATAGGTCCATACTTCTTCTACGGTCCCGGCAGCTTCATCTACCCGCAATTCCAGTGCGCGACTAAAACGTTCTTCCTCCGGCATGGGGGGATTTGGAGGTATAAAGCGGCCTCCGCCGTTGTCATACATAAGAATTGTGCCCTGGGGGGTCATTTCTACTCCATGCTGGTGGCACGGCCAAATTAGGTCGCCCTTTGGTTTCAGAAGTTTGTCGGACCAGGGTTTCTCCCAACCCGTAGGATCCCCTAGAATCCATAGTAAGTTGCCGGTTTTCATATCAATTTTGTATATCGCACATTGAAAATTGGATGAGACAAGAACCGCGTCTTCTTCTTCTATGTAATAAATGGCATTACTGTGGGTAATATCATAGGGAAGCGGATCGTAAGTTTCTTTATAAATATCGTAGTAATGATCTCCACTTAAAGAACCATCACCCAGACGTCTGGGGTCCAGTATATCTACCAGAGACCATTTACGTAATGTGCTGCCATCGGGAGCAAACTCTATGATGACATCACCTGCAACGTCTGCGGTTTGTTTCTTAACAGAAGGAGGATACTCCACAGGGAAATCCTCCAGGGAACGGACCTCCAGGCCCAGACCAAGGAAATTACCTGAGGCAAGCTCTATTACGTCGTGGTGAAACATATCCGTAGCCACAGCAATGCTTCCTTCTGTCACGGGTTTTGAAACTGCGCCAGAAGAATACCATTCCTGAACTATGTTCCCCAGCATATCTACTTCAAAAACACGTCCGTCTTCAACTCCTCCAAACATCAGGTTTCCGTTATGTTTTCTGCGGACTTCATCAATCCAATGATCTGTTTTCAGGTACCAAACTACATCCCCCGCTTCATTTACCGCAATAGCATAACCCCAGTCCGCATCATCATCAAATGGTTCTTTCCACCGAAACACAGTGAACATCGTTATACCCGGCTCCATCTCAGCGGTTTTCTCCTGTACCAGCTCCAGTGAAGGAAAATCGTCTGGCAATGGAGGGGTTTCAATAGTAAGGGAATCTAATAGGAGTTCCCTGCCATTTTCATCTCTGAGGGTTGCTGTAATCTGATGTAGTTTCCCCGGTTTCAGTCCCAGAACCAAAACTTGATGATTTGTTTTTAAGGAATCATCAGGTTGTACAATTTGCCGTGTAACCCCATCATCAATAGTTAAGGTAGTGCTTACCGGACGGTCTGAAGTAAAAGTCAGAATTCCTGCCAATGGGGCATTTTTATTCGGATTCGCAACTAGTCGCACATTTGTGGCCACAGGAGGTCCCGCACAGCTGAGAAGAATAAGAGTGGCAAAAAATGCCAGCAGGGCAAATCTGTATGATCTCAAATTGAGGAGAATGATCAGGAAAGGATACACAGCATTCTTGGACCGATTACTTATATGCATGAATTTCATCTGGTTTTGATTGGTAAATTTATATCGTAATATAATCTTTTTTAAGGATTTTTCCCCAGCCTTTAATCAAAGCTGTATAGATTACAGTGCAACCTTTAAGCCTGCTATCAACTGATCAATTTCCTCGGTACTGGTATAATGCAAAAAAGACATTCTCAACACGCCTGGTTCTGCTGGTATAGCCATATCTTTAAGAGGTCTAACCGCATAAAAATTACCCATCCCCATCATTAGTTTATGTTGAGTTAAGCTTGCATATACTTCTTCGAGACTTTTATTAAGAGGAAGAATCGAAATTGTAGGCACTCTTCCATCGGCTTTAGGAGGGCCTAAAAGTTGAATATCATCTCGCGATCTTAAAAATTCAAGTAACCGCTCCAATAGGGCTTTTTCGTGTTCACGAAATAATCTATTTAGTGCACTATTTCTCTGAGAAGGCACTGTCTGTTTGTCAAAATGATGTTCATAGACCGAATCAAAATAATCCAATATGCCGCTCACCGAACCAATTTGAGCATGATCCGGTCCGGCAGGGGTTAACATACTTCTGGTAATACCCTCCTTGAAAAAATGAGACTGATTTTCCATTTTAACAATCAATTCTTTCTTAACATACATCAAGCCTAAATGTGGCCCATAGGTCTTGTATAATGAAAAGAAATAAATATCTGCCCCCAATGCTTTTAAATCCGGAAAGCCATGTGGAGCATAGGCCACGCCGTCTACAACACAAAGTGCCCCGTTGGCATGTGCTCTTTGACTTATTTCTTTTACCGGGTTCACATGACCTATCACATTTGAACAATGGGGAAATACCACCATCCGGGTTCGGTCAGAAAATAAACCATCTAAATCATCCAGGCCTAATAAGCCCCTTTCCCGATCTACATGCCACTCTACAATTTTAAGTCCTCGGTCTGCCAATCTTCTCCATGCCCCTGCATTGGCTTCATGATCCTGACAGGAAACGATAATCTCGTCTCCGTCTTTCCACATAGGCCGCATGGCATTTGCCAACACATATACATTTTGGGTGGTTGACGGTCCGAAGTGAATTTCAGATTCTTCTACATTCAGGTACTCGGCCATCCTCCTATAAGAAGTATCCATCATTTCCCCTGCTCTTATTGAAGCAGGGTAAGGATAGTATGGCTGCACCTTGTTCTTCATATAAAAATCATTTAGCCGATGAATAAATTGTGAACAAGGATAAGATCCTCCGGCATTTTCAAAAAAAGCCCATCCTTCCAGAGAAGGTTCCGCAAAAGCTGGAAACTGTGAGCGTACAAATTGCAAATCAAGTTTCATAATGAAAATGGTAATTCAATGAATATTTATAACTTCTGTTGTGGGGATCCTGCAACTGCTGTACAATCTTTCCAACATGGTATCTCTGATAATTAGAAATTTATTCCATGATTTTTTGGTTGGAGGTTACGACACCAAGGTACTCAATTATCTTTTAAAATATACATTTGGAATTTTGTGCATAAGAAGTAAACTACAAAAAATTCGGTAACAATTTATATTGATAACTAATGTTACAAATTTTAAGGTAACAAAACTATTTTCCATATTTATATGTAGCTTTAGAAAACCTTGAGCAGCATTTTATGAGTTGGAAATTTTAACAATTACTATTGAATGAAACTAAATATAAATAATACAATACACGAGGTTGTTGTCAATCCTGCTACTCCTTTACTTTGGGTCATCCGAGAACAGCTTGGATTAAACGGAACTAAGTTTGGTTGTGGAATAGGGCAATGCGGAGCCTGTACGGTGCATCTTGAAGGGACTCCTATACGGTCTTGCCTAACACCTGTGCAAACAGTTGAGGGTAAAGCAATAACTACTATAGAAGGCATTGCAACCGGAACGACCAAATTGCATGCAGTACAAATTGCCTGGATAGAAGAACAAATTCCCCAATGTGGTTATTGCCAGTCGGGACAAATAATGTCTGCACATGCATTATTGACAAATAATTTGTCACCAACCGACAAGGATATAGACGAGGCTATGAGTGGCAATATCTGCAGATGTGGTACTTACCCAAGGGTTCGAAAAGGAATTAAGCGGGCTGCTGAAATACTGGAGGCATCATTAAGCAAAAAAGATACGGATCATGGGGAAATGGAGTAGAAGAGCATTTATTACAACTGGGGTGCTCACCGGCGGAGCATTGGTCCTTGGCGTTGCTATCAGACCCGGAAACCGGGCAAAAAAGGTAAAAGATTTAATTGCTGGTGACGACGAAACGGTGCTGAACATCTGGCTGAAAATTGACAAAGATAATATAGTTACTGTGGTTGTGCCGCATGCGGAAATGGGGCAGGGCGTACATACAACATTACCCATGATGCTGGCAGATGAAATGGATGCCGATTGGACCAAAGTACGTATACTTGAAGCTCCGGGCAATAAGGAGTATGCCAATTATTCCATGGCAAAAGGTTTTATTCTGGGGCCAAGGGATATTCCTTCAATTCTAATGGGTACAGTTGATGGCTTCTTTTTAACTGCTACTAAACATTTAAACATACAAGTAACAGGAGGAAGTGGATCTGTTCGCTTTACGGGAATGTTCGCTATGAGAGTGGCAGGCGCCGCTGCAAGAGCAGTTTTACTGCAAGCAGCGTCAGAACAGTGGGAAATCCCGAAAGAAGAATTGGTAGTAAAAAATAGTACAATCTCTCACCTGGCATCGGATAGAAGGGCACTTTTTTCAGATTTTGCGGCTAAAGCAGCCAATTTATCTCAGCCGGCCAAACCCCGCCTTAAATCATCAGAAGAATTTACCTTAATGGGAACCTCACCACAGCGTTTTGATATCCCTTCAAAGGTAGATGGAACGGCAAATTTTGGAATTGATGTAGTCCTTCCCAATATGAAATATGCAGCCATTAAAGCATCACCCGTCTTTGGGGTAAAAGTTAAACCTCTTGCCAATGAGGCAATTAAAGATATGCCCGGAGTTCATAAAGTGGTCAATTTAGAAGGTGCTGTTGCCGTAATTGCAGATGGGTATTGGTTAGCCAAAAATGCAATTGATTCATTACCAATAACATTTGAGACAAGCGCTAATGATGCAGTTGAACAATCAGATATCTATGATAGGTATTTACGGGATATGGATACTGCTATTGCTGAGGGTAACGAAGAAAAAGATGTTAAAAAAGGAAACATCGCGGCCGTTTTTAAAGAAGCCACCAATGTGGTAGAAGCTGAATATCGGGTACCTTATCTGGCCCATGCCACCATGGAACCCATGAATTGTACGGCTTTAGTAAAAGAGAATAGTTGCGAGATCTGGGTGGGGAGTCAGAATCCTTTAGGATTTGCGAACAGTGTGGCTGAAGCTCTTGATATAGACCGAAAAGAAGTTCTTGTACATAATCAATTTCTGGGCGGTGGATTTGGGAGAAGATCCGTTCCCGATGTGGCTGTACAGGCTGCACTTATTGCTAAAAAAGTGGACTATCCTGTTAAGCTGATCTGGTCTCGTGAAGAAGATATAAGACAGGATCATTACAGAGAGGCCAATGTGAGTCGTTTTAAAGCTGCTTTGGATTCCAAGGGCATGATAGCTGCATGGAACAATCAATTTGTATTTAAAAACGAACCTGAAGAAGCCCCTCATATTCCTTATGGTATAGACAATCAATTTATCCATTATACGAACAGTGAAACACATGTCCCATGGGGATATTGGAGGAGTGTAGACTCTTCTATGCATGCCTTTTTTACCGAGTCTTTTATGGATGAATTGGCGTTTAAAGCCAATAAAGATCCTTATCAGTTTAGACGTGAGCATCTTACAAATGCACCCAGATATTTGAAAGTATTGGATATGGCTGCCGAGAAATCCAATTGGGGTGAAGCCCTACCTGCTAATTGGGGAAGAGGGATATCCCTTCACCAATCTTTTGGTACCATTGTGGCGCAGGTTACCGAGATAGAATTAGTGGAAGACAAGCTAAGGGTACACAGGGTAGTTTGTGCAGCAGATCCTGGATTTGCATTTCACCCCGACGGTTTTAAAGCACAAATGGAAAGTGGAATTATTTTTGGACTTACGGCTGCTCTTTATGGTGAAATAACTATAGAAAATGGGGCAGTAAAACAGAGTAATTTTCATGATTACCAGATGCTGCGTATGGATGAGTCACCTAAAATTGAAACTTTTATTATAACTAGCGATAACTTTCCTGGTGGTGCAGGTGAACCCAGTACACCGGGCATTGCCCCGGCATTGACAAATGCAATATTTAATGCATCAGGTATTAGGATCCGCGAGTTGCCTGTCAAAAATCATGAATTAAAGGCTGATTCAAAGATCTTAGGTTGATAAGACTTACCTATAATAATGTAAAAGGAATATATTTTTTAGGACCCCGTTTTGTTTATCTGCTCTTCTATAGCTTTCTGTCGCTCCAGAAGTCGCACCTGCTCTTCGGCAAGTTTAGATTTCTGACTTTTAATTGCGGCTAATTCAGAACGTAATGCTACTTCCTCAGAGTTATTCTCGTCTATTGAGACCTTCGAACTATTGATAACCTGCTCAATACCTTGAGTATACATATCTAGCTCACTAATTAGGTTTTGTATATCACCAAAAGCTTTTTTGGTATAATATCTTCCCATTTTAAAATCTTTTGGATCAGAGGCTTTTTCCAAATTCTCGATCCCGTCTAAAATAGGATCCATAGCTTTTTCACAACCACATACTTCTATCTGGTTTTTTACTTTTTCTAAAGCTTCCAGAGCCTTATAGGCATAATATTTTTGATGATCAAAATTCTTTGAGCTAAATGATTTCTTAGTGTGGTTTAAAGCATAAGACGCCGAAGAATAGGTATTGTCACATTTTGTAGAGGCAAACAAAGTTGCCGACATAAACACAAATAATAATAGAAAATTAGGTTTCATTTTAATTCATTTTAAGATTAGGGACCGTAAAGGAGGTAAACTTTGGCGAATTAAAAAAAAATATGTGGTCAACTGCTAAATTTTGTAGTCAAAATACTATTAAAGCCGAATTAAAGCGGTAGAATGATCTTAAGTTCATTTTCTAAAGTTATCAAAATGATGATCTGCTTGATCCCACAATGTTTTTCAATAGCATCTATATAGGTTAGTACTTTATATATATGTTTCGCTATCTTTAATGTTAGAGTCTGGTTTTACCTTAAAATGGGCTTAACCCCCGAGCTGTAATACTTTGAAAAGGTACATCAGATAAAGTATATTTATCTATGTTAACCGAAATCTATTTTTATGAAAAATTTTCTGATACTTCTTATTTTATTATTTCTGACTATAGGCTGTAATCCGAATCCAAAAGTTGAACCGGAACAGGGCTCTGTGGAAACTGATACAACAAGTGATAAAATGGGCATTACCCTGCAGATTCTGGGTTCAGGTGGTCCTGCTGCCGGAGATGGCCGGGCTTCAACAGGATACCTGGTTTGGTTAAATGACAATCCGGTTGTCATGATAGATGCTGGTGGGGGAACATATCTCAGACTACAAGAGGCAGGAGTACATATCAGAGATATTGAGTTTCTTGGCATAAGCCATTTTCATCCGGATCATGCCTCAGAGCTACCAGCCTTACTTTGGTCCGATATATTTACAAACCGTCCGGCTCCATTAAACGTATCCGGACCTGCAGGAGAAGGATCTGACGGACTTAGGGGATTCCTGTCGGCGGTTAATGATATGTCGGCCCCCATAGACGCGTTTACAAGGATCAATGCTATTGATGTTTTACCACAAAAAGATTCTATAACAACGGTCTATAAGGATGATTTGCTCGAAGTAACTGCTATTGGGGTAAACCATGCCAATAAGCCTACACTGGCCTATAAGGTTACCATAGACAACAAGAGTATTGTTTTTGGAGCAGATCAAACTCTTGATACTCCTGGTTTTATTGATTTTGTAAAGGGAGCAGACCTTCTGGTATTACATTTGGCCATTTCTGAAGCAGCTGACAAACCATTTACAAACCTTCATGCCAAACCAAGCAAAGTAGGATCGGTGGCTGAGGAATCAGGTATTCAATCCGTGGTTTTAAGTCATTTAATGAAATTAGATACTACTAATAAGCGAGCTAATCAATTTAGTCTTTATGATATAAATTCTACTCTGAGACTTGTAGGGTCAAAATTTAATGGAACAATTATTTTAGCAGAAGATCTAAAATGTATTCAATTATAATATAAATACTTATACCTCCTATGATCAATATATAGTTTAAGTTAATAAAAAACCTTCTTCCCATCACATTCCAGTAATACAATGTTTTTCCGGGGTATTACTTCTGTTCTAGAAGGACGAGATGATCATCCAAGTTTAATCGGGTTGATTCATCCATTCCTTCGCCGGATTCAGCCAGGCCTTGTTTGGCGTATACAAAAAACCATGCCCAAGTCCTGTATTTATCTGTAACTGTTCAAATTTGGAGGCATTTGTTGATTTATCTATCCAGTATTGGTAATTGTTACCGGCAACAGTATCTGATTTTTCGTAGATCCCTAATATATTTCCATGCAGGTTCCAGTCAAAAGTCTTCTGCGTATAATCACTGCTAGACCCCAAAAGTAAGTAATTCACATTATTTACATTCATATCGGAAATGTACATAGCTATCATTCCTCCCTTCGATGCACCTATTACTGTGATGTCTTCAGGAGTTATACCTTTCGTGATAAGCGCATCTATTTCTTTTGATATTTTCTTTCCAAATTCGTAAAAGTCGGTTTTATCCGTGCGGACTTCTGCATGAACCTCCGCACCTGTGGCTTTAAGCGAATCTATAATACTAGTATACTCATAGGGACCAAACTGATCACTAACGGCATTAATGCCTTGCACTTCGATAATCATTCCATGTAAATAAAATATATGTTTCATGGATTCCTGTTTTGGTGAACATGAGATTAGTAAAATAAAAAAGGATAGTTTGTAAAGCAGGTTCAAGGTTTTTAAGTTGTTTAGTCTAAGATAATCAAATAAGACCAAATTTTTGAGGAGGAATTTAGATATTAACCCGGAAAATTTAAAAAGAGAATTTTTAGTCTATTGTAATGGTGATTTGTTATCTTACTTGCTTTAAATGCTTGTAAAATCAACCATTAGACCAACAAACTAACATGAAAAAATTTCAGAGCTATCTTATAGCATTAATTTTGACCGGTATCCTTGTTCATTGTTCAGACAAAAAACCTTTAGCTGAAGAGCAAGGGAAAAAAGACAGGAATATGTTCGGGCTTTATATACCTCGTGGTTTAACAAAAACTACAGAAGGTCTTGCTCCAGGATATGTATTGTTCAGACCGGCAAATTCTGCTTCTACATATCTGGTTAACAGGGAAGGAAAAGTTGTCCACGAATGGAAGGGGAATTATGAGGTAAACAGTTTTTATTTAAATGACGATGGTTCGCTTACATTACTTTCTGTAGATCCCGATTTTCCTGTATTTGGAGGCGGAGGTAATGCGGGAAGACTGCAAAAAATTAGCTGGGACGGTAAAATGTTATGGGATTTTGAATACGCCACTGAAGAATATCTTGCTCATCATGACATAGCTGTAATGCCTAATGGTAATATTCTAACCATTGCTTGGGAAGCTAAGAGTGCGGATGAGGCGTTACAGGCTGGGAGGAAACCTGAATTTACTCCAAAAGCAGGGCTTTGGCCGGATAAAATTGTTGAAATAAAACCACAGGGTAAAAGCAGGGGTATAATTGTATGGGAATGGCATATCTGGGATCATTTAATACAGGATTATGATGAAACCAAGGATAACTATGGGGATGTTGCCGCTCATCCTGAACTTCTAGACTTTAATAAAGATGGGGAAATACCACCACTTATTTCCCATGATAGTATGGCCGTATTACATAAATTAAAGAGGGCCTGGAGGAACCAAACGGTTGAAAACAGAGGAGCTGACATTCATCATTTAAATGCTATTAATTACAATGCCGAACTGGATCAAATTGTTTTTAGCTCCCCAAATTTAGATGAAATATTTATAATTGATCACAGTACAACTACTGCAGAAGCTGCCAGTCACGGTGGAGGCCGAATGGGCCGCGGTGGTGACTTTTTGTACCGATGGGGAAATCCCAAAAATTATAACCATGGTGATTCTACTGATAGGAAATTGTTTGGTCAGCATGATGTGCGATGGATCGAAAAAGGAAAACCAGGTGAAGGCCACCTTACAATTTTTAATAATGATGTTCCAATGGGTCCGGATAGTCTGGATTATTCGACAGTATTAGAATTAAAACCCCCAATGGATAATAATGGTAACTACTTAAAGGGGGAAGACGGTAAATTTGGACCGGAGGAACCTGTTTGGAAGTATATAGCCCCTGATACACTTTCTTTTTATGGAAGCTTTATATCAGGTGCACAGCGGATGCAAAATGGAAATACGTTTATCAATGAAGGGCCCAAAGGCCGCTTTTTTGAAGTTACCCCTGATGGAGAAATTGTCTGGGAATATCTGAATCCATATCGAGGGAATATTCATCATTCTGATGGGGAACCAGTTTCACCTATGCCCCTGGCTTATTGGCAATTTAGATCAAATTTTATCCCGGCAGACCATCCGGGTTTACAGGGAAAGAAATTAGAACCTTTAGACCCACAACCTGAGGAATTTAAACTTCCTCCTAAACCAAAAAAAGAGGGTACATAATTAATGATGGGAATAAATTTGGTTCCTTATTATACAAAGTATGGAATCCATCGCGATGGTAATTTATAAGTTTAATCGTAGCTAATACCGGGTAACTGGACTTGTATTTCACTGGCAAAATTGGTCCATTCCTGATACATTTCCTGGTATTTTTGGCGGTTCGTACTTTTTAAATCCTGCATTTCACCCAGATCTTCATCGAGATTATAGAGTTCAAATGCTGATAAACTAAATGGATCACTGAAATTTGTTATTTTCCACTGCCCTTTCCTCAGCATCGTATTTCCGCTGTGCTCCAATCCAAAAACATAATCGCTTGTGTGTATGGTTTTTGTTCTTCCGGAAATAAATGGCAGAAGTGATTTTCCCTTTAAGGGGAATAGTGAATTCCCGTTAAATTCCGGCGGATAGCTTATTTTGGCCAGGTCATAAAGCGTAGGAGCAATATCCATGACGGTTAGAAAGTCATCTTCAATTATATTTTGCTTTTCTACCATGGGGCCAGTCATAATCATGGATGCAATAATACCACCGTTAGTTGCATATTCCTTGTAATATCTGAAGGGTGATGAACCGGCTTCTGCCCATTGGGAACCGTAGGAAATCAAAGAATTTGCTTCACCCATGGTTTCATAGTCATTATTAAAATAAGGATTTATATAAGGTCTGATCCCCGGATTATTATAATAGTCTTCACCTGCTGCCCCATTATCCGACATGAAAATAATCAGGGTATTTTCATACTCTCCGATATCTTTTAAATGCTGTATAATACGTCCAATATTGACATCCAGATTATCTACCATTCCGGAATAGAGTTCCATTTTTCGTGATTCTCTTTTTTTTTCATTCTCCGTAAGAGAATTCCAGGGCCTTATTGAAGGATGGGTAGGAGGTAAGACCGCATTTTCGGGAATCATCCCTGCCTTTTTAAGACTTAACAATCTTTCTTCTTTTAATTTATCATAGCCTTTATCATACCTGCCTTCGTACTTTTTCCAATAAGCCTCATCAACCTGCAGTGGCCAATGCGGAGAGGTATATGCTGCATAGGCAAAAAATGGACGTTTATCATCTTTATTCTGATTAATATATGCGATGAGTTTATCGGTGTAAAGATCAGTAGAATAAGAACCTTCCGGCCATTGAGTGGGTTTACCATCTTCTGTATAATGAGAAACCGGAATACCTTTAAATATTCCCTGGCCGTTATAATGATTTCCAACACCTTCAAGCATAACAAACGAGTGTTCAAAACCTTTATGGTGAGGGTTGGCCTCCCTGTCATTCCCCAGATGCCATTTACCAGCCATATAAGTGTGGTAGCCATCCTTTCTTAGCAAGGCAGGTATTGTAGCCACTCTATTTGTTATATAGCCCTCGTAGCCAAAAACCTGTGTACTTAATGCCTGCCTTCCTACTCCTGCAATATGGTTATCATTGCCTGTTAAAAGCATCGCCCTTGTTGGTGCGCACATTGGTGCAGTATGAAACCTGCTGAAACGGATACCACTTGATGCCAGGCCATCGATATTGGGAGTTGCAATATCCCCGCCATAACAGCCCAGATCTGCATAGCCCAGATCATCGGCTACCAATAATAATATATTAGGTCTGTTATCTATTGAGGCTTTCTCCGAAGTGCCGGAACATCCGGTAAACCCAATGATTACAAATAGAAAGGTAAGAATCGAAGTTGTAGGGTTAAGATTAAAAATAAAATTGCTATTTGTAGTGTGACGGCATGTTTTAATTTTTATTAGGAGAAGTATAACTTGTTTTGTTCGTCTATCGAAATTTATCATTTAAAGCGCCTCTTTCATTATTAAATACCTAAGGTAAGGATTTATCATTTAGACTTTATCAAATGACTCTTGTTTGAGAGAAGCAACGAACTATGTTTTACTTCAAGTCATATCACTTTAAGTATTTTTATCAAAAAATAACCCCTTAAAGTAAATATGTCTCTCTTTTGCTTGCTCTAAAATGATATCAAATTCGGGACTACCTCGTAGATTTTCAAGTAATGGGTCTGTATTTAACAAAGGATAATTATAATAGCCTCCATCAACTGCTCTTTTTAAACACCTCAACCCTCCTGCCTGATCACCCAATATAGAATACATTACTGAATAATAATACCAGCCTTCAGAGTCAAAAATATTTGAATCTTCCAGGGTTTTAACTGCCTTTAGCCCTGTTTCCATATCCCCTTCAATAGACGCCTTAAATACAATACAGCTATTAATTATATACGGTTCTACCTGTCTTTCGATAGCCTGATCAAAATAGGAGAGTGCCTCCTTAAAATCTCCTTTTCTATACAAGGTTATTCCCTGCCAAATAAGCACATAAGAAGTTTCTTTTGCAATGGCAAAGGTTTCAAAAGCTTTGTCGAATTCATTCAGATTAAGGTAGGAGATACCCAATCTACCATAATTTGGGTTTTTTGGATCTAGCTCAAGCGCTTTCTCCATTTCTGCAACTGATTCGTGGATCATTCCTATATACCGATAGAGATAGCCCAAAGAAAATCTGGCTGAAGCATTATTTGGATTAATCTCAATCATTTTTTTAGTGATCCTGACAGCTTCTTCGGTTTTTGCTGATTCTGTATACAAAACTGCCAAATAACCCATAGCGGACAATAACTCGGGATTTAAGTTTAATGCTTTTAAATAATATTTTTCGGTGTAGATGAATTTTTCCGGATCCTGCATTTCAAAGAGAGCAATGCGTTGAGACCTGAATCCAAATTCAGCATGAGCCGGAGCATATAATGAATCTAAAGTAATTGATTGTTTAAGCATTTCTAACGCCAGGGAATCGCCCTCAGAAGTTAATGGGTAAGAAATACTTTTCAAAAAATATTCATAAGCCAAGGGATTGTTGGAGATATCTTTCTGTATCCTGTCGAACTCTTTTTCTGAGAACTTGATATTCAAACCTGTCAATACCCTTTTCGAGACAATATCCTGCAATTCAAAAGTATTGCTAAAGTCAACTTCAATAGGCTCACTTCTCCATAACATCTCATTAGATTCCATATCAACCAATTCTACATTGAGTCTCATTCGATCGTCTTCTTTGAGATAGTTACCAATTAAAATATAATCTACATTCAAATATTCTTTTACTTCTTCATAATCAATGAGTTGTTTATCATACTTTCTAACTGAACTTGAAGAGCGCACAATTATATTCTGTAAATAATTTAAGTCGCCTATAATCTGGTCCGCTATCGCGAAGCCCAAATAATCACTCTCAGGATCTGGTTTATTGTTAGTGAAGGGCAAGACGGCTAGAGAACCGGATAGTCCATTTTCCGAAAAAGCCATCCCTCGTTCAACATAGGGCTGGTTCCTATATTGGTTGTATAATAGTAGAATGACTGCAATTACCAGTGAGATAATTATTATTTTATTCAAACGTTCCCCAATTAGAATTTTTGTTTTAACTGGTAGAGTACTCTCATTTTTTGCTGTTTTGTGTATGCCTTTTGGAGTAATGGTATAAATCCAGGAAAATACCACCCAAAGCGGAAAACCAATTAGAAGTATTATTACCATAATGCGCATGGCATAGGCAGGAGAATCAAATATGGGAAGAATAGTGGAGGCAACCTGCAGAATCATCCAGGCAACAACAAGATACGCTAATGCTTCTTTTACTACATTACGTTTTTTAAGTTCTGCTATAATTCTTTTAAGATTCATATACAGAGTGCTTAAGTTTTTCACTAAGATGAACCAAAGTGTTTAGATTATGCATAACAAGTTAACAATTTCCTATTGGAAAAGTGTGTAATCAGATTAAATTAGAATAAATTTTATCGATCATCCGTATCAACACTTCTGGTAGATTTTTGATAAGATAAAATGCAATTAGTATCATTGTAACTCCTGAATAATTCAGTACTTTGTAATTCTTTTAGAACTTTATATGAAAGTATTATTTATTGGTGGTACAGGTAATATTAGCAGCGCTTCGAGCAGGTTGGCTGTTTCAAAGGGGATAACCTTATACCATCTAAACAGAGGAATTAATAAAATTGAAATAGAGGGTGTGAAAACTATTCTGGGTGACATTAGTAATCCTGCTAGTATATCAGAATTGGAAGGGCACAATTGGGATGTTGTGGTAAACTGGATTGCCTTTACACCAACGGAGTCTACACCACTATTTAATAATTTATGGGATTACTCCAACAATAAGATTAAATGTGAGGATAGATTAATGAAAGCATACAGGGAAGAGGAATTTCCAATAACAATTGTAAGGCCTTCATTGACTTATGACACGGTTATTCCCATAGCAATAGGCGGATTTAAAGAATATACTACAGCCAATCGAATTCTGAAAGGGAAAGAAATAATTGTACATGGAGACGGGACATCATTGTGGACCGTGACACATTCTGATGATTTTGCACTTGGTTTTGTGGGATTATTGGGATTATCGCAGGCAATAGGCCATGCCTTTCATATTACCTCAGATGAAATTTTAAGCTGGAACATCATCTACGAAATCCTGGCGGATAGTCTGGGTTGCAAGGCAAATGTGGTCCATATTGCTTCAGATTTTATTTGCAAAATAGAACCTTCATATACCGGCACTTTACTGGCCGATAAGGCTGAGAGTGTCATTTTTGACAATACAAAAATAAAGACATTTGTACCGGGTTTTAAAGCTACAATCCCTTTTGCAGAAGGAATAAAAAGAACCCTGCAATGGCTCGATGCAAACCCTGAAAGGAAAATTATAGATCCGGAGGAAAACAAACGGATTGAAAATATACTTAGCGCCTATAAAATGGATCAATAATACAGAAAATAAAATCAACTAAAAATTCAAATTATGATAAAAAAAATTGCATTAGGAATTGTTCTCTTTGTATGTACATTGGGGTTCAGCCAAAAAGAAATTTATGAATTCCGTGAATATGAGTTAAGGTTCGGAAAACCCGCTAAAGTGTTACATGACTATTTTGAAAAAGCGTTGATACCCGCTTTAAACAAACAGGGAATTAACAATGTTGGAGCATTTGAAGAAATTGGCGATGCCATGCCAAAGAAGATTTATTTATTAATAGCCTATAATGATTTAGATAGTTATCAGAAAGTATTAAGCGATCTCAGGGAAGATCAGGTTTTTCTACAGGCATCTGAAGAATATAACAATACTGCGCAGGAAGACTTTCCTGTACCTATGAGGGCTATAATGAAGATGCGTTTCAACGCAAAGTAAAAATGTTTAATGAAAGTGAATTTAGTATTTTTGATGAGGTGGGCCTTCACTCCGTTTTTTTTGGGGAGAAAATTGCTGGTCCACAAATGCCCTGCCTAACTTATTTACTTGCTTTTAAAGATATGGCAGAGCGTGATGTCAACTGGGCGAAATTTGGTCCCAACCCGGAATGGCAACGGATAGTAAAACTGCCGGAGTACGCCAATACGGTTTCAAATATTTACAGGGTATTTTTAAAACCTTTGTCATATTCTCAATTGTAGAATATTTTTTTTAAATGCATATCTATTATTAATATTGGATAATAGGTAAGTGGATGAAAAAGTATTTGAACTTCCGTTCCGGAAATAAGTAGTTATGCTCAATTTGCCTACCTGTTAAGCCTAAAGGCATCAAGATTGATATCATCCAAACCAATATCATCAAACGGAAATTCTAATTGATCCTGGATGTTATAAAGAGATATAAGTATAAATTCAGTAAGTATTACTATAAAATAGGTTATTCCCTGATTGTGTTCCAATCCCACATCATGGATAATGGTCGGCGCATAAATTAACGGGAAGATGTAGATGAATACAAGACAATAGGCCTTTAAACTTATTGGTGTCCTGTGCGTATTAATAGCATGCAAATTCTCAATAGATTCATGCAGATCTTTCATAAAACGAAAGGTTCTGTCTTTTAAATTTTTCGAAATAATTTGCTCGTTACTGACGATAAATGTTAGCACCTTATCAATGATTTCATCCAGATCTTTTGTGGTATTATCATTGTTTTTTAGTTGATCTAAAGTTTGCTCACTTATGTTAATCAAAATATCAGTCATTTCATTTTTACTCTCTTCAGAGAGTTCCTTGTTGCTCATCACAAAATATTGAACGGTCTTTAGAGCACTTCTGAATTTGCTCAAATGTTGCAGGGCCTTTTCCCGGCGCCTGAAGGAACCACGTATAGTAAAAACCAAAGGAAATATAATAGCAATACTTAACATCGTAAGATCAACATAAAAGTTTATGTTAAACTTAAAAGCCAGAAACGTAATTACTATTGAAATAATCAATACTACTATTGTTCTGTAATTTAATATGTAAAGATATCGTCTAATAGCTTAAAATGTATTAACTTATAAGAGTAAAGCTAACTACAATCTGATGAATAAGCAAGTTATATTTCTATTCCTTTTTACATATCTTTTTTTTGTTGGAACCACTTTTTCACAGGAATTAGTAAATACTGACCAGGATAATCAGGTCACTGAACTCTTTCTTAATAATGATCCATTACCCATAAAATTAAATTATTCCAACAAAGTTTTAAAGAAAGAAACGAATGACAGTACCTATATTGAAAGTGAAATTGCATTTTTGACAGGTGATGAATCCATGAAAAATTTGGAAGTAAAAATTAGGGCAAGGGGCAAGTACAGGCGGGATAATTGCTATTTCCTTCCTATGAAAATGAAAATGAAGAAATCGGTAACCCAAGAAACCTTGTTTGAAGGAAATAAAAAACTAAAACTCGTACTTCCTTGTTTTATGGCAAAAAGTGCTAACGATAAAGTTTTAAGAGAATATATGGCTTATAGGTTGTATGAAATTATCTCCCCTTATCATTATAATGTCAGGTTGTTGGATATAGATTTTACAGAGCCAAAAGGGAGTAAGGTAAAGTCGTATAACTTGAAAGGGTTTTTTATAGAGGACATCGATAATGTTGCGGACCGCTGTAATGGTAAACAAATTAAAAGGTCTATACACCCATTACAACAGGATGACGTTTGTTCCGTTAGAAACGATTTTTTCCAGTTTATGATTGGCAATACGGATTATTCATCTGCTTATCGGCATAATGAAAAGCTTTTGTTTGTAGATGGTAATATTATGCCTATACCCTATGATTTTGATATGTCCGGATTGGTTGATGCCAGCTATTCAGTAGTCTCAGTGGTTCAGGGTCAAGAACTAAGTATAACCGACGTCACTCAAAGATTATATCGGGGGTTCAAACGCGACCCAGCTATATTTCAATCTGTAAGACAAGAATTTCTGGATAATAAATTCAAAATGTTGTCGATTATCAATGAATTAGAATCAAGCTTTGATGACCCGAAAGAATTTGCCCAGGCAAGAAAATTCATCAACGGCTTTTTTGAGGTTTTAGAAGATGACAACTCGTACAGAAAAGAGATTTTAAATGTGGCAAGATTAGAATAAAATTTTGCCCTGTATTATTATTTCTTTTGACTTATTTAAAAGAATGAACCAATAATTATCGCCTTTTTCACCTAAAGGTTTTTCACTCAAACAGTTCTATTAAAGGTTCCCCTGTTGATCCACTGGGATATGCTATATTCAGCTTTTGTGCAATGCTGGGTGCTATATCGATCACCGATACTTTTCTTACAGATTTACCCTTAGGAATAGATTTTCCGAACCATAGCATGGGAACATGCGTATCGTATGCATACCCGGAACCATGGGTAGTACCTTTAACTTTTTGCATGGTTATTCTGGGGTCCAAATTCTGAACATACCCTGGTTTAAACACCAAAATGACATCTCCAGATCTTTTGGAATGATAACCATTTTGAAGCATTTTGTTCATTCCATAACCATAACTTTTTGATTGCAGATTGGATGCGGTAAGTGCTCCTGTCACGTCTTCAAGAGTTATCAGAAAATCTGCCGCTTCCTGTTGTACAACTCTAAGAGACAATTTCTTTTGTTTAATTAGATCCCGGTTCAAATAAACCGATTCCCCATCGAAATTTTCAATCCATTCATTCGTGCCATATTTTGAATTCAAATGGCTCAGTAGAGCAGCCTCATATTTTTGTATATTGACTAGTCCGGCAGGTAGCTTATTATCTGCTAAATAAGAAGCAACAGGAACTGATCCATGATCAGAGGTTAAAAACAGTAAATAATTTCCTGTACCAACCGTCGCATCCAGAGATTTTAATAAACTTTCAATATTCCTGTCCAATCTTAATATTACATCTTCAAACTCAACAGATTGAGGTCCGAAAGTATGCCCAATAATATCAGTAACTGTATAACTTATATTAATAAAATCTGTAATATCATCTGTTCCTAAACCTTCGTTTTTAATTGCTTCTATGGCAAAGTCTGTTAACAAAGAATTTCCAGCAGGTGTAACCCAAATCAATTGAAATTCTGAGCCAACTTCCCTATAGCGTTCCCGCATGCTTTTAAAATCATATGGAAATGTTGGGCTTGTTTTACCTCCAAGGGCACGTTCATAATTATTGTCATCCGGCGCACTCAAAGTATAAGATTCTATTGGGTATAAGGTGCTCCATGAATCTGTTAAATACGAATCTGACTTTTCCAATTTATTAAATTTGGTAACCCAATTGGGTAATTCATCCATATAATAGGAGCTGCTTATAAAATAACCGGGACTCGATTTCCAGTCATGCCAATATGCGGCATTAGCCGCATGTCCTCCGGGTAAGATAGCACCACGGTCTTTTAGGGAAACACTTATTACTTTAGCCCTAAAATTAGTGCCCATTCTCAATTGATCAGTGATGGTAGTTGTAAGAAGATTTCTTGGAGAAGCACCATAACTGTTAACGGCCGTTGTTCCAACGATTAGTTCGTTCATATCCCCAATATTTGTAATGGCCTGTTTTGTACTCCGCTGATACCACGAATTTCCGATTATTCCATGAGTAGAAGGAGTTGTTCCTGTATATATAGATGCATGTCCGGCAGCAGTGACCGTGGGGACATAATTAAACTGAGTATTTTTATAGTTAAATCCTTCCCGCATTATTCGTTTAAACCCACCGTTAGAAAACCTCTCCTGATACTTATAAAGATGATCAAATCTCATTTGATCTATCACGATACCCACAACCAATTTCGGTGGATCTGATTGGCTTTTAAGAAGATGTCCGTTAAAAAAAAGAAGGGTGGCAATAGCGATGATTCTAATCATTTTTCTGTCCTTTAAATTAAAGCTTCTATCCTGTGATATGTATAGCATTGTGCTACTCAAAGATAATCAGTTATAATGTTAAATTTTATTAATAACTCAGAATAACTTCAATTAAAGGGATATTTATCCGGAAAAAACTTCGGATTTATAAATAGGTCATTATGATGACCTTGAAGCAATAAACTTTAAACTCTCAATTAGTGAATCTTAATAATCGAATTTGGAGAGACAATAAAATAAAAGACCTGATATTTAATAGAATTAAACGCCCTGATAGAAAGAATAAATTTTAGGATTCATAGCTTTAACGGCACTCAGCAATTCTTCTGAGGGGCTCCCGTAAATCTCGGGGTAAAAGTCAGCTATCTGAAGTAGCTGACCAAGCAATTCTCCCAGGTTTCCCAAATGAAGAAATATTGCATTAGAATCTGCATACGTTTCTAGTACTACACACTCATTCCCGCCAGAATTAAAATACCAGTCGTACTGTAAGGTGGTGTCTTTTTCCTTTTCACTAACAATATTCAAGCACTGAGTTGCAATACTTTTGAATTCTTCTTCTTTGCCCTCATGTATTAAAAATCTTGCGATAAGCTTAATGTTTCCCATAACGTAATGTTTATATATAATTTTAGGTGATTGTGGCTCATTTTATTTCCAAAAAAAGCCTTAAATATTTATTTAAGGCTTTCCATTTTTCATTAATCCTTTCAGGTTAATTTACTCGGAAGGGGCAGATGCACCTGCAACAATTCTGTAAACGTTAGAATTACGCTTGTTATAGTTCTCCTGAAAACCATCCCAAGTTCCTTCAGGTTCGGTCCAGTCATCGCTAAAGGCAGGAGATAATGCATCCTGCAAAGAGGAAAATATATCATAAGAATAGCTACCATATGTGAAATTAGAAGTAACCGGAGAAATGATGACCTGATTACCCCAGCCTTTTATAGTTGTCTTACCTTCCTTCATGGCCTGTTCTACCATAGGTTTCCATTTATCAGCTTCAAAAGCAAGGTGCTGCCCTGTATCTTTTGTGTCGTGATAAATGATATGTACAAATTTATAATCATCATCCGTGGAATTTTCTGCCCGGATATGGTTGGGAAGATTTCTCAGGAATACCTGATGCATATTAGTGCTAATATCCCATGTATCAATATCCTCCATTTTAACATCCGGAAACATTGCGTCTATACTTCCCCAATCAGCCCCTTTATCAATATCTTTAAAAGTATTTATAATTAGGATATTCGGGCTGGTATCCTGGTTTACGCCTCCAACTTTTTGCAAAATCGCCCAAAATGTTAAGTTCCCATTTGTAACTTCCTTTTCTGCCCATTTAGCCCAATACGTAGTTTCTCTTTTTAAATACTCGTCCATATTTTCAGGAGATACCCTTCTATATTGGTGGGTAGTGATTGACTGTGCCATTGCAAATTGAAAGCTCAAAATGCATACAGCTAAAAATATAATTCCTTTTCTCATTCTTAAGTTGTTTTAAAGTTAGTATTCAGATATATATAGAGTTTTGGGTAAAGCCACGTATATTTAACGCTTTACATCACTATTCCAAAGTTTATTGTCCAAATAAAGTTGAAATTCAAAGATTTAAACAATAACAAGGGACGAAGCCTTACTTTAAATGTCCCAAATGACTATTTTATTTACCAAAGGGTTTTTAGACAAACCGATTTAAAATAATCCTAAGCGTGTAAATTTTAGTGCTAACAAGTCTAATCAGACCTTGGTAAGAATCAAATATTTGATAAAATTCCTTTTAATTAACTAAAACTTTTTTGCGGATATCTGGTGGTTTAGCAAATGATCCAAGTAATTATACAAATATGATTATCTGGGCTCCAGAACCACAAATGGTATAATCATTTCCTCCAGGGAAACGCCTCCATGTTGATAAGAATTTCTGTAATAGCTCACGTAGTGGTTGTAATTATTGGGGTAAGCAAAAAACAAATCATTTTTTGCAAAAATAAATGAACTACTCATTGTAATACTTGGTAAATAAATATTAGCAGGGTCTTTGGCCTCTATCACATCATTCTCCTTATAAGTAAGACTTCGGCCTGTTTTGTATCTAAGATTAAGACTGGTCTCTTTGTCTCCAATTACTTTAGAAGGCTGTTTTACATTTATGGTACCATGATCTGTGGTAATGACTAGTTTTAAGCCCATACTTTGCGCTTGTTGAATGATCTCAAGAAGTGGTGAATTCTTAAACCAACTATTGGTTAAGGAGCGATATGCTTTATCATTAGATGCCAGTTCTTTAATAACATCCATTTCGGTTTTGGAATGTGAAAGCATGTCTACAAAATTATACACCAGAACCGTAAGGTCATTTTTCTTTTGCGAACGAAAGTTTTGAGAAAGATGTTTGCCTTGTTTTAGACTACTTATTTTATGGTACTCCCATTTAATATCAAGTCCCAATTGTTTTAATTGTGCTCCCAGGAATTTGTTCTCAAATAAATTCTTCCCGCCTTCGTCCGTATCGTTCTTCCACCATTGGGGGTATTTTTTTTCCATTTCAAGGGGCATTAGGCCAGAGAAAATAGCATTTCGCGCATATTGAGTTGCCGTTGGCAAAATGCTGTAATATGGCATTTCCTTGCTTTTCTTGTAATAAGGCGTAAGGACATCTTCGAATGCGAACCACTGGTCATACCTTAAATTGTCTATTACTAACAGGAGGGTGGGTGTATCCTGGATTTCAGGCAGAATTAGTTCCTTAAATAAGGTATGTGACATTACAGGTCCGTCACCATCATGAAACCAATCAGCATAATTCTTTTCAATAAATTTCCCAAACTGATTATTAGCTTCAATTTTTTGAGATTCCAAAATTTCAAACATCCCGGAATCTTCTATTTCCTCCAATTGTAATTCCCAATAAATAAGTTTCTTGTAAAGATCTGCCCATTCCTCATAAGAGTTGACCATAGATAGGTCCATTGAGATCTTTCTGAATTCCTGCTGGTAGTTAGAAGTGGTCTTTTCTGATACCAAACGAGAGTGATCCAGGTTTTTTTTAAGTGAAAGAAGTATTTGATTAGGATTGACTGGTTTTATAAGATAGTCGGCAATTTTTGAACCAATAGCCTCTTCCATGATATACTCCTCCTCACTTTTGGTTATCATTACTACCGGGAGGGTGGCATCTATAACTTTAATTTCATTTAATGTTTCCAATCCGGAAATTCCCGGCATATTCTCATCGAGAAAAACAATATCAAAATTCCGGGTTCTAATTTCTTCCAAAGCATCCTGACCGCTTTTACAGGTTACTACCTGATAATTTTTGCCTTCCAGGAAAATAATATGGGGCTTTAACAAATCTATTTCATCATCTGCCCAAAGGATTGTTATCTTGTTCATTTAGTCATTATCTTTACCGTTGAAAACAATAGCTATTTTGTCAAAATCAAACAAGCTTAAAATATTCAATGATCCAATTTACGGATTTATTAGAATTCCAGATGCACTAATTTTTAACCTGATAGCGGACCCATATTTTCAAAGGCTTCGCCGTATTTCCCAAATGGGGCTTTCATATCTCGTCTATCCAGGCGCGCATCATACTCGTTTTCATCATGCATTGGGCAGTATGCATTTAATGCAGGAAGCAATACAACTACTTCGTTTTAAGGGGATTGAGGTTACGGAAGAGGAGGCGCAAGGATTGCTATGTGCTATTTTATTACATGATATTGGCCATGGTCCTTTTTCACACGCTATGGAACATAGTTTGGTAGAAGGAATAAATCATGAAGCAATTTCGCACATATTTATGGAGGTGCTTAACCGCAAGTTTAACGGAAGTTTAACTTTAGGAATTGAAATATTTAAAGGCACTTATAGAAAAAAATTCCTGAATCAACTGGTCAGTAGTCAATTGGATATGGACCGATTAGATTATTTGAAGCGGGATAGTTTTTATACAGGCGTTGCAGAGGGAAATATAAATGCAGAGCGTTTAATAACCATGTTAAATGTTGTGGATGGCATATTGGTTGTTGAGGAAAAAGGGATCTATTCCGTAGAGAAATTTCTAATGGCCCGAAGATTTATGTATTGGCAGGTATACCTTCATAAAACAGGAATAGTAGCTGAGCAATTACTAATTAAGACACTGCAGCGGGCAAAGGAATTGGTTGAGATGAAATTTGAACTGGCTTGTAGTCCGCCTCTCATGTTCTTTTTGAAAAACAAAATAGACAGGACGAGTTTTAATTTAGAGGTTTTAGATCGTTTTGCAAGTCTTGATGACATTGATATACTAGCGGCAATAAAACAATGGCAGCATAGTACCGACTTTGTTTTGTCAAAACTTTGCGGGATGATTTTGAATCGTAGACTTTTGAATATAAGACTTAAGAACAAACCTGAAAAGGAAAATAAATTTAAGGAACTTTTTAAGGGATTTAAGGCCAAATATAAGTTGAGTGATTCAGAGACCGCCTACTTTGTATTCCGGGGAATTATAGAAAACAAGGCCTATAATCAGCATAGTCAGAACATAAATATTTTGCGTAGTAATGGTAAATTGATGGATGTTGCTAAAGCATCGGATCATTTAAATTTGACCGCTTTATCTAAGACAGTAACTAAATATTATATCTGTTATCCAAAAGATGATCTTTAGCTTTAATACTCTGAATTTTGGCTACCTCCAATTTCCTCAAAGCGTTTTTAAAGTCTTAATATGCTAATATATAGGGACTTATATACGGATATCTTGCGCAATACCATTAATCAATTTTTCTTACTTTTGTCTGAGTCTAAGCACAGGGTTAAATAATATAAAAATTTGAAATTTACAGCTAGTCAGATTGCAGGTATTTTGGAGGGTGAGATAGAAGGCAACCCGGATGTCGCCGTGCATAAATTGGCTAAGATTGAAGAAGGAGAAATTGGTTCGTTAACTTTTTTGGCAAATCCTAAATACACATCTTTTATATACAGCACCGAAGCATCAATTACACTTGTAAATAAAGATTTTGTGCCGGAGCAGACGATTTCCACTACCCTAATTAAGGTTGATGATGCCTACGAATCTTTTTCAAAATTATTAGAATATTACAATCAGGTTAAGAACAACAAAACGGGACTGGAGCGGCCAATATTTTTATCAGAATCTGCCAGTTATGGAGCAAATTTCTATTTGGGTGCTTTTTCATATTTGGGAAACAATGTAAAAATTGGTAATGATGTCAAAATTTACCCCAATGTCTATATAGGTGATAATGTTACGATAGCCGATGATGTTCTGATTTTTGCAGGAGCAAAAATTTATTCAGAAACAATAATAGGAAAGGGATGTGTAATTCATAGTGGGGCTATTATTGGTGCAGATGGCTTTGGTTTTGCACCTAATTCAAATGGTGAATACAGTAAAGTACCTCAAACCGGGAATGTAATTCTGGAGGAAAATGTGGATGTTGGTGCAGGAACCACCATAGATAGGGCAACGCTTGGATCAACTATTCTTAGAAATGGCGTAAAACTTGACAACCAAATTCAAATTGCGCATAATGTTGAAATTGGAGAGCATACAGCAATAGCAGCTCAGACTGGTATAGCGGGGTCCACAAAAATTGGAAAAAATTGTAAAATTGGGGGCCAGGTTGGTATTGTTGGTCATATAACTATTGGTGACAGGGTTAGGATACAGGCCCAATCAGGTATAGGCCGTAATCTGAAGGACGATGAATTCATACAGGGATCACCTGCATTCAATTACGCAGACTACAATAAATCTTATGTTCATTTTAAAAACCTGCCAAAACTGGTTAACAGGATTAATGACCTGGAAAATAAAATTGACGATAAATAAAGTATGGCAAAACAACGTACTATAGCAAATGAAGTAACACTAACCGGCGTGGGTTTGCATACCGGTGAGAACGTTACCATGAAATTTGTTCCAGCCGTGGAGAATCACGGTTTTGCTTTTAAACGTGTAGATCTTGAAGGGGAACCAATTATTGAAGCCGATGCGAATTATGTGGTTAATACCCAAAGAGGAACAAATCTGGAGAAAAGAGGAGTTAAGATCCAAACCTCAGAACATGTTCTTGCAGCATTGGTTGGCATGGAGATAGATAATGTTTTAATAGAATTGGATTCGCCTGAACCACCTATCATGGATGGATCTTCCAAATTTTTTGTCGAGGCATTAGAAAAAGCTGGAATTGTAGAACAAGAGGCCGATCGGGAAGAATATGTAGTTAAAGAAGTAATTACTTATAAAGATGAAGCTTCCGGAAGCGACATAACATTAATTCCTTCGGAGGATTACAAAATTACCACCATGGTAGATTTTGGCACCAAGGTTCTTGGGACACAGAATGCTACCCTGGAGAGAATAGCAGATTTTAAAAAAGAAATTGCGGATGCCAGGACATTTAGTTTTCTTCATGAATTGGAAATGTTATTGGAGAATGGGCTTATAAAAGGGGGTGATTTGAACAATGCCATTGTTTATGTAGACAAGGAAATTTCTGGTCCTACCATGAAGAAACTTGAAAAGGCCTTTAATAAGAAAAAACTATCGGTAAAGCCCAACGGTATTTTAGATAATCTGACATTGCATCAACCAAACGAGGCTGCCAGACATAAATTATTGGACGTAATTGGAGATTTAGCATTGGCGGGAACAAGAATTAAAGGGAAAGTAATTGCCAATAAACCCGGACATTATGTAAACACTCAATTTGCTAAAAAACTGTCCAAAATTATTAAATTGGAAAAACGGAATAAGGTTCCAAAATTCGATTTAAATCAACCTCCTTTAATGGACGTTACTCAAATTATGAAAATGTTGCCACACAGGCCGCCTTTCCTTTTGGTTGATAAAATTATGGAACTTTCTGATTCTCATGTGGTTGGCGTGAAAAATGTCACCATGAACGAACCATTTTTCGTGGGACACTTTCCCGGGGCACCTGTTATGCCGGGGGTTTTACAGGTTGAGGCTATGGCACAAACCGGAGGAATACTGGTTTTAAATACTGTTCCTGACCCTGAAAATTATCTTACCTTCTTTATGAAGATCGACAATGTTAAATTTAAACAACAAGTAGTCCCCGGAGATACATTAATTTTTAAGTGTGATCTTATTTCACCAATACGAAGAGGAATCTGTCATATGCAGGCTTATGCATATGCTAATGGAAAACTGGTGTCCGAAGCAGAGTTAATGGCCCAAATCGTAAAAACAAAACAAGAAGATTAGCATGAATCAGCCACTAGCCTACGTTCACCCGGGCGCTAAAATTGCAAAAAATGTGGTTATAGAACCATTTACCACTATTCATAACAATGTGATAATTGGCGATGGTACCTGGATAGGCTCCAATGTCACTATTATGGAAGGTGCCCGCATAGGAAAGAACTGTAATATTTTCCCAGGCGCGGTAATATCAGCTCCACCACAGGACTTGAAATATGAAGGAGAAGAAACCACCGTGGTAATTGGTGATAACACTACAATCAGAGAGTGTGCTACCATTCACAAGGGTACCCATGACAGAATGAAAACAGTGATTGGTAAAAATTGTCTTATTATGGCCTATTGCCATATTGCTCACGACTGTTTTGTGGGGGATAATTGTATTTTCTCTAATAACTCAACCCTTGCCGGGCATGTAACGATTGGCGATAATGTTATTCTTGCAGGTCTGGTTGCTGTGCATCAATTTGTTTCAATTGGTAATCATGCTTTTGTAACCGGGGGATCTTTAGTTCGTAAAGATGTTCCTCCTTATGTCAAAGGCGCAAGAGAACCAATGTCATATGTTGGAATAAATTCTGTCGGACTGCGGAGAAGAGGATTTAATTCAGACAAAATTAGGGAGATACAGAATATTTACAGAATACTCTATCAGAAGAATTATAACAATACACAGGCTGTACAGATCATTGAAGCAGAAATGGAGGCTACACCAGAAAGAGATGAAATTTTACAGTTTATTCGTGATTCCCAAAGGGGAATAATGAAGGGCTATTTTAGTACAAATTAATTATCTATGGCAAATACATCCGATATTAGAAAAGGATTGTGCATTAAGTACAATAATGATATTTATAAGATTACTGAGTTTTTACATGTAAAACCAGGTAAAGGTCCTGCATTTGTGAGAACAAAGCTTAAAAGTGTAACAAGTGGAAAAGTATTGGATAATACCTTCTCTGCCGGGCACAAAATTGAAGATGTACGCGTGGAAACAAGATCTTATCAGTTTTTATATTCTGATGGCACAACCTATCATTTTATGAATACTGATGATTATAATCAAATCTCACTTCAGGAAGGTATTCTTGATGCAGCGGGACTTTTAAAAGAAGGCGAAATAGTGACTATAATGTTTAACACGGAGGATAGTATGCCATTAACCGTTGATATGCCCGCTAGTGTCATTTTGGAAGTCACTCATACAGAACCCGGACTTAAGGGAAATACGGCTACAAATGCATCTAAACCTGCGGTTGTTGAGACAGGGGCCAAAGTAAATGTACCACTTTTTATTAATGAAGGTGATAAAATTAAAATTGATACTGAAAAGGGCTCTTATATGGAGAGGGCAAAATAGATTAATATATATAAATACTTGTATTTAAATATATTAGAGAATTTTATATTTAGTGTTAGTTGATATATTAAATTGATAATTTTGATAAACTTTTTGTGAAATTTCCAAAGCCATATACTCTAAAACAAATTGCAGAGATCATCAACTCTGAATATGTGGGAAGGGATGATTATTCTATTTATGGGATGAACGAAATACATGTTGTGGAAGAAGGAGACATTGTTTTTGTAGATCACCCAAAGTATTACGACAAAGCATTAAGTTCTAAAGCAACTGTTGTTTTAATAAATAAAAAAGTTGATTGCCCCCCTGGCAAAGCGTTACTGATATCCGAGGATCCTTTTAGAGATTTTAATACACTTACTAATTATTTTAAGCCTTTTGAAAAATCGGATTTAATGATTTCCAAATCGGCCATAATTGGAAAGAATAGTCATATTCAGCCTAATGTGTTTATTGGTAATAATGTTATAATAGGTGATCAATGCACTATTCATTCCAATGTATGTATATATGATAATTGTATCATTGGCGATCATGTCACTATTCATGCCGGAACAGTTCTTGGAGCGGATGCTTTCTATTATAAAAACAGGCCGGAGGGCTATGATAAGTTACTTTCCGGAGGACGCGTTGTAATAGAAGACCATGTAGATATTGGTTCGCTTTGCTCAATAGACAGGGGTGTTACAGGCGATACCACGATTAAGAAAGGCAGCAAGCTAGATAATCAGATTCAGATAGGACATGATACTATAATTGGAGAAAAATGTCTGATTGCTTCACAAACCGGAATTGCTGGCTGTGTTATAATCGAAGATGAAGTTACTATTTGGGGCCAGGTTGGGATAATAAGCGGTATTACCATAGGAAAGAAAGCAGTAATAATGGCACAGGCTGGTATTGGCAGATCTCTGGAAGGAGGTAAAAGTTACCTGGGAAGTCCGGCTGGTGAAGCTCGGGAAAAATTCAGAGAATTAGCCCATCTGCGCAGTCTTCCATCAATTTTAAAAAATTTAAACAAACAATAAGTAATTAACCACCCATAAATAGTTTTCAAAAATATATTTTTACATAACTAAAAAGACAAAATAACAATGAGTGTATTAGTAAATAAAGATTCCAGGATAATTGTTCAAGGTTTTACCGGTAGTGAGGGTACTTTTCACTCAGAACAGATGATAGCCTATGGCACAAATGTAGTGGGGGGAGTTACTCCGGGCAAAGGTGGTCAGGAACACCTTGGGAAACCAGTTTTTAATACAGTTGAGGATGCTGTTAAGAGTGTTGGTGCAGATACTTCAATCATTTTTGTACCACCGGCATTCGCGGCAGATGCGATCATGGAAGCTGCAAATGCTGGAATAAAAGTTATAATTACAATCACTGAGGGTATTCCGATAGCTGATATGGTTAAGGCAAATAATTATATTAAAGAGAGAGATTGCACCTTAATAGGTCCAAATTGCCCGGGAGTAATTACCCCGGAAGAGGCTAAAGTAGGTATTATGCCTGGTTTTGTGTTTAAGAAAGGAACTATTGGTATTGTATCTAAATCTGGTACTTTAACTTATGAAGCAGCAGATCAGGTTGTAAGACAGGGATTGGGCATTACAACTGCTATCGGTATTGGAGGCGATCCAATAATTGGCACTACAACAAAGGATGCAGTAGAATTGCTAATTAATGATCCTGAAACGGAATGTGTAGTTATGATAGGAGAAATAGGCGGTCATTTAGAAGCAGATGCGGCCAAGTGGTACAAAGCTAGTGGTAGTAAAAAACCAATTGTAGGTTTTATCGCCGGGGAAACGGCACCCGCAGGAAGAACTATGGGGCATGCCGGGGCAATAGTAGGAGGAACGGATGACACTGCACAGGCCAAAAAACGTATCATGCGCGAATGTGGAATAAAGGTAGTGGATTCTCCCGCAGAGATTGGAAAGAAGGTTAAAGAAGTGGTTGGATAGTCAAAAATAACAACAATTATTCTCGGTAAATCTGAGAGAAAAATCCCGAATTAGTCGGGATTTTTTTTAGCCTTTATGTGAAACAAAACTTATCTTTGAAATACAAGTGAGAAAACATAATAGTGATATGAAAATATTAGACGGGAAGAATGTTATTATAACCGGTGCAAGTAGGGGTATAGGTATGGGTATTGCCAAAGTTTTTGCTGAACATGGGGCTAATATAGCTTTTACCTATAGCTCTAGTGAAGCTCCTGCGCTTGAATTGGAAAAGGAGCTAAACTCTAAAGGAGTAAAAGCAAAAGCATATAAAAGTAATGCAGCCAGTTTTACGGAATCGGAGAAGCTGATTACACAAGTATTGGAAGATTTCGAAGGAATAGACGTGTTAATAAATAACGCAGGTATCACAAAGGATAACCTGTTAATGAGGATGCGGGAGGAGGATTTCGACGCGGTTATCGAAATAAATCTAAAATCTGTTTTTAATATGACTAAAGCCGTGCAGCGTACTATGTTAAAACAACGCAATGGATCCATTATTAATATGAGTAGCGTAGTTGGTGTTAAAGGGAATGCAGGTCAAACAAATTATGCCGCTTCTAAGGCAGGAATAATTGGATTTACTAAATCTGTTGCTCTTGAACTTGGCTCAAGAAATATTCGTTGCAATGCGATTGCCCCGGGCTTTATTGAAACAGAAATGACAGATAAATTAGATGAAAATACTGTGCAGGGATGGCGAGAGGCAATTCCACTGAAACGAGGTGGAACTCCCCAAGATGTTGCAAATGCCTGTTTGTTTCTTGCTTCAGATCTGTCTGCTTACATTACCGGACAAGTTTTAAATGTTGATGGCGGTATGTTAACATAATGCCCAGTTACTCTATTTATTAATCCCAGAACAAGACAACTGACCAGATTGGTTTCTGGCAGTTAGGTGTTATCCAAAAAGTTTCATGCAACTACAAACGGTATTTCTGATATTATTTGCTGCGATCTTGGCTTTTGGTTTGGTTATTTTTCAGTACTACTACAAATCCAAGAGCAAAGGCATTTTATATTTAGGACTTTCCTTTTTGAGATTTATAGCATTGTTTTCTGTGTTTTTACTTCTCATAAATCCAAAAATCACCAAAGAGCAGTATTCTTTGGAGAAAGCGAATCTAATTATTTTAGCAGACAATACTTCTTCAATTGGCCAGGAAAATGGGGTTAACCAGCTTATTAATGCCAAAAAACTGATTAAGGAGAATACTAATATTGCGGAAAAGTTTAATGTCTCTGAATATGTATTTGGGAACGAATTAAATTCTTTAGACAGTTTGTCATTTACGGAGAAAGCTACGAATATTGGACGTGCTCTTTCATCACTAAATGAAATTTTCACTGGAAGCACCGCAGCCATTTTGATTCTTACGGATGGAAACCAGACTTTAGGTGAAGATTATGAATTCTATGCAGGAAGACAAAAATTTCCTATTTTCCCTTTGGTTGTTGGAGATACAACGAGTTATCAGGATATCAGAATAGATCAGGTAAACACAAACAAATATGCCTTTTTAAAAAATAAATACCCTATAGAAATTTTCGTTTCCTACCAGGGCAAAAATACCGCTTCAACAGTACTAACCATTTCTGAAGCTGGTCAAAATCTATATAGAAAACAAATTGCTCTAAATGATATCGAGAATTCCCAAATTATTAGTACTGTACTGGATGCGACTACTGTTGGAATAAAGAATATAAGGATTAGCCTTAGTCCTTTGGAAAATGAAAGGAACATTAACAATAATTCCAGACAAATAGGCATAGAAGTTATTGATGAAAAAACCAATATTGCAATAGTCTCTCATATACTTCATCCTGATCTGGGTGCTTTAAAAAAATCAATTGAAAGCAATGAGCAACGATCGGTTTCAATTATAAAACCATCCTTATCACCAAATGAACTGGAACAATTTGATCTTTTTATCATATATCAGCCAGACACATCTTTTGAAAAGGTATATTCTTATATAGAAAGCAAAGGGGCAAATATTTTTACTATAACCGGCCCCAAAACGGACTGGACTTTTCTAAATAAAGTCCAGAATAGTTTTCAAAAGAATAGTTTTGATCAGAAAGAAGAAGTAACACCTATTTTAAACCCAGGATTTACGCATTTTGATATCACAAATCTTGACGTATCCGAATTTCCTCCCCTTGAGACAACTTTGGGTGAATCGCTTATTACTGCGTCTTATGAAAATATGTTGAGTCAACGCATCAAGGGTGTAGATTTGAATGAACCTCTTTTTACAATACTCGAAACCAATTTACGTCGTGAGGCCCTTCTTTTAGGTGAAAATATTTGGAAATGGCGCATACAGAGTTACAGGGAAGATCAGGATTTTAAAAAATTTGATGATTTTATTTCTAAGGTTATATTATTCCTGGCAAACAGCAAACCGCGAAGTCGACTAACATTGGAGTACGAAAATATTTATCAGGGCTTAAATGAAGCAACCATAAAGGCTACTTATTTTGATGAAACTTTTGTTTTTGATGATAATGCAACAATTAATTTAGTATTAAATAGTATTGCTAATAATACTAGCAGGCAATTTCCCATGTTGCTTAAGAATGGTTATTATGAAGCTGATATTCGTACACTCCCATCTGGGGATTATAGCTTTACTGCCAATGTTAAGGATGAAAATCTAACCAAATCCGGAAAATTCACAATTCTGGAATACGATTTAGAACAGCAATTGTTATCAAGTAATTATAAGAAATTAGGAAGGTTGGCAAAAGGCACCAATGCCACACTTTATTTTCCTTCTGAGGCCTCTAACTTCATTGAGGATATAATTAAAGACAATAGGTTTGTGCCAATCCAGAAAAGCAAGCAAAATGTCGTATCTTTGATCGATTTTAAAATCCTCTTGGGAATCATTGCTGCCGCTTTGACTGCCGAGTGGTTTATAAGAAAATATAACGGACTAATTTAATTTTATACCTAATGGATAAATTACCAAAAATAGCACTGCCAGCGGTGTTTGTAATTATTTTATTGATAATACTTATTTCTAAATCTGCAATTACCATTAAATCGGGTGAGGCAGGGGTTCTGTATAGAACCTTTGACAACGGTGTGGTGATAGATGAACCACCTCTTAATGAGGGCTTTCACATTGTGGCACCCTGGAATAAAGTTTTTGTGTACGAGGTAAGACAGCAGGAAGTTTTTGAAAAGATGAAAGTACTTTCCAGCAATGGATTGGATATTCAGCTTGATGCATCTGCCTGGTTTCAACCAGATTATGCACAGCTAGGCAAATTACATCAGGAAAAGAGTGAGATGTATAAAGAGCGAATTCTTTTACCAGCAATAAGGTCTGCGGCTCGTAGTGTAGTTGGGAGATATACTCCTGAACAATTATATTCAAGTAAGCGAGATGCAATTCAGGTTGAGATTTTCGAGGAAACCAGGAATATTGTTCAGGATCAATATATTCAATTGAATGAAATTCTTATCCGCGATGTTACACTCCCGCCAACAATTAAAGAGGCTATCGAAAGAAAATTGAAGCAGGAACAGGAGTCTTTAGAGTATGAGTTTCGTTTGGTTACTGCTCTAAAAGAGGCAGAAAAAGTAACTATTGAAGCTCAGGGAAAGGCTGATGCCAACAGGATACTTAGCGCTTCATTAACCGACAAAATCCTTAAGGATAAAGGTATAGATGCTACTTTAAAAATGGCAGAATCACCTAATGCCAAAGTAGTGGTAATAGGATCAGGTGGTGATGGGCTGCCACTTATCCTTGGTAATAATTAATTGCAATAAGTTTTGTGAAATAAAAATAAGTTCTAATTTTACAATCTAATGAGAACTAAAAATACACATCATCATTTGTACACTTGCACTCAGGCGAGGTAGAAATGTATTGTTGTATTCCAAAATATATCTAACCCGTTTGAGCAATCAAACGGGTTTTGCTTTTAAACCTTTTTGGTCGCTTGATAAAGAAATTAAACAAATGGAAAAATTAAAAATCGCCATACAAAAGTCCGGAAGGCTTAACGAAGATTCTATAAAAGTACTAAAAGATTGCGGTATTTCTATTGATAATGGAAAAGACCAATTAAAAGCTTCAGCCCGGAACTTTCCTATGGAAGTGCTTTACCTTAGAAATGGGGATATCCCTCAGTACCTTAAAGACGGAGTCGTGGATATTGCCTTCATAGGGGAGAACGTACTGAAAGAAAAAGGAAGCAATATCACGGTTGCAGAAAAGCTTGGTTTTTCTAAATGCAGAGTCTCTCTGGCCGTCCCAAAATCTAGTACTTATTCAAGGATTAAAGATTTGGAAGGAAAGCGAATTGCTACCTCATATCCAAATACATTAAATGAATACCTTTCAGATAAGGGGGTCCGGGCTGAACTTCATATTATTAACGGGTCTGTGGAAATTGCCCCAAATATTGGATTGGCTGACGCTATTTGCGATATAGTATCCAGTGGTAGTACTTTATTCAAAAACAATCTTAAAGAGGTAGAAGTAATGCTCAAAAGTGAAGCTGTATTGGCCGTTTCACCAATGATCGATGAGAATAAGAAAGAAATTCTGGAGGATCTGAGATTTAGAATAAAATCCGTTCTGGTTGCCAGGCAATCCAAATATATTTTGATGAATGCCCCTAATGACAAATTAGGAGATATTATTAAATTATTACCGGGAATGCGAAGTCCAACGGTTTTGCCATTGGCTGAAGAGGGTTGGAGTTCAGTACATACAGTAATCAATAAAGATAAATTCTGGGAAGTCATAAATGAATTGAAACAGGCAGGCGCTGAGGGAATATTAGTTTGCCCGATAGAGAAAATGGTGCTATGAAAAAGATATTCAATCCTGAAAAAAAAGACTGGCCTGAACTTCTAGGGCGCCCAACTCAAACTGTTGCAGATATTGAGAGTACCGTAATGCAGATTTTCAATGAAGTGCAGGCTCATGGCGATAAGGTTTTAAATAAATATACAAGGCAATTTGACGGTGTTGAAATATCTGAATTATTAGTAAGCAGTGATGAGTTTATGGAAGCTGAAAAAGTAGTGCCTGATCAGCTAAAAGATGCGATACAAACGGCTAAATCTAATATTGAAAAGTTTCATAAGGCTCAGAAAACATCCAAAATAGAAATTGAAACCACGCCAGGCGTAACTTGCTGGCAGGAAAAAAGGCCAATTCAAAAAGTGGGTCTTTATATCCCCGGAGGCACTGCTCCTTTGTTTTCTACTATTTTAATGCTGGCAATTCCAGCCAATATTGCAGGATGTTCCGAGTTGATTTTATGTACACCTCCCGATAAATCAGGTAAAATAAACCCGGCTATTCTTTATACGGCTAAACTTTGTGGCATTACGCAGATTTTTAAAGTAGGCGGAATTCAGGCAATAGGGGCAATGACATTTGGAACAGAAAGTATAAGCAAGGTTTATAAAATATTTGGACCAGGGAATCAATATGTTACCGTAGCTAAACAAATAGCAACCAAATTTGGCGTTGCCATAGATATGCCAGCCGGTCCAAGCGAGCTTTTAGTAGTCGCAGATGATTCTGCCAATCCATCTTTTGTAGCCTCAGACCTTTTAAGTCAGGCTGAACATGGAACAGATAGTCAGGTAATACTGGTATCAACATCCAAATCGCTTATAGAAGAAGTCGAGGTGGAATTGCAAAAACAAATTATCAATTTATCAAGGGTTGCCATTGCTAAAAGGGCAATCGAAAATAGTAAGTTGATCTTTGTTAAAAGTGATGAAGTTGCAATCGATCTAATAAATGAATATGGGCCGGAACATTTTATTGTCTGTTGTAAAGACCAGGAATATTATATTAGAAACGTGGTGAATGCAGGCTCTGTTTTTCTTGGAAATTATACCCCGGAAAGCGCAGGTGATTATGCCTCCGGTACCAATCACACCTTGCCGACGAACGGTTATGCAAAACAGTATAGTGGCGTAAATCTGGACAGTTTTACCAAGAGCATTACTTTTCAAAGGATATCTGAAACAGGGATAAGGAATATTGGTAATACCATTGAAGTAATGGCAGAGGCAGAAGGACTTCAGGCGCATAAATATGCAGTATCGCTAAGACTTCAAAGTTTAAAAGACAAGTAATTGCATTTGCTTAAAGAATACGATTTATGAAATTTGACCTAAATAGATTGGTTCGGGAAAATGTAAGGGAATTAAAACCTTATTCATCGGCCAGAGATGAATATTTCTCTGATGGTTCTAAAATGGTATTTATAGATGCCAATGAGAGCCCTTATTCTAATGGAATTAATCGCTATCCTGATCCGCAACAACGTGAGCTTAAAACTCATTTAGCCCAAACGTTTTCTTTATCCCCGGCTAATATTCTTCTTGGTAATGGAAGTGACGAAGTATTGGATCTTATTTTCCGGGCATTTTGTGAGCCACATACAGATAATATCATTACAATGCCACCTACCTACGGAATGTACAAAGTTCTGGCGGGTATTAATGCGATAGAGAACAGGGAGGTTCTATTGACGGAAAGTTTTGAGCTTGATGTGGATAAAATATTGGAGTCTATAAATTCGAACACCAAGGTAATCCTACTTTGTTCACCAAATAACCCCACGGGGAACAGCTTTTCTGTAACACATATAGAATATCTGCTGAATAATTTTCAAGGTTTAATAGTCGTTGATGAAGCATATATTGATTTTGCGACCAAGAGTGGCTGGCTAAATAGATTTGGCCAGTTTCCTAATCTAATTGTGACCAGGACATTTTCCAAAGCCTATGGAATGGCGGGTTTACGCTTAGGAGTATGCTATGCGTCTGAAGATATAATTACTATCTTGAATCGAATAAAACCCCCATATAATGTAAATGAACTTACTCAGCGAAAGGCATTGCAAATGCTTCAGAATACTGCCTTAATAGAAGAACAGATTACTGAAATTTTGGCGGAAAGAGATCGAATGGTAAGACAGTTAGCCGAAATTAATTTTATAAATAAAATATATCCTACGGATGCCAATTTCATATTGGTAAAGGTTGATGATGCTGATAAAAGATATAAGGAAATATTAGAATCAGGGGTGGTGGTTAGAAACAGATCAACACAACCTCTTTGCGATAATACACTGCGGTTTACAATAGGTACTCCGAAAGAAAACGAAACATTGTTAAAAATATTAAACTCCTTGTAATGGAACTACAGCCCACCAGGAAAAAGGTCCTATTCATTGATCGCGACGGTACACTTATTGTAGAACCGCCAGACGAACAAACAGATAGCTTAGAAAAAATAGTATTCTATCCCGGCGTTCTTAGCTATTTAAGCAGAATTGCTATGGAATTGGATTTTGAATTGGTCATGGTGACTAATCAGGATGGTCTTGGATCCCAGACATTCCCCGAAGAAACATTTTGGCCGGCTCATAATTTTATTCTTAAGTGTTTTGAGGGCCAGGGGATAGTCTTTACAGAAATCTACATAGACAGAACCTTTCCACATGAAAATGCAGATACCCGAAAACCTGGTACAGGAATGCTGAAGAAGTATTTCGCTAAAGAATATGATTTGCTAAACTCTTTTGTAATTGGTGATCGGTTAACCGATATGGAACTGGCGAAAAATTTGGGATCTAAAGGAATTTATATAAATACAAATACGCATTTGGGTACAAATGAAATAACTGTTGAAGAATCGGAATTAAAGGAGACAATCGTCCTGGAAACGGCAGATTGGAAGGCCATTTATGATTTCTTAAAACTTGAAAACAGAGTCGCTGAAATTTCTAGAAAAACTAAAGAAACTGATATTCGTATTCAACTGAATTTGGACGGAACAGGGATAAGCAATATTTCTACAGGGATTTTATTCTTTGATCATATGTTGGACCAACTTGCCCGGCATGGTCAGATGGACCTGGATATCAGTGTAAAGGGTGATTTGGAAGTAGATGAACACCATACCATAGAGGATACAGGTATTGCCCTGGGGGAAGTCTTCCATAAAGCTTTAGGTAATAAGTTAGGATTGGAACGTTATGGTTTTTGTTTGCCAATGGACGATTGTTTGGCACAGGTAGCTCTGGACTTTGGAGGGCGGAGCTGGTTGGTCTGGGAGGCTGATTTTAAGCGAGAAATGATTGGCAAGATGCCAACGGAAATGTTTTATCATTTCTTTAAATCTTTTTCGGATGGAGCAAAAGCCAATTTGAATATAAAAGCAGAAGGAACCAATGAACATCATAAGATTGAAGCCATATTTAAGGCATTTGCCAAAGCAATCAAGATGGCCGTAAAGCGAGATGTGGATAAAATGTTATTACCAACAACCAAGGGATTGCTTTAGAAATATCGAATAGAGTAGCGAAACAAATAATCGCAAAGTATTAAAATACATGAAATTGGTTATAGTAAATTATGGGGCAGGGAATATCCAAAGCATAAAGTTTGCTTTTAAACGCCTTGGGGTTGAGGCCGTATTGAGTGATAAGCCTGAAGAGATAAAGGCCGCTGACCGTGTGATATTTCCGGGTGTTGGGGAAGCAAGTAGTGCTATGAATAAATTGAAGGCAAGTGGTTTAGACAAAATTATTCCGGAATTGAAACAGCCTGTTTTAGGCATTTGCCTCGGGATGCAGTTAATGTGCCATTCTTCGGAAGAAGGAAATACAAAAGGTTTGGGTATTTTTGATACCGATGTTGTCAGATTTACCAATAGCGTCAAAGTCCCGCAAATTGGATGGAATCAAATAACTAATCTTAAATCTGCTTTATTTAAGGATGTAATTGAAAAAGATCATATTTACTTAGTACATAGTTATTATGCCCCAATTTGTGAAGAGACTATAGCGGTCACAGAATATGAACTGCCGTATAGTAGCGCTTTACAGAAAGATAACTTTTATGGGGTTCAGTTTCACCCTGAAAAAAGCAGTAAAGTTGGAGCGCGCATTTTAAAAAACTTTCTGGAATTATAGTGAGAAATGAAAGAATTGAGAATCAGTACAGATATTCGTGAAATGGATATTGCTTTGGTCCATAATTATCTTTCAAAGCAATCATACTGGGCAAAAGGACGAAACATAAAAGAAGTTATAACATCTATGGAGAACGCTATATGCTTTGCCGTATTCGACGGCAAAAGGCAAATTGCTTTTGCGAGGCTCGTTACAGATTATGTAGTATTCGCATGGTTAATGGACGTATTTGTTATTGATGAATACAGGAGCAAAGGAGTAGGCAGGTTTTTGATGGATTATATTATGAATTTGCCCAGTATTGAGGAAGTAAATGGGATTGGTTTAAGAACAAATGATGCCCATGGCTTTTATAGAAAATATGGGTTTCACAAAATTTCGGAACCGGAAACTTGGATGCAAAAAAGACGATAAATGAGATTAATCCCGGCAATAGATATTATAGAAGGTAAATGTGTTAGGCTCTCACAGGGAGATTATGCTACCAAAAAAGTTTATAGCGAAAGTCCGCTGGAAGTAGCACTTAAATTTGAAGCTCATGGAATTCAATATATTCATCTGGTAGATCTCGATGGTGCAAAAGCAAAGCATATTGTAAATTATAAGGTTTTAGAAACCATTGCTACCAAAACAAATTTAAAAATCGATTTTGGAGGGGGGCTGAAGACGAATGAAGATTTAAAAATTGCCTTTGATTGCGGGGCCGGGCAGATAACCGGAGGCAGCATCGCAGTAAATGACCGTGACACTTTTCTGGGATGGATTGAAACCTATGGAGCAGAACGAATCATCCTGGGAGCAGATGTTAAAGACGAACGAATTGCAATTACAGGATGGCAGGAAGAATCGGATAAGAAATTGATTCCATTTGTTAAGGATTACCATAAGAAAGGGATCCGATATATCATTTGTACGGATATCAAAAAGGACGGGATGTTAGCAGGACCGGCAACAGACTTATATAAGCGGCTTCTTTCGGAAACGAGGATAAATAAGACGGTGGTAAGTATGAGTGGTGTGGAAGATGTTAAAATTCCGGGTATAAATCTTATTGCAAGTGGCGGTATAGCACATTTTGAAGATTTAGCCGAATTGCAAGAAATTGGTTGCGAAGGTGCCATACTAGGTAAAGCCATCTATGAGAATAAGATTAGTCTAGAGCAATTAGAACAGTTTATATTATCAGAATGACTAATATAAAAGATAAATGGGTGTCAGAATTTTTGGAAAATTCTATTTACAGATTAGATGAGGGTACCCGAATGATAAAAATTAGTCTTGATTCTATTACAGAATCAGATATCTGGAAAAAACCAAATGAATCGTCCAATAGTATTGGTAACCAATTAGTACATATATGTGGCAATATGACCCAATATATTATTGCATCTTTAGGAGAACAGGATGATTATAGAAATAGAGATAAAGAATTTTCAATGACCCATGGTCTTACTAAAATCCAGCTCATACAAAAATTGGAAGAAACTGTCAAAAATGTAAAGCTTGTGCTAAATGGGTGTAATAAAAAACAATTAATTACAAAACGTGAAGTACAGGGATTTAATCTCTCTGGAATAGGAATTGTAATTCATGCAGTTGAACATTATTCCTATCATACAGGTCAAATTGCATTTTGGACAAAGTTATTGACCAACAAGGATTTAGGATTTTTTGATGGTAGCGACTTGAATATTAAAAATAAACTTTAGAAGATGCTTACCAAAAGAATAATTCCCTGTTTGGATATTAAGGATGGCCGTACGGTAAAAGGTGTTAATTTCGTGGATTTACGAGACGCCGGAGATCCTGTTGAACTTGCAGAAGTTTATGCAAATGAAGGTGCAGACGAACTGGTTTTTCTTGATATTTCTGCAACAGAAGAAAGGCGAAAGACCCTTGCTGATTTAGTTAAACGGGTAGCAGAAAAGGTTAATATCCCTTTCACTGTTGGTGGTGGTATTTCTTCAGTGGAAGATGTTGATATCCTGTTGCATAATGGGGCAGATAAAGTTTCTATAAATTCCTCTGCGGTTAAAAACCCAGATTTAATTAATGAACTGGTTGCTAAATTCGGTTCTCAGTGCATTGTAGTGGCTATAGACGCAAAGCAAATAAATGGGGTTTGGAAAGTACATCTTATGGGAGGTAAAGTACCTACGGAATTAGAGCTGTTTCAATGGGCGAAGGAAGTTGAAGAAAGAGGCGCAGGGGAAATATTATTTACATCGATGGACCATGATGGTACAAAAAACGGATTTGCAAATAAAACACTGGCAAGACTCTCAACAGAGCGCAATATTCCCATAATTGCGTCAGGTGGGGCCGGAAACATGCAGCATTTTATAGACACTTTTAATGATGGCAAAGCAGATGCCGCGCTGGCTGCCAGTGTATTTCATTTTAAGGAAATGGAGATAAAAGATCTTAAAAAGGAATTACAGGATAATGGCATACCTGTTAGATTATAATTAAATTTTACTCTGCAATAAAAGAATTGAACTATGGAAATAGCATTTGACAAAAATAAAGATGGACTTGTACCGGCAATAATCCAGGACCATACTACCAAAAATGTACTAATGCTTGGTTATATGAATGAGGATGCCCTCAAAAAAACTTTGGAAACCGGAAAAGTTACCTTCTTTAGCAGGAGCAAAAATAGAATATGGCAAAAAGGTGAGGAAAGTGGTAATTATCTGAAATTGGTAGATGCTGCAATTGATTGTGACAATGATACCTTATTGATTGCTGCAAACCCCATAGGTCCTACATGCCATAAGGGAAGCGATACCTGCTGGGATAAAAAGAATGATCAAAATTTTGGTTTTCTAACCCAGCTTGAAACTGTAATATCGGATAGAAAAGAGCATAACAGTAATGAAAAGAGCTATGTAAGTTCCTTGTTTAAAAGTGGAATAAACAAAATTGCCCAGAAAGTTGGTGAAGAAGCAGTAGAAACTGTCATAGAAGCAATGGATAATAATGACAAGCTTTTTCTGGAAGAAAGTGCCGACCTACTTTTTCATTACCTTATTTTATTACAGGCTAAAGGTTTTCAACTTAATGATGTAGTGGACATACTCAAGAGCAGGCATTCAACAGAATAGTCCAAAATCTTTAAATTTTCTTAAAGTTAATACTGCATTTTATGAAATGTAGTACTTTTAGCTAATGGCTATAAAAACAGGAAAAGGCTTTCGATTTTTAAATTACGAGGCGCCACAACTTTCCCCTTTTGAAAAACTTTTTGAGATTTTTCAGGAACTTATCACGCATACCTCAGGTGATGTGGACGAGGCCCTGGATTGGCTAAGAGAATTGGATAAGGAGTATGAACTTACAGATGAGAATTATACCATTGATGATTTTATTGAGGACCTGAAGGCAAAGGGATTTTTACAGGAAGAATTAAAAGAGAGTAGTGGTGATGGTGAAGGTGAACCTGGTAAAGCTAGTCTTGCAATTACTGCTAAAATGGAGCGTATTATTCGTAAGCGTGCTTTAGATCAGATTTTTGGCAAACTTAAGCGAAGTGGAGCCGGGAATCATAAGACCGGCAAATCGGGTCAGGGTGACGAGCATACCGGTGATTTTAGGGAGTATCGTTACGGAGATTCTTTAGAGCATATTTCCATGACCGAAAGTTTGAAAAATGCCCAGATTAACCATGGTATGGATAGTTTTTCCCTCACCGAAGACGATCTTGTAGTTGAAGACACCCATTTTAAAGCTCAAATGAGTACTGTCCTGATGATAGATATTAGTCATTCTATGATCTTATATGGAGAGGACCGGATTACACCAGCCAAAAAGGTCGCAATGGCATTAGCCGAGCTTATTACCACAAGGTACCCGAAAGATACTCTTGATATTTTGGTTTTTGGTAATGATGCCTGGCCCATTCCCATTAAGGATCTTCCATACTTAAAAGTAGGACCATACCATACCAATACTGTCGCCGGATTACAGCTTGCTATGGATATGTTGAGGAGAAAAAGAAATACCAATAAACAAATCTTTATGATCACGGACGGTAAACCCAGTTGTTTGCGAATGCCGGATGGTACTTATTATAAAAATAGTGTTGGCCTCGACGATTTTATTGTTGAAAAATGTTACAATACGGCAAGGCAGGCGAGAAAATTACATATTCCCATTACTACTTTCATGATAGCACAAGATCCTTATTTAAGACAATTCATAAGGCACTTTACAGAAGCTAATAATGGAAAAGCATTTTTTACAGGACTGGAAGGTTTAGGAGAAATGATTTTTGAAGATTATGAACAAAATAGAAAAAAAAGATTAAAGTAAAACATTATATTAATTACATAAAGTATTGTTATATAAAGATTTAGATAATTATGAAAATAGATTTTAAAAAAATATCCACCTTAGGAGGGCTCAAGGCTTCAGGCTATCATAGCAGGAGTATAAAGGATGAACTAAGATGGAATCTACGTGATAAAATAAGCAAAGGAGAAGAGACTTTTCACGGCATTTGGGGGTATGAAGAATCGGTTATACCTGAGCTGGAGCGTGCTATTTTATCTCGTCATAATATTAATTTATTAGGGCTCAGAGGTCAGGCTAAAACGCGATTGGCAAGGCTAATGGTTAACCTGCTCGATGAATGGATACCTTTTGTTGAGGGATCTGAGATTAATGATGACCCTCTTAAGCCCATATCACGGTTCAGTAGAGAACTTATCAAGGAGAAGGGCGATAAAACGCCTATTTCGTGGCTGCACAGAGAAGATCGTTTTTATGAAAAACTAGCCACACCAGATGTGACTGTAGCAGATCTAATAGGCGATGTAGATCCGATTAAGGCAGCAAATATGAAACTATCTTATGCAGATGACAGGGTTATTCATTTTGGAATGATACCACGTTCCAACCGCTGCATTTTTGTTATCAACGAACTACCGGATCTCCAGTCAAGGATTCAGGTATCCTTATTTAACATTTTACAGGAAGGGGATATTCAGATAAGAGGCTTTAAATTGAGATTACCCCTGGATATTCAGTTTGTCTTTACCGCGAATCCGGAAGATTATACGAACAGGGGTAGTATAGTTACACCTTTAAAGGACAGGATAGGATCTCAAATTCTTACGCATTACCCGGAAGAAATTGAAATTGCCAGAAGAATTACCGAACAAGAGGCTCAATTAGATGAGAGGCAGGTAAAATCTATTTATGTACCAGACATGGCGAAAGATTTACTTGAGCAGATTAGTTTTGAGGCACGGAAAAGTGAATATGTAGATTCAAAAAGTGGGGTTAGTGCACGAACAAGTATTACGGGCTTCGAAAACCTGTTAAGCACTGCAGAGCGAAGAGCGTTGATCTCCGGTGAAGATAAGACACAGGTAAGGCTTAGTGATTTTATGGGAATCATTCCGGCTATTACTGGCAAAATAGAACTGGTATATGAAGGCGAACAGGAAGGTGCAGATACAGTTGCACTTATACTATTTGAAGATGCCATTAAAACGTTATTCTCCAATTATTTTCCAAAGATTGAGAAATTGGAACAGAAGGATGCTGAAAGCCCATATGATGACCTGATCAATTGGTTCTTTGAAAGCGAGGGATTTGATTTAATGGACAATTTAACAGATAGTGAGTATGAAGATACCCTCAACGGCATTCCCGAACTAAACACGCTTATTAAAAGGTATCAGCCTGATATTCCCGAAGAGGATACATATTTTCTTAAGGAATTTCTATTATGGGGACTTGTTGCTAATAAAAAATTAAGTAAACGCAGATTTCAAAAGGGATATCAATTTAAAGACCTTTATGGGAGTTTTATAAGTAAGTTATAAGCTTCAATCAAAGTTTTAGAATTCTGTGATCACCTTAAATTCTTTGTCACTTTTATTTAGTATACAATCATTAAAATTACTACAGATTTAGTGTGCTTTCTTTATGTGAAAAGACCCTGGAAATTCATCCAGGGTCTTTTGCATTGCCATAACATAATAGAAAATTATTATTACCAGGAATCAATATTCTCATTAAGGTTATCAAAGTTATATGGACCCACTATTAATGTTCTGTGTTTAAACGTCATTATGGTTATGAAAAGTAGAAAGAACTGCAAAAGAAAAATCATTGTGCCAACAGGTATAAATGTATTTGGCACAATATGGTCCTTATATTCAGAATAGCTAAGCAATATATATCCCGTATCCATTATTTTAAAAATGTAAATAAGAAAAATGCCATACATGGCATATTCCAGATTCCGCATTTGTGGATCTGTATACTCCTGTACTTTTATTTTAAACCAAAGGACATATAGATAAATAAAATGAACTACTGTAAATAATGGAAATATATAGTTGTCAAATTTGAAAAAGTAAAACTTATTGGTATACAAACCATAAAAGTTGAAAACTATAAGTATTGCAATAACTGCAATGGATAGTACCAAACATTTCCTCCAGGAAAATAGTTTTAAAATTGCCTTCATATAAGTAGGTTGCAAGGCTTTGGGAAACCTTGTTGCAATTTTTAACGTAAGCCTATATTCTTTATTTGAAAAAATTCGATGAAGCGCAAACAATGTTGAGTAACCTCAAAAAGTTGTTGCGAAAACAACTTGGGTTTCCGTTTTCTAACCTCTTTTTTTGATTATGCTGAGGGTGTCCGCAAAAGTATATGTCCCAAAAAAATTAAGCTTTACCAGATCTGTTCAAGAATCTTTATAATAAATAAGAATAAGAATAAAACAAAAAAAGGCGCATATTTAAATATGCACCTTTTTGAAAAGATTAGTTTCTTTCTAAGTAATCCAATTGCGTTTCTCTGCAATCCGGGCGAATTGTACCAGTGCAAAGCTAATAATAATAACAAGCAACGGAATAATTATACCTGGCAGCGGACCATAAATTTCCGCAGCATTAGTCATAAAAAATGAATATCCCATCTGTATTAGTATAGCAATAAGGGAAAGCAATAGTATAGGTTTGGCCCATTTTTTTCTAAGTAAAAGGGCAATACACCCCAGAAGGCCACCCCACACAGCTATAGCAAATGCAGCTGTAACCCATGCCGGAATACCGTCCATTAAGGTCAATTGATCTGCAGTGTATTGCTCTTTCATCTCATCAGTCATGTATGCCTGTTCCAGATAAGACATAACTCCCATTAAGTTCCATAATAGTGCTAGAATGCTCACAATCCAAAACCAAACAGGTGGTTTTGTGTTTAATTTTTCGCTCATTTTGTTTTAGTTTAGGTTGTTTTATACTATACAAAATACAAAAAAATGTATTTCCTATTTTAAATAATCTATGAATTCCCAAGATAAGTCAATACGTAAATACCAAAACTACCCTATCAAGACCGTAGAGAAATAAATTCAAAGTTTCAGAAATTACTATCTGGAAACCTTACATTTAATTATCTTAACCATCATGAAAAAACGCTATTATTACTTGATTAGAGTTCAGTTTTTAGGCTTCAGATATAGTGGATGGCAAAAGCAACCCGGACAAAGAACTATAGAAGGAATGCTTCTTAAAACACTTAAATTTATTCTTCCCCAACAGAAATTCAAAATCTTAGGTGCTGGGAGAACTGATGCAAAAGTTTCAGCATTAGATGCGGCTTTTCAACTGATACTCGAAGAAGAACCAATTTCGGATTTATCGGATTTTATTAAATTATTTAATAACAACTTACCTACTGATATTAAGGTATTTAAAATAAATTATATAGATAAAGGCTTTAATATTATTAAGGATAGTAAATCTAAGGAATACCGCTATTTTTTTTCTTTTGGTGAAAAGAACCACCCTTTTTGTGCACCTTACATGGCAAACATTTTAGAGGATCTGGATATAAACCTTATGATAAAGGCTGCAGCACTTTATACAGGCACCCACAATTTTAGGGCTTATACCGCGAAACCCGGAGAGAATAAACAAGTAACAAGAACATTAACTTCTTGCGAAATTATAGAGAATACAGAAATTAATGCCAGTTTTTTTCCAGAGCGCAGTTATATACTTAGAATTTGCGGAAAAGGATTTATGCGTTACCAGGTTAGGATGATTATGGGCGCTCTGGTCCAATTAGGCAAAGGTCTGCTTAGCATACAGGAAATTGAATCATCTTTACTTGAAGGCACAGAAATAAAGATATCTTATATCGCTCCCGGTTCTGGACTGCTATTGCACAAGCTTGAATTTGAATAAACCCCGTAACTAGAATTTTTTGTACATTGAAACAAAAGTAATTCTATGCCAAGTTGGGGTTATATTGTTGTTATATTGTTTCTGGTTTATATAGTAATTAGCGCACTTCTTTATTTTCTTCAGGATTACCTTATGTTCAAACCCGAAAAGCTCCCTAAGGATTTCCTGTTTCAATATGAGCACCAGGAAATAGAGGAATACAATGTTGAAACAAGGGATGGAGCAATAATAAATGGACTTAGATTTAAAGCAAGGCAGCCTAAGGGTATTGTATTCTATCTAAAAGGAAATTCCAAAAGTATAAAAGGCTGGGGGAAGTTTGCTGTTGATTTTACAAGGCATGGCTATGATGTTTTAATGGTAGATTATAGGGGTTTTGGTAAAAGTACAGGCAGGCGCACGCAGAAAGCCATTAAGCGGGATATGCAGGTGATCTACAATAAAATAAAGGAAAAAGTTGACGAAAAATATATCATTCTTTACGGTCGCTCTTTAGGTTCTGGTTTTGCCGCCAAACTAGCATCTATGAACAATCCAAGAATGTTGATTCTGGATGCTCCTTATTACAGTTTAAGTAAAGTGGCCAAAAAATACATTCCTTTTATGCCTCTTTCGATACTGATTAAATTTCCTATGCCTACCTATAAATGGCTACAATACGTAAATTGCCCTATCCATATTATTCATGGCACAGATGACAAGTTGATACCTTACAAGAACAGCGTTAAGCTATCCAAAATAAAACCGACTTCAACAACCTTACATACAGTGATTGGAGGCGGTCATAAGAATTTGAATACATTCGAATCTTACCATAAAATGTTAAGTGAAATTATCACTAAAAAACCAATTAAAGTTGATCTCAAAGGATCCAGTATACATGTGAAACACAATTTAAAGGTTTAAATGGGCAAACTAAAAAAAATTGTTCTATTTCTATTATCGGCTTATTTACTCATATCTACTATGCTCTATTTACTTCAGGAAAAACTAATTTTTTTACCTTCTAAATTACCTTCAGATTATACTTATTCCTTCACACAACCCTTTGAGGAAATTTATTTAACAGCTGCAGATGGCGCCGTTTTAAATGGTATTCATTTTAAACAGAAACAAGCTGAAGGAGTTATTGTGTATTACCATGGCAATGCCGGCGATCTTACCCGTTGGGGTAATATTGCGCTCTTTTTTGTTGAAAAGAACTATGATGTGATTATTATGGACTACAGAACCTACGGAAAAAGTACAGGTAAGCTTAGTGAAGAAGCGCTTTATAGTGACGGACACCTATTTTATGAATACGCTTTAAAACATTATGATGAGTCGGGAATTACATTGTACGGTCGTTCATTGGGTACTGGGATTGCGACTAGGGTGGCATCACAAAACAACCCATTTCGCCTTATCCTGGAAACGCCTTATTACAGTCTTTTAGATTTGGGAAAAAACCGTTTCCCGTATTTGCCGGTCCAGTGGTTTTTAAAATATCCATTAAAAACATATGAGTACATTTCAGAAGTGAGCTGTCCGATAGCATTTTTTCATGGCACAGAAGATAGAGTAGTGCCCTATAATTCCGGTTTACGCCTTTTTAATTCCGTCTCAGTCAATAAAAACAAATTCTTTACAATAAAAGGCGGGCGACATAATAATTTAAAGGAATTCCAGGTCTATCGTGATGGGATTCAGGAAATTCTTTCTCCTGTCAGTCAAATAAATCTGAAGATAAATAGCGATCTCCCCGGTCACAAATAATTGAAACAATCAGGCCACTTTTAAGGCTTGCAGCAAGTTTTAAAGCGGCTACAGTTGCTCCACCACTACTCATGCCTGCAAAAACACCTTCTTCCTTAGCCAGGCGCTTAGCCATATTCCTTGCTTCATCTTCGCTTACTTCCATAATCTGATCAACTTTTGAAGGGTCGAAGATCTTTGGAAGGTATTCTTTGGGCCATTTTCTAATTCCGGGAATTTTAGATTCATCTTTGGGCTGTACACCTACAATAGTTACATTTTTGTTTTGTTCTTTCAAATAGGTCGAGGTACCCATAATAGTTCCAGTTGTTCCCATTGAGGATACGAAATGGGTGACTTTCCCTGCCGTATCCCTCCATATTTCCGGGCCAGTAGTCTCGAAATGTGCTTTCCAGTTATCGTCGTTTGCAAATTGGTTAAGCATTTGATAACCATCTTCTATTACCTTTGCCTCTGCGTAGTCACGGGCACCTTCTATACCCAGCTCCGCATTGGTTAATGTAACTTTTGCTCCATATGCACGCATGGTTTGTACCCTTTCCTTAGTTGAATTTTCGGGCATTACTAATTCAATATTTAGCTTATATATGCCGGCAATCATTGCCAGGGCAATACCTGTATTACCGCTGGTTGCCTCAATTAATTTGCTGCTGCTGTTAATCTCCCCACGTCCTATCCCGCTTTTGATCATATTGTAAGCGGCCCTATCCTTTACACTACCTCCAGGGTTATGGCCTTCCATTTTAAACAGAAGGGTAACACCAGGGTTGACATTTAAAGATCTTGAGGCCACAAGAGGTGTGTTCCCTATTAGATCTATAATACTATGAGACATTAGGCAAGGTTTTTATTTTTATTTCAGCGCTATGAAATACTGTAGAATTTGGGGCCACAGAAGAAGTCACCCAGGCGTTTCCACCAATTATCGAATTTTCTCCAATTATAGTATTGCCACCTAAAATAGTGGCATTAGCATATATGGTAACATTATCCTCTATAGTAGGATGGCGCTTAGTCTTCTGCAAATTTTTAGCCACATATAACGCTCCTAAAGTCACGCCCTGATAGATTTTTACATTATTTTTAATTATTGCCGTTTCGCCGATGACTACTCCCGTAGCATGATCAATAAAAAAGGATTCTCCTATATGAGCACCAGGATTTATATCTACTCCGGTTTGTCTGTGAGCATATTCTGTCATTAATCTGGGAACCAGGGGAAACCCCTTGTTGTATAATTCATGAGCCAGTCGATAGATAGCTATTGCATAAAAACCGGGATAAGCCATATAAACTTCTTCAATTGATAAGGAAGCCGGATCGCAGCTGGCTATTGCCTCTGCGTCTAAATTCAGTTTTTCCAGGACCATAGGCAGTCTTTCCAAATAATTTCCCCATATTTTGGCACAGGGCTTTTCAACATCCCAACAAGCAAGATTTATCAACTCATCAAATTTAATTTCAAGAGATTCAATATTTGTCTCAACGGGAGTTTCAATATCAAATAAAGTAAGGAATAAAAGGTCTGTAAAATCTTCCACATTACGCTTAAGGCGATATCTGAGATTGGGTTGCTTTTTATTTTCGATGATTTTCTTTATGATTATTGACTTATCCATTGTACGATTTTGAGTATCAAAATTAACCAATATTTAAAAAGCATCTAGCCAAAATGGTTAACTTTAGCATAAAATTAATACCGCTTAGTCGAATGGCAAATACAGTAATTACTAAAGACACACTGCGTTTTTTGAACGAATTGAAAAAAAACAATAATCGCGAATGGTTTGAAGAACATAAGCCTGAATTCAAATCTTTGGAATCTGGTGTAAAAGGATTTTATAACAACCTGATGGATAAGATGAAAGAACATGATGAAATTGAAAAACTAAAAATGTTTCGAATTTACAGGGATGTAAGATTTTCCAAAGACAAAACTCCATATAAATCTCATTTCGCAGGTTCTTTTTCAAGGGCCGGAGCAAAGCTTAGGGGTGGTTATTATTTGCAGATTCGACCCGGAGAATCATTTATAGCTGCGGGTTTTTGGGAACCTAATAAGGAAGATCTATTACGCATTCGCAAAGAATTGGAACATGATGCCACGGCCTTTCGAAAAGTAATCAATAAGCCTTCCTTTAAGAATATTTGGGGTGAACTAGTAGGGGATGAAGTAAAAACAGCTCCTAAAGGATTTAATAAGGAAGATCCTAATATTGATTTGATAAGGAAGAAAACTTTTATTTTTGTGCGAAATTTTACCGATAAAGAAGTGTTGAATAAGGATTTTATTGATGAAGTGAACACCTCCTTCAAAGAAATCAGATCCTATTTTAATCAAATGAGCGAAATCCTCACTACCAATCTCAACGGAGAATCCCTTCTAAACTAATACCGAAGCTTCGAAAGCCTGCACCTGGTCTTTTAGACGTTCAACTACCATATTCATCATCCGTTTATTGAGAGCCGATGAGTTTTGAATATAGGTCATATATTCTTCAACCGTAAATTGTCCAATGACCATTCCCTTAAGGGCATTTCGGAATTTGATGTCTTTTTGAATAGCATTTTCTATGTAATCCAAACGCTTTTCAATGCTCATGTCATAAAACGCATTCTTATGTTTAATAATATAGTTCTTAAATGCCTCGATTAATAATGGGTTCTGAAATTTGATTATAGGACGCAAGGTTTTGTTCTGGAATTGCTCGTCTTTACTCATGTCAGGGGTTATTTTGGCATTTGGAATCTCCGGCCTTAGGCCAAGGAGGTCAGCAGATCTTTGGTTCATCTGAAGGAGTTTCTATAAAAATAGATAATACGCCATCCATGCTGTACTTAGAGTGCAATTAGTTGTTAACTTGTTTATGAACATGAAGAATTTCAAAAAAAATAGTGCAATAGTCTATTTGTATAAGTTCCTTTTCCATAATATTATGAATTATATGTAATTTCATCATCGTTTAAAAGTAATAAGATGCAGCATGAAATTTGGTAAAGTAGACCACCCGGATCTTATAGATTTAACCCTTCCCCAAAATCATCCTCACCTTCCAGTTATATTAGCTTCTGGTGTTAGTAACAGCCCATTAAAAATATTTGTAGGCTGTGCCAAGTGGAATAGACAGGATTTAAAAAATTTTTATCCCCGGGGGACTAAAGAAGAATTGCCATATTACAGCAGTCAATTTAATTGTATAGAACTCAATGCCACCTTTTATCGCATATTTCCCATTGAACAATATGCAGCATGGTACGATATGGTACCGGATACCTTTAAGTTTTTCCCTAAGGTTGTTCAAAATGTAAGTCACCTGAGACGTTTAAACGACATGGCATACAGGTTTCAAAGATAAATTGGGAACTATATTTTTACAAATGCACCCCAACTTCGGTCCAAAAAACTGGGATAGGGTAGTACGCTTGGTGGAATACTGGCCCAAAGAATTTCCTCTTGCCCTGGAATTCAGGCATACAGATTGGTTTAATGATAAACATGTAGCTCATGAGCTTTATAATTTATTAGAAGAAAGAAATATTGCCAATGTCTTGGTAGATACTGCCGGAAGAAGAGACATTATGCATATGCGGCTCACTAACAACGAGGCTTTTATTCGTTTTGTTGGAGCCAATCATAAAAGTGATTATCAACGTCTGGAGGAATGGGTAGAACGGCTTTGGGAATGGCATAGTTTGGGCCTTAATAATATCCATTTTTTCATTCATCAGAACATGGAGTTGGAATCTCCATTGTTGTCCGCGTTCTTTATAAAGAAGCTAAATGAAAAATTCAGGATTAAGCTTAATGTACCAAATACGCTTGCTACTAATATCAATTAATAAATAGGCAGGAAGCAAGAATCAGAATTGTGATAAGCTATTCCTGACTCCATGATGCATTAAATGTAATTTTTGAATTCAGAAAAACTCTTTTTCATTTTATTGCAGTCAGAATGTTTCTTGAGTTGAATTTGGACTTCATGAATTCCGGCCTGCTTATTAGATTCTAATGGAGGTTTATCCACATAATTGGAGAAAAAAGAAAAAAGAAGTGCAACGAAGTATTTACTGATTGTTTGCATGAGGAAATTGTTTAGGTTTATTAAAGCTATTCAATTTCATCCCTCATAATAAAGTAATTAAGAAAAGTTTATTGTTAGCTTAACATTATTTATAATTCTTCCCCAATTATTTGTTAACACTTTTACCTTTTTCGGACAGATATAGAAATCTAATTATGTTTTAGGCTTAAATCACAAATTAAGTTCAAACTATTCGCTACTGTTTGGTAAGGGCTTACTTTTTAAGAGAGAGTGCATATTCCTGAACCTCATCCAGTACTCTTAGCAAATTGCCTCCCCATAATTTTTCAATTTCGGATTCAGAATATCCTCTTTTTACCAATTCTAAAGTTATATTAAAGGTTTCGGAAGCATCCGACCATCCTTTAATACCACCGCCACCATCAAAGTCAGAGCTTATTCCCACGTGGTTTATCCCTATCAGATTAACCATATAGTCAATATGGTTCACAAAGTCCGACACGTCCACTTCGGGCGGCACATCGTTTCGATCAGCAACAACTGCTCTTGCTATTTCGGTAACTCTTTTGGAATTTTCAAGATAATCATCCTGTTGTTTTTCGGTGAGTTGCCCTAATTTGGATTTTTCAATCCATTTTATTCCAAGTGAATCTGCTATATGCTTGTATATTCCTATCATATAATTTTCCCTTTTATCATATTTGGCAGTATTTAAATAGGCATCCAGGGCCACCGTTTGTACAACCCCTCCATTTTCTTTGAGTAATTTTAGTTGCTCATCATCTAAATTTCTACTGTGATCACATAGCGCACGTGCAGAAGAATGGGAAGCTATTATTGGAACTTTAGATAAGGAAACAATCTGAATCATCGATTCTTTTGAAATATGTGAAATATCAATCATAATACCCAATCTATTCATCTCATATACAGCTTCTTTACCTAGATTACTTAAACCATTATATAGCCATATATTATCTTTTTCTCCTGTATTAGAATCACAAAATTGACTATGGCCATTATGGGCAAGTGAGATATACCTGGCGCCCAATTTTTGATATTGTTCAAATTTGGATAGATCCTCGCCAATCGGATATGCATTTTCCACACCAATCATAGCTATTTTCTTGCCAGTTCGATGAATATTCCTAACCTCTTCGGAAGTTCTGGCAAGATCGATTTCATTAGAACCGAGAGTATCACACAAACGGTGTATAGCTTTAAATTTGGCCATGGCATTTGCCTCTGCTTTAGCATAACCTTCGGGGTTTAAGGAATCCTGACCAGTATAGACAATAAACCATGCCACATTTAACCCACCGGCCTTCATTTTCGGTAAATTAACCTGGGTCTTCAGATCCTGAGTGTAATTTATACTATCCGTAAAATTTTTCACATTAATATCATCATGCGTATCAATCGTAATCACATTTTTATGGATTTGTTTGGCGCTTGCTTCAAGATCCAAACTTTGTGGTGTTTTATGTTCATTGCACCCAATGAACGATAAAAGACAGAAAATACCGACAATATGACGCATTCTATATGTTTTAGACCTACAAATAAAGCAATTTGACAACATAATACGCATGCTAGGTAACATTTAATTGCCCAGGGGTATGTAAATGAGGATTTTTAGACATGATAAAGCTTATAAAACTCGAGTTTGAGAAGTCCCTGCGTACAATTATACTTTTGAATCTACGATCATCAAATTAACTAAAAAGTACCCCCTTGAAACCAAAAAACCTACTTTCTCAATTGTCGGAACTGGAGACGACTCTCAATAATTTTTCATTTGAAGAATTATCTGCAGATGAAGCCACCCGTCTTAAAAAATCTTTTGAAGCCTTTAAAACCCATCTTGAAAAAAGGATTTGGGGAGAAGATATAACACTTAATCAGGATTCCAAATCAGAATCGATAAAAGAAAAAGAACAGTTGCAAAAGGCACAGGAAATGCTTATTGCAACAGTTAGCCATGAGATACGAACCCCACTCAGCGGTATAATTGGATTTGCAGACCTTTTAAAAGAAGGGGAACTTTCCGAAGATCAACAGGATAAGGTAAACGCCATTCAATCGGCTTCCAATTCCCTTATGGATATTATCAACGAACTTTTGGAATATTCCAAACTTTCAGCTGGATTGGAAAATTTCGAGATGCTTGATTTTAATTTTTTCAGCATAATACAGGATGTTGTTTATCTCTGTAATACGCTTATGTTGGGTAAAGATGTAAAACTCGAAGTTGACATTGACAGGAACATCCCTGAGAACCTTATTGGGGATCCTTCTAAACTATCACAAATATTACTAAACCTGCTTGGGAATTCTATAAAATTTGTAGAAGAGGGCGAGATAATGCTTAAAATTAAACTACTCAGACAGGGAAAAGAAAAGGTTGTATTAGACTTCATTGTTACTGATACCGGAATTGGAATCTCCAAAGAGGATTTAGAACATATTTTCGGTTCATTTAAACAAGCTAATCAGCAAACATTTTCCAAATATGGTGGCGCCGGGCTTGGATTGAACATTGTGAAGCAGATCGTCGATAAACTTAACGGGGATATAAAAGTTGAAAGTAAGCTTGGCGTTGGTACAACATTTAAATTCAAGCTGCCCTATACAACTGGTTCAACTACTGCCATATCTAAATCTAAACCAACTGAAATCTCTTCGGAAGACGTAAAAGGAATGAGGATCCTGGTATTTGAAGACAATGAGTTAAATCAGCGGCTTATAGAGCGTCGACTAAACTCTTGGGGTTGCAAAACCTATATTACGGAAAATCCCATTTACGGTCTTAATCTCCTTGAAACAAATGCAATTGATATTGTACTCATGGATCTCAGAATGCCCATAATGAGTGGGTTTGAAGTAACAGAAAAAATCCGGAAGAGCACTAAAAAAGAAGTGGCGGAGATACCCATAATAGCACTCACGGCAGACTTCACCTTTGATGATAAAAACGAATGTGAAAATTATGGAATCAATGATTTCATCCTTAAGCCGTTTAGCCCGGAAGAACTACTATCAAAATTAGTTAAAAACAGGCATGACCTCCAAACTAATTTTAAATTAAACACGTCATCGGACGATAATCAGGTTGATCAGACGGTATCTGATTCGAGCTTTAACCTTAATTCTGTTTTAGAAGACTGCATGGGCGAGTTAGAAATGTTAGAGGAGCTGATAGGTCTTTACAAAAGAAATGCCCTTGAATTTATAGGTAATGTTAAAATGAAACTCCAGGATGGCGATGCAGAAGGGGTTGCGTTCGCAGCACACAAGATAAAATGTGGTTTAAAAATGATGCAGACGATGGACCTGTTTTCCATCGTTGAGCAATTAAATACAGCTGCAAAGACTACTAAAGATAAAAATCATATGCAATTTCTGCTAAACCGATTTGTTCAGGAATATCCGAAAGCAGAAAAGATGATTGATGAAGAATTAAGACGATTAAATAAAAACAGAAACGAGTAGGATGGTAAAGAAGAATCTGTTATTAGCGGAGGACGATGAGTTGCTAGCATCTTTATTGGATTATAGACTTCAAAAAGGGGGCTATAATGTCCATTTAGCGAAAGATGGCAGGGATGTAAAAGAATATCTTAAAACGGCAACTCCTGATATTATTGTCAGTGATATAATGATGCCCTATTTCTCTGGAATTGAACTTATAGATTATGTAAGAAACCAATTGAATTCAAAGATTCCAATAATCATTATTTCGTCTGCAGGAAACGAAGAAAATGTTCTTAGTGCTTTTGAATTAGGAGCCAATGACTTTATATCTAAACCAGTGAGTCCTTCGGAACTTTTGGTTAGGGTGGGAAGGGAGCTAAATAAAAAATAATTTTTGGAAATAGTCTCACAAACATATCGCAGCATTATGCTGATAAGTGCGCCAAAGATCCATACGGATCTTTTGTGGGATTTAACAATATTGTTTTCCGGACTCGGGATCTTATTCTTTGCATTTGTTTTTATATTCAGAAACCGTCTTTCTGCTAAAAGGTCGAAAGTATCCCATCAAAAAAAGATACTGGCACCTATCATCAGCAATTTTCTCTTCTACGAGACAGATTCCACAAAGGAGGAAAATTATGAATACATAAAATTAAAAATTGAAATTCGTGATCTATTGAAATCACCATTTAGCAGATTAGTATTAACGGAGATCTTATTAGATCTTCAAAAAGACCTTTCTGGTGATTCTCGTAATCGTTTATATAAATTATACCAGGACCTTGAACTACATCTAGATGCCTTTAAAAAATTAAAGAGTTGGCGCTGGGAGCTCGTTTCTAAGGGAATACTTGAATTAGCCCAAATGAGAGTATTAGTTGCTTATGGATTTATAAAAAAGTTTATTAATGATAAAAGAGGGGTAGTGCGCAAACAAGCGCAAATAGCAACGGTTACATTAAAGCATGAAGGCATTGCGTATTTTTTAGATACTACAAGATATGGAATCTCAGAGTGGCAACAATTAAAACTACTCGATGTACTAAGGAATTTTGAGGACTTTTCACCTCCGCGATTTAAGGCCTGGCTTACCTCCAAAAACAGGGATGTGGTTTTATTTGCCCTTCGGCTTATTAAGCATTATAACCAAAATGACGCTAATAAGTCTATGATTGAATTAGTAAAACATAGGAATGACCAGATTAAATCAGAAGCCATTCAATGTATTAAGGATTTTGGTGTTTTTGAAGCTTTGTATACTTTAAAATCTGTCTTTCGAAACTGTAAGGTGGATATTAAATTACAGATTCTCGACACCATTTCTTCATTAGGGAAAGAGGAAGATTTAGAATTTCTTCAAACTATAGTAAATAAAGAGTCAAATTTCCTTGTAAAAAGTAAAGCTATAAGTACAATTAATGCCATAGCGCCAGAAACCTATGTTCCAACAGAAGGAATTGATAAAAATATTGCCACGAAAAATTTTAAAAATAATGTAGAAGACAATTCTACTCAATTATCGGAAGTTATGAATAATAACGAGTTAAATAAGGACGACGGTCTACCGGCTTCGGACCATGAAGAAGATACATTAGACATACAGGATTATTTGGATCCTGAATTTGAGGATGAAATAATTTTTGATCTCTGCTTTATGGAGGAATTGGATGACATCCTGACGGAATTTAATGAATCGGATCAGGAAGTGAACTATTTACCCCTGGATTTCTTACCGATGGTATCAGAAGAAGAGAAAATAAAGTCAACTGTGGACCCTCAAAATTCTGAGAATAGTGATGTTGAAAGGGAAGAAATTCTGGAAGAGGAAAGTTTTAAAGAAGAATTAGAGGCAATTCTTGATAAAATCAAAACCCATGATGAAGATTATGTGAATGAAAATGAGGAAGATTCAGAATTGGAATTTTTACCAATGGTTGTTGAAAGGAATGCAGAGGAAGATTCAGAAGATTTGATTACCACGGATGAAAACATATTAGCTATAGAAGTAAACGAAGAGCAAGTAATTCAAGAAGAAAGAATTTCAAATTTGCATAACAAATTCCTGGAAGTTGACTGGTTGCCAAAGGAAGAACTCGAAAGTTCCGAAACTATAGCCCAAAAATCGATAGACTGGATGGCATTTGCAAAGGAATCTGAAGTATACGATAATACTGGACATTCTGACGGCTTAAATGATCCTCAATTGAATTATAATATTGAGGCTGATCATAGCGATAACGAAAATGTAAATCCTATTCAGGAATTTAGAGGATTCAGCATTTTCCAGGAATTATTCCGAACCTGTGATACCGAGTCTAAAATAATTTTATTAGATGAAATATTGGCTGTGGGTGATGAGAAAGAAGTTCTTTTTTTAAAAACACTTTTAAATGATAGCGATAAAAAAGTAAGAGCTAAATCAGAAATAATATTAAAAGAATTGCAGGCACTTTTAACACCTGAAATAGAAACTGAAGAGACTCTAACTCAAATACAAACTATTGACTTAGAAGCTCAACAACCTGGTTTAGATGAACAAAGACCTGATTCTATAAACCATATAAACACAATAGATCCGAACATCCTGGATAAAGAAGAGGATAACATGAAGTCTTTAGAATTTTGTTTTTTAAACGATTTAATTAGTGAAAACGACAATAATCAAATGCATCTATTTGAGTTAGATTTTGAGTTGGTGGGCACTCCATTAGAGGACTTAGAAGATGACCAGGAGATAAATGAAATCAATAAAAAAGAAGAGAATAGAAAGGAAGAGAAGGTATTGAGTTCGCTCATAGGAAATATCATTTCATTCCCGAAAAAACTAAAGGAGAAGTTTAATGGATAGTAGTTTATTCAAAATATTCATAGATTATATAAACATTGTTTTTCTTGTGTTTACAGTGGTACTATTCGCCATGTTTAGTATTATGGGGTACTTGTCTACAAGAAATTCTATCCATTATAGAAATAAAAACAGCTTCGTCGACCTATCCAGGATAATGGCTTCACCGTTGGCACCAAGCATTACTATTATTGCTCCGGCCTATAACGAGGGGTTGACCATAGTTGAAAACATACGGTCTCTTCTTTCCCTACAATATGTGAATTATGAGGTAATGGTGGTTAATGATGGAAGTAAGGATGACACTTTACAGAAAATGATAGACGCCTATGATCTGGAGAAAGTGGAACGGATAATAGACCCCGAATGGAGTTCAAAACCTATACGCGGAGTTTACAAATCAAGGCAGCGCTCCTTCTCAAAGCTAACAGTTATTGATAAAGAAAATGGTGGTAAATCTGATGCCTTAAATACGGGCATACAACTATCAGCAAATAAATATGTAGGCTGCATAGATGTGGATTGCCTTTTAAGACCTGATGCGTTATTACATGTTGTAAAATCATTTTATCAAAGAACTCAAAAAAGGGTAATTGCCGTTGGCGGTGTAATTCGTGTAGCCAATTCGAGTAAAATTTCAGGGGGAACTTTGGAGGAGATAAGGCTTCCAAAAAATTGGCTGGCCAGATTTCAATTGTTAGAATATACCCGATCTTTTCTTTTAGGAAGGATGGCTTGGGGCCGTATAGATAGTCTGCTTATCATTTCTGGTGCTTTTGGATTCTTCGATCGGGAAATAGCCCTGGAAGTAGGTGGTTATGATACAAAAACAGTAGGAGAAGATATGGAGATTGTATTTAGAATGAGGCGTCATATGCATGAGCGCAAACTTCCCTATACTATTGAATATATCCCGGATCCACTATGTTGGACAGAAGTTCCGGAAAGTACTAAAAACCTGGTAAATCAGCGAGATAGATGGGCACGTGGAAACCTGGAAACCCTGTTTGCACATAGGGATATGTTTTTTAATCCTAAGTTTGGCCGACTTGGTATGCTTAGTTATCCTTATTGGTTTTTTTATGAATGGCTGGCCCCAATTTTAGAATTCATAGGTTTTTTCTCTGTTATCATATTTTACTATATGGGAATTCTAAACGTTGACTTCTTTTTAGCCATTACCATTACAGTCTATACTTTTTCCATTATGTTCTCATTCTATGCAATTCTATGGGAACTGTTTTCTTACAATCAATATTCAAAGACTAAGGATATACTTATTCTTATGTTGTGTGCAATAATTGAACCAATTACATTTCACCCTTTAGTGGTATGGTCGGCCATTAGGGGTAATTACAAGAAACTGTTTAAAGTAAAAACGGGCTGGGGATCACAGGTACGAAAAGGATTTGCTAAAACATAATAAAATGCAGAAAGTCAATAACATTTCGGAAAATGCCGGGCGAAAGACCTTAAGGGACTTTATACGCCTTATAATGGCCTTTTTCTTATGTTTGGTGGTTTTGTCATTTTATCAAAACGTACGCCTGTATATGGCGGGTGTTCTCGATGGGGTATTGACTAAAAGCCTATTACTTTTAGTTGTGCATCATTCTGGTTTTACAGCCATGATCGGTGTTTTTATGGCTTTCCTATTTAATTATTTGGAGGATAAGAAACATTCTTTGGGATTAAAAGTTACATGCATTCTATTCATTGTTATTTTAATTATAGAGGGCTTATTAATAGAATTCTATGTGAGAAACTACGACATACTTGGTACAGGATTTTTAGAAGTCTATAATAGTAGGACATCTGCATCTACCTTGATACTCTCTATCTTGCTTTTGCTACCCGTTATGGCAGGGTTTCTATACTTCTTTTATAAATTTACAGCTTCCGTATATGGTGGTATTAGCCGGATGTTTCCACTAACTATTATTCTATTTAGTTTATTTCTAGCCACTTTAACTTCCGATAAAAACCCAGTTAACGAAAATAAACTACAGCATTTAGCGTATAGTGTAGCTGATGAGATTTTTGATTTTAATAAGTATGAAGGAGAAGAAGAGTATCCTTTATTACACAACTATGTTCCTAATAAAAGACTTGCTCCCTACTTTAATTTAAAGGATAGGAAACCCAATTTGGTTTTTATAATGATAGAAGGTCTGGGATCAGATTTTGTTGGTGATAGGTCAATATATCATGGATTTACTCCTTTTTTAGATTCGCTTCAGGCCAAATCCATGGTTTGGAATAATTATTTGAGTAATGCTGGAGAAAGCCATGCTGCATTACCGTGTTTATTAGGTTCTTTGCCGTTTGGAGAGAATGGTTTTACCAATTCGTCTGATTCTCCCGCCAGACAGACTATTTATGGGATCCTTAAAAAAAATAATTACACTACTTCTTTTAACTATGGTGGGAACAGTGCACTAAATCAATTAGACAAATTTATCTATGAAGAAAGAGTTGATTTTATTTTGGACAGCAAAGGGTTTGGAAGCAAATATCAAAAACAAAATGAAGATGCAGCAGGAATATCCCTTGGGTATCCTGATAAAGAACTTTTTCAGAAATGGCAAAATGATCTCTTTAGTTCTAAAAAACCAAGATTAGATGTCTTCTTTACCTTAAGCTCTAAAAAGCCCTTTCTTATTCCTGAAAAAGAAGCTTATATCCTTAAGGTTGACAAAATTTTAGCTGAAGGAAAAATGCAGTCAAGGCCTTTAAAGTTGGTAAAAAAGAATAAAGAGGTTTTTGCCAGTATTATTTACGCTGATAGTGCATTAAAATCATTTTTCTCTTCATATGCCGGAAATCAGGATTACGCCAACACCATCTTTATAATTACCGGCAGTCATAACCTTACCGATCTGCCGCAGGAAGATAATTTAGGAAGATACAGGGTGCCTTTAATTATCTACAGTCCTTTATTAAAGCAGCCAGCAAAGATAGCTTCTTTGGTTTCCCACGAAGACGTTTCACCGGCAATCCTGGGGCTATTAGAATCGCGATATGATATAACAATTCCAGATGAAGTTGCCTGGCTGGGGAAAGGACTAATTCATGATGGGGTATTTGACTCAACTAAAAAGATTCCTCTATTGAGACATAATAGCAATATTCAGGATTTTGTTTACGGCAATCATTTTCTTACTGGGGGTAATTTATTTGAACTTGATAGTGAACTGAAATTGACAGATCCTGATCCTTCAGTATTAAAACAAGAGGTAAAAGAACATTATAAGTATTTCAAAGCGGTCAATAAATACGTTATGAAAAATAACAAAATTATTCCTTCCTCATTAAACTTGTTCGCTCAACTAAAAATTAACCCTTCCAAAGAGGAGATGGTTTGGATAAATAGTGTTTTTAATAGTAGTGACTATGATAAGGCGTACAATACAGCAAAAGAATTAGCCTTTAAAGGTGATACGCAACGTGCCCTTCTTTTAAGTGGATATATTTTATCTCAGGTACCGGGTCATGCGGATACGGAAATATTAATGGGAAGAATCCACGCTTGGGAAGGTAGGTATGATATCGCAATTGATATTCTGGAAGGAGCTATTCAAAAGTACCCTATATATGCTGATGGCTATGCCGCTTTATTAGATGTCTTTTTCTGGTCAGATAATAACCATCGCGCTTTGTCTCTTCAACGTATGATAGAGAGGAATAACATTCAGAATAAAGAAGTACAAAACAAAATGAAGCGGGCTCGGCAGAAAATTGATAAAAATAAAGAACTGGAAGACAATCAAAAAAAATTACAAAAATCAATTGATGAATCACCTTTAATTTCTAATAGGAACTAATGTTATATCGAATCATATATTTAGGGTTATTTCTGTTGTTTTTCCTTCAAAAGGGAATAGCACAAGAATTGGCATATCAGGGCAATCCGGACAATTCTTTCTTTGTCGCCAGGGATCTTGCTTTTGAAGGGCACCATAGTGTCGCCAGAGATACTTTACGGCTAATTCTTTCTAAATACCCCGATTATACAGATGTCAGAAACCTTCTTGCTAAAACATACAGCTGGGATGGTAATCATACTGAAGCAAGGAAACATTTCAACAAAATAACTTCAGTAGAAAGACAGAATAAAGAAGTGTGGATAGCTGCTGTCAAAAATGAAATTTATGCCGAGAATTATATAATCGCCTTGGGTTTGGCAAACAAAGCGCTAACTTTTATGGAAGCTGATCCGGATATACAAACAATGCGCAATGAAATTATAAATGAGATTCACAAAAAACAAAATGCTTCTCAAACGAGTGCCAAAGAAGAATTGAAGGAAACAGAGTCTAAATCCGATAAGAATAGGTTAGGAATTGTTAATTCCCTTGATGTATTTGATATCGTATATGACCCTATGATTTATTCCGGTGTGGAGTATATTCGCGAAACTGAGATAGGAAAAATAATTCCTAGAATAAACTTCAGCAACCGTTTTAATACCAACGGATTACAATATGAGATGGATTTCTATCCCAAAATTTCTAAAACATTCTACGCCTATACCAATTATGGGTATTCCAATTCGCAGATTTTTCCAAACCATAGAGCAGGGGCTGAGCTCTATGCTAATCTCCCAAAAGCGTTTGAAGTATCAGCGGGAATGCGTTATTTGGATTTCGTAACCAGCCGGGCTATTATTTATACTGGTTCTGTAGGGCTTTACAATGGAAATTATTATTTTTCCTTGAGACCTTATATTACACCAAGATCTGATGGCCCTATGGGCATCTCGGGTAGTCTTTTGGCGCGAAAGTATTTTCAGGACCGTGAAAATTATTTTGGAGCAAACCTGATTTTGGGCTATTCCCCTGAAATTAAGCAACTCATCTCTGATAGTGATATAATACTGGCCCAGACATTGCTTTTTGTGGAATCTCAGCAACTTCTTTTCGAATATCAGTTTACCGGCAATAGCTTAACTAACAGTTACAGGGCTAGCCTTGGCATCACAAGGCAGGAACTGGTCTTTGATCCGGGTAAGTTCTTTTTGGCGCTTACTGCCGGATTTAGGTACCATACAAAGTTCTAATTTACATTGCCTGACCGATACAAATTGATAGTTTACAACAAAATTAGCTGGCTTCACCACATTTAATTGGGTAATATTATTGATTTTTTTACGTTTACTATATGATTATTGATACCCAAATCTCAATAATGTAAAACCCAATCTTACCATGTTATACGACACCTACGGAGAGGAGTACTTAAATTTCCTCCAAGATTTGAATGAAATTTTAAGTTTAAACGAATTAGCCGAATTGGACTATTTATAGAACACTCGGCTTTTTCATTTTAAAAAAATATTATTATGGCAAACCAAAATCAAGACAATACCGCATATTTGAATTTCATTGAGGATCTTAACGAAATTCTAATGGATTTCAATATCCACAAATTAAGCTGTTCTTAAATGTTTTATTTTATAGAATGTTAATTAAAGCCCGGGAAGACCGGGCTTTTATTTTGTATTTATCCCAAATACGTTTTAAGTAGCTTGCTTCTGGAATTATGACGCAATTTCCGAATTGCCTTTTCCCGTATTTGTCTTACCCGTTCTCTGGTAAGGTCAAATGTTTGTCCAATCTCTGCAAGGGTCATTGATTGCTGATCTCCAATACCATAATAAAGTTTAACGACATCTGCCTCTCTTGGGGACAAAGTTTCTAAAGCCCGGTTTATTTCTGTGTTGAGTGATTGCTGCATCAGATCTTTATCTGGTCTGGGAGATTCACCGGATCGCATAACATCATATAAATTGGAATCTTCACCTTCTTTAAGAGGTGCGTCCATAGAAACATGTCTGCCTGAATTTTTAATGGACTGCTTTACTTCACTGACACTCATTTCCAATTCCGTTGCAATTTCCTCAGCAGAAGGAGGTCTTTCATGCGCTTGTTCCAAATAGGAAAAAGTTTTCTTAATCTTATTTATAGATCCAATTTTATTCAAAGGCAATCTAACTACTCTTGATTGTTCCGCCAATGCCTGTAAAATAGACTGGCGTATCCACCAAACCGCATAGGAGATAAATTTAAACCCTCTGGTTTCATCAAATCTTTTGGCCGCCTTTACGAGGCCCACATTGCCTTCATTAATTAAATCGGGAAGTTTTAATCCCTGGTTTTGATATTGTTTAGCCACGGAGACTACGAATCTCAAATTGGCATTAGTTAATTTTTCCAGTGCAGCCTGGTCCCCGGTCCTGATCTTCTGCGCTAATTCTACTTCTTCATTTGCCGTGATTAGCTCTATTTTACTGATATCTTGCAGGTATTTATCTAATGATTTTGATTCTCTATTGGTTACCTGCTTGATAATCTTAAGTTGCCTCATATATATTGTCTAGATTATTAGTTTATAATTTCTCAGTATAGTGTTTTATTCTGTCTTATCCAAACTGAAACCACTAATGTTTTACATAAAATATGACGATTCTAAATTTCGGATGAAGGCCTTATTTTTATGACATTTGAATACTATTATACTTTACTTTATATGATGATTAAAGTTAACAATACTATCTTTATAGGTGTATTATGAGTAGACGAGCGCTTAAAAAGTATTTGACGGGTCTTAAAAAGCCAGAATTAGAAGAACAAATGGTTGATTTATATGACCGTTTTCCTACTGTAAAACAATACTATGACTTTGTTTTTAATCCCAGAGAAGATAAATGGGTACAGGAAGCTAAAGTAAAAATCTCCAATGAGTACTTTCCTCTTAAAAGGAAAAAAGCAAGGGCCAGAAGGTCAGTCGCACAAAAGTATATTAAACAGTTTTTGAAATTGGGTATGGCTCCCTATTTGATAGCAGATGTTATGCTATTTAACCTTGAAGTAGCTCAATCATTTTCTCAAAATCGCAACGTTCCTGATGCCTTTTATAAAAGCATGCTTAATTCATTTACACAGCTAATACACCATGTTGCTTTCTATGAATTGCTCCCCGACTTTAAGGATCGAATTATAAAAGTATATAATGCCACTTTGGAACAAAAATGGGAGTATTCCGAAGGTTTTACCAGGGCATTGGATATTATTGATTAAGTCTTGAAAATTAAAGCTTTGGAAACAAATTAAATGTTTTTATATTTTAAAATTTTACAATCTAAATGGCTATTGTAATTATAAGACAAGACCGCAAGATAGATTCATGGAAGAAAGCTTTAGTAGCCAAAGCTCCGGATATCTCTATTTACAGTTATTTGGAAGAACATCCAAAAGAAGAAATTACTCTGGCATGCGTTTGGAAACAACCTGTAGATATTCTAAAACAATATCCCAACCTTAAATGTATTGCTTCATTTGGAGCCGGGGTCGATTTTATATTCAAAGACCAGTCTATCCCTAAACATATTCCAATAACTCGCGTAGTAGATCCTGTTTTAGCCGGTGATATGTCTGAATTTGTTTTAGCTTTAATACTTAGTTTTTTAAAAAATCTCAATAGCTATAAAACAGATCAATTAAAAAAGGTATGGAACCCCCGGGAATACAAAAGGATTTCGGATATTACTGTTGGAATTATGGGTATGGGAGCTTTAGGCGAGGAGCTCGCGGTAGACTTAATAAAAAATGGATTTAAAGTAATTGGATGGGCAACTTCACCCAAAGAAATTCCTGAGTCAGAAGTTTACGCCGGTGATAGTGAAAAAAACACCTTTCTGTCCAGGAGTAATATACTTGTTTGTCTGTTGCCACTAACTCAGCAAACTACAGGAATTTTAAATAGTAAATTGTTTAAAGAATTACCAAAACAATCTTATGTTATTAATGTCGCAAGGGGAGGTCATTTGGTAGATGAAGACCTATTGGAATATATTAACAACGGACATCTGGCCGGAGCAGGATTAGATGTTTTTCACGAGGAACCACTGCCATGCGAACATCCCTTTTGGACTCATCCAAAAATACAAATTACACCTCATGTTGCCAGTGTTTCTGATATTGAATCTGTAATACCACAATTATTAGAGAACTATAGAAAACTAACTGAAGGAAAGCCTTTAAATAATACAGTTAATCGCGAAAAGGGATATTAACTTGTAGTTTTCAGCGTTATAATTTCATTTAAGTATAAAAAACATATAATTTTGCAAAATTGGAGTCACGACAACTTCAAGATTAGTATTTCCTTAAATCTTTCAATGAAATTTCGCTTTTGCAGATACAAACAAATCAAATAGAAAAAAAACTTTACGATTACCAATTAGAGGATCTGAATACAATTTTTTCCTATTTGGAAGAAGCTCCGGAAGACGTAAATCTGCTCTATCAGCTACCGACAGGTGGTGGTAAGACCGTCGTATTTTCCGAGATAGCCAAAAGATTTATTGCCAATACCCAAAAAAAGGTAGTAGTTCTTACCCATAGGATAGAATTAAGTGTCCAAACTTCCAGAATGCTGAGTGGATTTGGAGTTAAGAACTTGATCATTAATAGTGAAATTAAGGAATTACGAGACCAAAATGACTTCATGTGCTTTGTAGCAATGGTTGAAACGCTGAATAACAGACTACAGGAGGAGATGATTGAGCTAAACGATGTGGGTTTGGTAATTATTGACGAGGCACATTATAATTCTTTCCGAAAGCTTTTTAAGTACTTTGAAAAATCGATTATTTTAGGCGTAACTGCTACACCGCTGAGTTCCAACATTAAGCTTCCTATGAAGGATAATTACAGCAAGTTAATTGTTGGAGAATCAATTGAATCGCTTATTAAAAAGAAGTTTCTTGCGAATGCCAATATGTATAGCTATGATGTTAGCCTGCGTTCATTAAAGCTGGGTATTAGTGGAGATTACACCGTAAAATCTTCGGATGAATTGTACGGAAATCAAAATATGCTGGCTAAATTATTAGATGCCTACGAGCAGATTGCTAAAGGAACAAAAACATTGATTTTTAATAACGGGATAAACACTTCCCGTTATGTATATGAAACTTTTAAAAAGGCTGGTTATCCTATAAAACACTTAGATAATAAAAATACTGCTTCAGAGCGAAAGCAAATCTTAGAATGGTTTTCAGAAACCAAAGATGCCATTTTGACTTCTGTAAGTATTTTAACTACCGGATTTGATGAACCAACCGTGGAGACTATTATTCTTAACAGGGCAACAAGATCACTAACTCTTTATTTTCAAATGATTGGTAGAGGATCGCGTATTCTTCAAAATAAAACGGATTTCACTGTTGTAGATATGGGAAATAATACGTCCCGTTTTGGTATGTGGGATGCACCTATTGACTGGCAAGAAATATTCCACTTTCCGGATTTTTTCCTGGAAAACATTAAGAATGATGAAGAAATTGAACGTGAATTTGTTTATACCATGCCTCCCGAACTCAAGTCAGAATTTACGAATTCAACCCAAATTGATTTTGATGTTAAGGCTGAATATAAAAAAGTGTTTGAACAAGGACTGAAGTCTAAAACTGTACTTGAACGCAGTATAGAACAGCATGCTCAAATATGTGTTGAAAATAGTGAAGATGTTTTTGATGCAAGAATTCTGGCCAAAAAGCTTAAAGAAGAAATCTCCTATCGGGTGAGGCAATATTCATATTGTATTATGAATAATACAAAGAATTATAAAGAATGGCTGGAAGAAGATTATGAACGTAAACTGCGCTTAAATATATCTCAAAAATTTGCGTCAAGGATGTAATTTTTACGGCTATGAATAGCTAAAGCCAACCATAATAGACCTGGACAATGTTAATTAATTCATTAGGGTATATTTCTTAGTTAATTGTATATAAAGCTATGCATTCAAATAAAGTGTTGATTCTTGGTCTAACCTGGCCGGAGCCTCTGGCAACGGCGGCAGGAATCAGGATGATGCAACTAATTCATTGGTTTTTAGAAAAAAAATTTCAAATTACTTTTGCCAGTACCTCTGCCCACACTGATTACTCCGAAAATTTAACCGCATATGGTATTGACCAGCAACCCATAAAACTAAACCATAATAGTTTTGATGAATTTGCTCGGAGGTTAAATCCTTCTATTGTCGTATTCGACCGTTATATTATGGAGGAACAATTTGGCTGGAGAGTAGCAGAAAATGCACCCAATGCACTTCGGATTTTGGATACGGAAGATCTTCATTCGCTAAGATCCTCAAGAGAAAAAAACCTCTCTGTTCAAAGAGAATTTAAAATTTCTGATTGGCTAAGTTTGGATATTACAAAAAGAGAACTGGCAAGTATTTTCCGTTCAGATTTATCGTTGATAATTTCCGATTTTGAGATTAAACTACTAAAAGATATAGTCAAGGTAGATGAGAGTTTACTTTTCCATCTTCCTTTTATGTACGAGCAATTAGACGAAAGTATTACTAAGAGTTGGCCGCCTTTTGATAAAAGACAACACTTTGTATTCATCGGAAACGGGAAACATGCCCCAAATATAGATGCAATTTCATGGCTTAATACCAACATCTGGCCTTTAATTAGGGCAAAACTACCGGAATCAGAATTGCATATTTATGGACCCTATATGCCTGAAAGAATTCGTAAAATGGATAGTGCAAAAACAGGGTTTAGAATTAAGGGATGGGTAAGTAATGTAGCTTCTATAATGTCTAAGGCAAGGCTTAATCTGGTACCCTTGCGCTTTGGCGCCGGATTAAAGGGAAAATTTTTGGATGGTTTTATGAACGGAACACCTGCTGTTACAACGTCTATTGGTGTGGAAGGTATAGGCGACTCTGATGCATTAATCCCTATTACACAGGACGAACCCATAGGTTTTTCAAATCTCGCCATTGAACTTTACCAGAATAAAGACAAATGGAATGAAACCCAAAATCTGGGAACAGAATTGATAAACAATCATTTTAACAAAGTAGTTTTTGGAAAAGAACTTTATAAGAAAATTATAGAATTAGGTAAAAATCTGGATGAACATAGAGCTACTAATATTATTGGGGGCATATTGGCACATCATACTTTACAGAGCACTAAATATTTGTCCAAATGGATTGAGGCCAAAAACAATTTGCAACAATAAAAAATTTGGCCTTAATAAGATAAAGACCTGATAAAAAGGAATAGACAATAACAGTACAAGTCTTATCTTTATTGCATATTTAGAAATACTTTGAAATGAATATAAACTGGAAAACCGTAAAAACCTTTGAAGATATAACCTATAAAAAAAGCAATGGGGTTGCACGCATTGCTTTTAACAGACCTGATGTACGAAACGCTTTCAGGCCTAAAACCACAAGCGAGTTATATGAAGCTTTTTATAACGCACAAGAGGATACTTCTATTGGCGTAGTATTGCTTTCTGCCGAAGGGCCCTCCTCGGCGATGATGGGATGCACAGACTGAATATCCTGGAAGTGCAAAGGCTAATTCGCTTTATGCCAAAAGTGGTTATTGCTGTGGTGCCCGGATGGGCTGTAGGAGGAGGGCATAGTCTGCATGTGGTTTGTGATCTTACCCTGGCGAGTAAAGAACATGCTATTTTTAAACAAACGGATGCTGATGTTACAAGTTTTGACGGAGGTTATGGCTCCGCTTATCTGGCCAAAATGGTTGGGCAGAAAAAAGCACGTGAAATATTCTTTTTAGGAAGAAGTTATACCGCTCAGGCAGCTTTTGAAATGGGCATGGTAAATGCCGTAATTCCACATGAAGAATTAGAGGATACTGCCTATGAATGGGCTCAGGAAATATTAGCAAAATCACCTACTTCAATTAAAATGTTAAAATTTGCTATGAACCTCACAGACGACGGCATGGTTGGCCAGCAGGTGTTTGCAGGTGAAGCCACCAGATTGGCATATATGACAGAAGAAGCAAAAGAAGGCAGAAATGCCTTTTTAGAAAAGAGAAAACCCGATTTTGGAACTGATAAATGGATTCCATAAAGTTAGCCCAGGTTTATTTAGATGAAATTACCCCCTTAGCTTTCCTATTTTTCGAAGCAGAATGTTTTTTGTTCGCCATATAAAATGATAAATCATTGGTATTGGATCTTTTATTGCAAATTTAAAAGGAGTATTGTTCCAGATGAACTTGAAATTAAACAGTAGCCGCGGATCTTTTCTAACGCTTTTTACTAAGCCTTTTAGGTTTAAGTATTTAAGCTCTGAATACGCAGGAACTTTAAAATTTACACCCAGAGCATTAAGACAGTATAAGTAAGGGAAATTAACGCCCGCAATGGCTGAGGCATCAATAGTAAGCCAAAATCGTGGGTTAATTTCCAATATTTGCACAAGATCTCTTTCCCTATCATATATCATATCAATGTTTGCAACACCGGACCAGTTTAAGGATTTCATAACTTTCTTTGCTAATTCCAGAGCCTTATCCTCTTTTATAAATTGCAATCCAATTTGAGGTGAATATGGTATATTGGTATATAAATTTCCTTTTTGAATCGTATAGGCCAAAATTTGGCCTTGTGAACATAGGACATTACACCCAAGATCAAAACCGTTAATATATTCCTGTAGCAATAAAGTATTTACCGGATTGTTTGTTTTTATATATTGGATCAATTCTTCTTTAGAATTTATCTTTTGAATTCCCTCACCACCACCTGTGTTAACTGCTGGTTTTATCAAACATGGAAATTGAAAATTAAATTGATCTATTTGTTTAAATTCCGAAGGTTTTAGACCAATACTATTAGGTCCGGCTATCAAATGATGCTTCATATGCTTTGCAAGTGACCATTTATTTAAGGTAGTATTTAATGAAGCTAAGGGGGAGAGAGCAACCAATGTACATTCATTACTCAATAAATTTTTATTCAAATTTAATGCCATGATACCTTTATTAAATATTGGCATCAAAACATCGATTTTATATTTGTCAAGTTCTTTGTTAATATTCGAAATCCAAACGGAGTCATCAGTGGTTATTGGATAATATGAAAAACTGCTTATCCCGTTGGAATACCGCATGGCAATGTATTTTTCATTAGACATTATATGCACTTTAATACCTTTAATAAGGGAAAGACAATTTAAGACAAGCATTAAATATTTGCTTTCTCCATCAGGGATTAACACTGAAAATTGATGCTCATCTCTTCTCATCTATTGCAATCAGTTTGAATTAATTTGCTAAACTCTTGTGTTTTTTAAACTCGGATAGAGCTAAGCTTTACAGAATATACCGAAATTATGAACTTAACTTATATCTAGCACATAAATGTGGTTTAAAGACCATTTATATTGGATAATCCACTATTCTAGCCGATATAGTTATAGGTTTTAGTGAAAGCAATAAGATTGAAAGTTATTAAAACTAAAAAGAGCCCTGCCAACTAAGACAAGACTCTTTTACGAGAACACTATATGAAAATGAAAAAATTAAATTCTTGTTATTTACACTGTAAACATACATCCAAGCTTTCTGAAAATATAATTATTGTTGTGAGCGATCATAGATTTGTGGTAAACAGAGCAATTCCTGTTATTTGGTCAAAAATGGCACCTCAATTATTTAGCAATTGTGATAATTTCTTTCAAACCCCACTTGAAGAATCTTTAAGTGAATTTTATTAACTTAACTTTTTTATTAATAACCTATTCATTTAGAATGTAAAAATGGATTGAATGTCGAATATAGGATTGATTATTGAAGAAAGAAGCAGGGATATTGGCGACTTTCTCGTTGGAAGACTAATACCATTTCGTAAAAAGCGAATGATAGGCCCATTTATTTTTATTGATCATATGGGGCCTACCAGTTTGGGGCCCGAAAAATATATGGATGTTGATCAACACCCACATATCGGACTGGCTACCTTAACTTTTATGTTAGATGGAGAAATTATGCATGAAGACAGTTTGGGCACCAAGCAACGGATTACACCTGGTTCTGTAAACTGGATGATCGCGGGCAAAGGAGTGTCCCATACAGAACGTACCCCATCTGATCTAAGGGATGGAAGGAGCTTTGTTGTCAATGGATACCAAATATGGGTTGCACTACCGAAGGATTTAGAGGATATAGATCCACAATTTTATCATTTTGATGCTGATGAACTTCCCCAATGGCATAATGGTGGTACAACCTTTAAATTAATAGCGGGTAATGGCTACGGCAAGACATCACCTGTACCTGTTCATTCCCCTTTATTTATGTTAGAAATAAAGACCGTTGAAGATTTTGTGTTGGATACATCAGACGAATTATATGGTGAAATTGGAATTTGCATAGTAGAAGGTGCTATCCTGGCTTGTGATAGTGATATTAAAAAAGGAAATATCCTGGTCTCCAAAGTTTCAGATGTTTGCAACATTACGGTCAAAGCCAATTCCCATCTTTTGTTGTTTGGGGGAGAACCTTTTAGTGAGGAGCGACATATATATTGGAATTTTGTTTCTCATAACAAAAATAAAATAGATGATGCTAAAGAGGCATGGAAAAATAAGACTTTTCCAATGATGCAAACAGATATTACCTATGTACCACTGCCCGGTTAAGTCAACTATTTTGGATAAATATGTTGTAAAGGCTATCTTCATTTTATGATCTACTTATATAACTTCTTTAAAAGCTTTAAATACAGCAGTTTGGCATTTGTTATTTACATATTGCTAAGTAGTTGTAATTCTCCAAGAAAGAATAAAGAAGTGGTCCTCTATGAAACCTATTGTGCAAGTTGTCACATTCCTCCTGAAATCAATAGTTTGCCAAAAGATATTTGGTCAGAGAAAATACTTCCTGAGATGGGGGCAAGGTTAGGGATTAGAGACTCGGGTTATAACCCATATAAAGACCATTCATTTGTAGAAATGGAAGCGGTAATTAGAACTGGGGTATATCCGGAAAAACCAATGCTCAATAAAAAGGACTGGGAACTTCTAAAAGCATATATTATTGCTAATGCACCAGATTCATTACAGGGAATAGCGAACAATGACATTCCTGAAGAATTATCTTTGTTTACTCCGAATTTGATTTCTCTGGACAGTACAAAAGGAACCTTAATTACTTATTTGGAATTTAAACTGGATCAAAATAGACTTTTATTTGGGGATCTATATGGTAACTTATCTGAATATAGCTTTCTGGGCAAACAGAACACCCTCATTAGCAGTTATGGGAGTCCGGTTGTATCTACAGCAAATAATGGAGCAAATATGCTGGCACTTGCAATTGGGCAATTAAGGCCAACCGAATTGTCTACAGGTAGAATATTTGAGGTCAAGCAAGATACCACGAAAGTAATTATTGAAGAACTCCACAGGCCAGTGCACTTATTAACTCATGATTTTGATAAAGATGGGATAGATGAACTTTTAGTTTGTGAATTTGGAGACTTAAAAGGGCAGTTGTCTCTTTTTGAAAAAAGTACTGAAAATGGAATATATACAAAACATGTACTTTTAAATCAAGCAGGCACGATACGTGTCGAATTAAAAGATATGAATAAAGATGGTAATAAAGATCTGGTAGTTTTAACTGCCCAGGGGGATGAAGGTGTTACTATACTCTATTATGAAAAAGATTTGAAATTCAGACCTGAGAAAGTAATTCGCTTTAGTCCTGTTTATGGCACCAGTGCGTTTCAATTAATCGATTATGATGATGATGGTGATCAAGATCTAATTACCGTGCATGGCGATAATGCAGACAAATCTTTTGTTCCCAAACCCTATCATGGAATGCGCATTCATATAAATGACGGAGAAAATAGGTTTACTGAAGCTTACTTCTATCCATTAAATGGGGCAACGGCGGTAGAAGCATTAGATTTTGATCAGGATGGAGATATAGATATAGCCTTGGTATCAACGTTCCCGGATTACCAAAACAAACCCGATATGTCATTTGTATATTTAGACAATATAAACGAAACTAATTTCAATTTTTCAGTAAATAGCTTTAAAGAGTCCACTATTGGAAGATGGCTCTTAATGGATACAGGGGATCTGGATGGCGATGGAGATGAAGATTTAATATTATCTTCCTTTACCTATGTATTTACACCTGTACCTGAATCTTTTTCTGAAAGATGGAATAAGGAAAATATAGATATAGTTATATTGGAAAATATGTTAAATTAAAACAACTATATATTATGGATAAAGCCATTATAACAATACTATTTGGCTTTCTACTATTTTCATGCAAAAGGCAAAATGAAAAAAAGGAGGATTTAGTATGGAAATCGATTGAAGTTATCGCCTCGGCTTATAATTCCGTGAGTTATCAAACCTCTAATGAACCTAATATAGCCGCCTGGGGAGACACGCTTAAACCAGGAATGAAATGCATTGCCGTATCCCGTGATCTATTGACCATAGGAATTAATCACAACACCAAGGTAAAAATTAATGGTTTAGATGGAATCTATCTCGTTAAGGATAAAATGAACAAACGATGGGAGAATAAAATAGATATTTACATGGGAGAGAACATAAAGAACGCCAGGGAATGGGGGACTAAAAAAGTCACTATGCAATACGCTATGAGACGAGAAGAATAGTTATCTACGCTTAAAAAATAATATGAAAATATCTTAAGAATTCAGTCCAGTTAAATGAACAAGTTACTCTATATACTTATTGCGATACTATTTTTTTCATGTTCAACTTCTAAGAAAATTGTAGACAAGCCAATTGTCTTTGACCAGAAACGTGTTGAATTGACACAAGAATACCTGTCAGAACGCTATGGAATTCAACAGGAATCTCCCAACATTTTGCCGAAAATGATTGTGTTACACTATACTGTAATTCCTACTCTGAACGAGGCCTTCGAAGCCTTTGATGCAGCCACTTTACCTGATTGGCGACCTGATATACAAAACGTTAGCGGACTGAATGTATCTTCACAGTTTATGGTAGACAGAGATGGTACTATCTATAGTTTGATGCCCGAGACAAATATGGCGAGGCATGTGATAGGGCTTAACCATTGCGCAATAGGAATTGAAAACATAGGAGGTACAGAAGAGTTACCCTTAACCAGGGCACAGCTAAAAGCAAATATTTGGTTGGTAGAATACCTCAGTGACAAATATCCAATTGATTATTTAATTGGCCATTACGAGTATACAAATTTTGTGGGCCATCCTTTATGGTTGGAAAAAGACGAAACCTACAGGACAATAAAAACAGATCCTGGTAAAGATTTTATGCAAAAAGTACGAAAAGCGACCAAAAATCTTAATTTTAAACCCGTACCGGAAAACCCAGAAAATAATGACATATAAATATCTAATAGTACTTCTTCTTATCATATTCACAAGTAAGCTATTTGCACAGCAGGAGGATATAACAATTTCCTTATACGATACATATGATGCGTATAAAGAAAGGACTCTGAATAAAAGACGAATTAAACACGAGGATCTGAAACCTCTGATAACAGAATACCGCAATAATCACAAATTTGATGTTATAACGGCAGGAAATTCTATTGAAGGCAGAACCTTATCTTTAATCAGTATTGGCAAAGGAGAAACCGATGTCTTTTTATGGTCTCAAATGCACGGAAATGAGCCAACCGCAACCCAGGCTATATTTGATATTTTAAACTTTTTGGATAGTGATGATTTTAAAGATGAAAAAGAAGATATTTTAAATAATCTAAGACTTCATTTTTTACCCATGCTAAATCCGGATGGAGCGGAAGTTTTTAAAAGAAGAAATACCCTTGGAATTGATATTAATCGGGATGCACTAAGACTCCAATCGCCGGAAGGTCAAACCTTAAAAAGGGTTCGTGATAGTCTAAGTGCCAACTTTGGATTTAATCTTCATGATCAGAGTACCTATTATAACGCTGAACGTACTGATAAACCAGCTACTATATCATATCTGGCACCGGCTTATAACTATGAGAAAGATATAAATGAGGTTAGAGGTAATGCTATGAAAGTAATTGTTTATATGAATGATATCATTCAGAAATATGCCCAGGGACAGGTTGGTAGATATAACGACGATTTTGAACCAAGAGCTTTTGGTGATAATATTCAAAAGTGGGGGACAAGTACAATATTGATTGAGTCCGGTGGCTATCCGGGAGATGTTGAAAAACAGGAAATACGTAAGTTGAATTACGTATCAATTCTTTCTGCAATTTATACCATCGCAAAGGGGAATTATAGAGATATTACCCTTGATGATTATGAGAAAATACCTCAAAATGATCGTAAGCTTTTTGATTTAAAAATAGAGGAGGTAGGTTATGAATTATTGGGCTCAGAATATATTCTTGATCTTGGTATACAAAGGCCGGAGGTTGATATGAAAGATCATAACGATTTTTGGTATAGCAGTAGAATAGTAGATCAGGGTGATCTTTCGACTTATTATGGATATGAAACTTTTAATGCCAATGGCTACATCCTTAAACCTGGCAAAGTATATCCTAAAACACTAAAATCAATCAAAGAACTCGATATGTTGGATCCTATGGAATTACTGAAATCAGGATATACTTATATAAGAGTGGAACATCTGGAAAAAAATATATCGAAATCACCAATTCCCCTTAACCTAATTTCAACAAACTATAAGATTCCGAAATTTAATCTCATTGTAGGTAAGAATCCTACTTTTCTCCTAACCAAAGACCAGAAAATTGAAAAAGCAGTGATCAATGGGTTTTTAATAGATTTAAATACAGGGAACAGCAATTTTGTAAATGCCATGATCTATAGATAAATAAGTCAAATATAAGATTGATGGCCCGAATATTTAAATCATATTCGTTCGTATTCCGGAGATTACATAATTCCCTCGAACAGGTAACTAAAATTAGTTGTAAGATGAGAAGCATTTGCAAGTAGGACAAACAACATAGTAAACAATATAGCTACTATTGATGAAAATACTAAAAGTATGGCGCTCTGATACCATTTAGATAATGTCCCTATTGCACTCTGACGGATAATTTCATTTATTGTATGCATGATTTCTTTTTTTTAGCGTTAAACAATTTTTTTAGTTTTTAGTAAGATATTTAGGTTGCAATAGTTAATTGTTGTTGTTACTTATAAAACAAGTAGGATTACAAAAACCCTACTTTAACAGTATTTTTTTATTTAGCCAAAAAAAAAAGAGGCGCCAATTGGCACCTCTTTAAATATTCTGTGTTATTAGCCCCTTATTGGCAGCCTCCCGTAAATCCTGTAGTGTCGAATTTGCTTTGTACGGCGCCCTGTAAACTGCCATCGCTAACCTGTATAGCAAGATTGTTTTCACCACTACCATCTCGTTTTGGGGTGCAATATTCAAAGAGATAAAAACTATTTGCTTGTTCAGTAACCCTGGATGAAATATCATTAAAAGTTGTTTCAAGTTCTTCCTTATTACCAGCAAAAACACTAGAAGTTTTACCAATTTTCATTAGTATTTCAGTATCTATTTCAGATCCCAGGCCAATTGCGAAAAAAGAAATATTACTGTTAGCTTCATCTACTTTTTTCAGGGCTTCTTCTTCACTATATCGGGAAGCCTGGTCCGTACCATCTGTAAAAACTACCACTGAAGTAGCACCAATAATATTGTTATTTGTGCTTTCGCTGAGAAGTTCAGAGGCGATGTTGGTAGACTTAATAACCGCACCGTATAAATCTGTTGATGGGTCATTACTTATGGTGGTTGTTATACTTGCTATTGCAGCTATTAGCTCGTCCCTGGAAGCAGTTAAGGGATTCAATAAATGTAGCTCATCTTCACCGTCAAACCAATAAATAGCCATTTTAAATGAGGCTTCATCTACTGTTGGCATAACATTATTTATAAAACTAGTTGTGGCAGATTTTAGTTCATCTAAACTACTACTAAGCACGCTGTTACTTAGGTCTAAAACCAATAAAGTGCTGTTACTAAAAATTTGTGAATTAGGTGAAATACGGGCAAAAGACTCAGAAGCAGATATGGTATTAAAACATTCGTCGTTTCTTCCTTGTTCATAAATAGTAAATTGTTCTGCAGTTAATCCCGGTACTGGATTACCGCTATTGTCAGAGACTTTAAAAAAAACAGATACTTTACCGGGTAGGGTAGTAAACTGATCCTGGATGGATAGTATTAGATCGCTTTCACCAAGATTAAGGCATTCATCAACCGGAATTCCTTCACCAAGTGACCCGGTCTGATTGATGTTAAAATTTACATCATCATCTGCATTTCCACAAGAAAAAAATAGGATAGCAATATACGGAAGGCATAGTAGCTTCAGATAAGTTTTCATTTTCATAAGTTTTGTTGTTCAAACAGCACAACGACCAATTTTGTTTAAAATTATAAGGGGATTTAAAAACTTTGTTAAATCTTGTTAAAGGAAAATATTTAAATTTTGTAGCTTGTCATGGATTCTAATGTAGATTTAAATAAATGATCTATATACATATCATGCGCCTCGTATTAGTATTCTTTTTTCTAGGAAATTTATTTACCTGCGGACAGGGTAAAACGATCGCGGAAAAATTAGGCTACAGGGCAGATGCTAAACTTCTGATAATTCATGCCGATGATCTTGGCGTTTCTCATTCCGAAAATATGGCAAGTATATATGCTATGGAAAATGGCCCGGTAAATTCTGGAAGTATTATGGTTCCTTGTCCATGGTTTCCTGAAATTGCCGATTACGCAAAGAAAAACCAAACATTAGACCTTGGTTTGCATCTAACTCTGACTAGTGAATGGGATTTTTACAAATGGGGACCTGTTTCCTCAAGGGATGCAGTGACTAGCCTTGTTAATTCAAAGGGATATTTCTTTTCTTCTGTAGATAGTCTCTCCATGTTCGCCAAACCCCTGGAAGTAGAATTGGAATTGAGAAACCAGATAAGTAAAGCAAAAAAGACTGGAATAGATATTACACATTTAGATACACATATGGCTGCTGTTACAGGAAGGCCAGAGTATACCGAAGCCTATATTCGTTTAGGGAGGGAATTTAAATTGCCTGTTTTGCTGGATAAAAGAATTCTAACAGAAACAAATGAAGAATTAAAATCTTTATTGGATGATAATACAGTAATGATGGACTTTATCCATATGGCCTCACCTGCAGATTATGAAAATGGAATGAAAGAATATTACAGTTCACTTCTTCGTAAACTTGAACCGGGTTTAAATTGTCTTTTGATACATCTGGCATATGATAATTATGAGATGAAGGGAGTTACCATAAATCACACTTATTATGCCTCTGACTGGCGACAGGCTGATTTCGATTTTTTTACCAGTAAGGAATGTATTGAAATTATCCGGCAAGAAGGCATCGTTTTGGTGAGCTGGAGAGAATTGAGAGATAAAATTACAAGAACAGAATAAACTTTTAACATTTAACAATTTGTTAAATGAGCATCTCATACTTATAATTTTGATAACTTTAAGAAGTATTTTAATAATTCACTAAAACAACTTGCACATGCCAACGTATCAACTAAATATTAATGGTGAATCGAGGTCAATAGAAGTAAGCGAAGACACCCCAGTACTATGGGTTTTACGCGATCATTTAAACTTAGTAGGAACAAAATATGGTTGTGGTATTGCACTTTGTGGTTCATGTACTATCCATCTTGATGGAATAGCCGTCAGAAGCTGCGCTCTAACAATGGCTCAGGTAGAAGGAAAATCTATAACTACCATAGAAGGACTCTCTGAAGATGGTAACCATCCTGTTCAAGAGGCCTGGAAAGAGGTAGATGTACCCCAATGTGGTTATTGCCAGACAGGCCAGATTATGACGGCCTCTGCATTTCTTAAAGAAAATCCAAATCCAACAGAAGCTGAGATTAAAGATGCCATGCAAGGCAATATTTGCAGATGTGCTTCTTATACAAGAATTTACAAAGCAGTTGAAATAGCCGCTAATAAATTGGCCTAGTGAATCAACAAAAATCATCAAAATGTCCACACAAAAAACTTCAATAACATTTAGCAGAAGATCCTTTATGAAAACCAGCTCCCTGGCAGGAGGTGGATTATTAATCGGTTTTAACTTGTTTAACGCCTGTAAACCCAATGCCAAACCAGCAATTGATTTGGCGCAATTAAACTACAATGATTTTAACGCATTTATTCAAATAGCAGATAATGGTGCAGTGACTATATTTTCACCTAATCCTGAAATTGGACAAGGAGTAAAAACCTCCATGCCTATGATCATTGCTGAGGAATTAGACGTTGCATGGAAAGACGTTTATGTTAAGCAAGGAATTTTAGATACGAATAACTATACGCGTCAGGTGGCCGGAGGAAGCCAGTCTATTAGATTTGGCTGGGATCCCTTAAGGGAAACGGGGGCAACAGCACGACAAATGCTTATTAATGCAGCTGCGGTAAAATGGGGGGTTGATCCTTCTGAATGCACTACTAATGAGGGCATTATTAGCAATGCTGCAGGAGAAACATTGGGATATGGCGAAGTTGTTAATGAAGCTGCTGCTCTTGAGATACCTGAAGAAGTTACTCTTAAGGATGTTAAAGACTATAAGATAATTGGAACAGATGCTGCTAATGTCGATATCGATAAAATAATAACAGGTGAACCTCTTTTTGGTTTAGATTATAAAACCGAAGGCATGGTCATTGCCTCTGTAATGCGACCTCCGGCATTTGGTCAGAAACTGGAGTCTTATGATGATTCAGCTTCTAAGGCAATAGATGGTGTAATAGAAGTGCTCAAGTTTGGCGATAAAATAGCCGTTTTGGCAAAAGATACCTGGTCTGCAATGAAAGGTAAAAAAGCTTTAAAGGCAGAATGGAAAACAGATTCAAAATTGGAAAGTTCTGAAGATCACGATAAATTGATGTTGGGATTATTAAACGGGAACAAATTTGAAACACTCCGTGCAGACGGGAATGTTAAAAAGGCATTTGAACAAGCAGATCAGGTTTTGGAAAGAACCTATGAATCTCCTTTCCTTCCACATAACTGCTTAGAGCCGATGAACTTTTATGCTAATGTAACAGCAGAAAAGATTCATTTGGTAGGACCTATTCAAACACCGGAAGGTACAGCCAAACATATCGCTGAAATGCTGGAACGCAATTTTGAGGAGGTTCATTTAGAGATGACCAGAATGGGTGGAGGTTTTGGCAGAAGGTTGTATGGGGATTTTGCTGTAGAAGCCGCAGAGATTTCAAACCTGGCCAGAAAACCTGTAAAGGTAGTGTTTTCAAGAGATGATGATATGGCTGATGGTATTTACAGACCTGCAATAAAATATCGAATTAAAGCAGCGGTAAAAGATGGAAAAGTTACTGGATATCATCTTAAAGAGGCGGCTATTAACTCTAATATGTATGGTCTGATACCTAACTTTTTTCCAGCTGGAGCAATTGAAAATTACCAGGTTGATGTAGCCAAATATCAGAGTAATATTACAACCGGGGCCTGGAGAGCACCTTATACCAACTTCCTTGCCTTTGCCGAACAAAGTTTCTTTGATGAATTGGCCGAGATGATGGAAGTGGACAAAATACAACTTAGATTAGACTTATTACAGAAAGTTAAAGGATCCACTGATGAACGCATTCAATATTCCCCTGAGAGAATGGAAAAGGTAATCAAGAAAGCAGTTGAAAAATCTGGTTGGGGAACAAAACCTGAAGGGGTCTACCAGGGGTTTGTAAATTATTACTGTCATAACAGTCATGTTGCAGAAGTTGCCGATGTGGTATTGGAGAATGGTAATCCCGTAGTCAAAAAAATAACCTGTGTTGTAGATTGTGGAATTGTTATAAACCCATTAGGGGCATTAAATCAAATTGAAGGCGGGGTTATTGATGGTGTTGGACATTCAATGTATGGTGATTTTACATTTCAGAACGGAGTACCTCAGGCTACCAATTTTGACAAATATAGGCTGATTAGGATGAAAGAAGCTCCCATTGTGGAAACTCATCTAATGAAGAACGAGTTCTCTCCCACAGGACTTGGGGAACCGACTTTGCCCCCTGCGGGTGGCGCAATTGCAAATGCTTTTAAGGCAGCAACCGGAAAAAGATTGTATAAACAGCCCTTTAGTAAATATCCGGAACTGCTTAAAGGCCCGGAAAAGGAAATAATTGGTTAATATGACGATATTATTATTTGGTATAACCAAAGATATTGTTGGTAGTTCAACCTTATCAATGCCTGTTGTGAAATCTGCAAAGCTGAACACAGTTGGAGAATTAAAATCCTATCTTGGCATTGCATTTCCTGAGTTAAATAAGCTTAGTTCTTTGGCAATAGCAGTGAATAACAATTATGCAACGGATGATTTTGAAATAAATAGCTTTGATGAAATCGCATTGATTCCGCCGGTAAGCGGGGGTTAGTGTTTATGAAATAAGTAAAGTAAATATTGTATGTTGAATGCTAATAGATAATCACAATAGAAAAATAAATTACCTGCGCCTGGCTGTTACAGACCGTTGTAACTTGAGATGCAATTATTGTATGCCATCTGAAGGTATAGACTTTGCTAAGAAAGATAAGCTATTGACCATCGAAGAGCTTTCAAAAATTGGCGAATTACTAGTTCAAATGGGTATTGATAAAATTCGGATAACAGGCGGAGAACCTTTTGTTAGAAAAGATCTGATGGTCTTACTCAGAAACCTTAAGAATAATGAAGGTCTTAAAGAAATTTCAATTACGACAAATGCCACGTTGATTGGCCCTTATATTGATGAACTAAAAGAGCTTGGCATTAAGGATGTTAATGTAAGTATGGATGCTATAAATAAGGCTACTTTTGAAAGAATAACCCGTCGTGATCAGTACGATATCGTCCATAATAACCTTATAAGGCTTATAACAGAAGGATTTAATGTCCGTATTAATTTTATTGTACTTGACAATCAGAATGTACAGGACATAATTCCAATTTTGGAATTACAAAAGCATTATCCTGTAAGTGTACGATTCCTGGAAGAAATGCCCTTTAATGGTGGATCTAAAAAATTCAACACTATAAAATGGGATTACAAAATGATCTTGTCTCATATAAGTAATACTTATCCCTCAATACAAAAAATACCATCACCAAAAACGTCAACCTCAATTAATTATAAGATAGCGGGTCATAAAGGTAATGTTGGGATTATTCCTTCATTTAGCAGAACTTTCTGCGGTAGTTGTAATAGGTTAAGAATAACTGCTTTGGGAGATGTTATTACTTGTTTATATGGCCCTCCGAAAACTAATCTCAGAGAAATAATAAGGGCTAATTCTGCCGAATATAATATTAAAGACGCAATACAAAATGTCATTGGCAAAAGGGCGATTACGGGCTTTGAAGCCCAGAAGGAACACAAAGGAGTATTTGATAATTCCATGACCTCCATCGGGGGTTAATACTAAAAGTCCGGACTAGTCAGCTTATATCGGTAATTCTAAAGAACGATTTAAATGAAAGAAACTCACTCACAAAAAATATTATATGGGCTCGTACTTTCGGGAGGGAAAAGTGCCCGGATGGGTCAGGATAAAGGTGTAATTCAATATCATGACCTCCCACAGAGAGAGCATATATATAATTTACTATCCCGCGTTTGCGAAAAAACATTTTTAAGTATACGAAAAGAGCAGGCCTCCGAAATTTCTAAGGATATAGCTACAATTATTGATAAGGATGAATTTAAAGGCCCTTTTAATGGATTGTTGAGTGCGCATAATATCTATCCTGAAGTTGCCTGGTTTGTCTTGGCATGCGATCTTCCTTTAATAAATATTAATGCAATAAAACAATTGATAACAGCAAGAGATAGTGAAAAAAATGCAACTGCATTCGCCACAAGGAAAAGTGGTTTACCGGAACCTTTGGCTGCTATATGGGAACCTCATGGATTAGCCAATTCGATAGATTATTTGGAGCATGCGACTAGCAGTTGTCCACGAAAATTTTTGATTAATTCTGAGATTAAATTGGTCTATCCCATGGATGATATTGTTTTAATGAATGCCAACTCTGAGGAAGACTATAGAGAAGTTTTATCCAAATTAGAATCCATTTGAATTCAAATCGCTACATACGTCAAACTTCCCTTAAAGAATTTGGTCATAAATCGCAGGATTTATTGCTAAAATCAAGCGTTTTGGTGGTAGGCGCAGGTGGTCTTGGTATTCCTGTCCTACAATATTTAAATGCTATGGGTATTGGAACCCTGGGAATTGTAGAAGGGGATAAGGTAGAAATTACCAACTTACAAAGGCAGGTAATCTATTCCGAAAAAGATATTGGAAAAGCGAAACTTGAGGTAGTTTTAGAGCGATTAAAATCGCAAAATTCTGGTACAACATTAATAGGGCATGATACATTTCTGACACGCGATAATGCTTTGACTATTCTGGCTGATTATGATGTTATTGTAGATGCAACAGATAATTTCCCAACCCGTTATCTAATTAATGACGCTTGTGTTATCCTGGACAAACCTTTTGTTTATGGGGCACTTCACGGATTTGAAGCTCAGGTGAGTGTTTTTAATTACCAGGAAGGGCCAACTTACAGATGCTTATTTCCTGTGATGCCATCTAATGACGAGATTCCCGATTGCAATATAAACGGTGTTCTGGGTGTTATTCCTGGTATTGTGGGTAGTTTACAAGCCTTAGAAGTTGTAAAAATAATTATAAGGAAAGGTAAAGTATTATCAGGCCAGTTACTTATTTATAATGGTTTAGATCAGTCATTTCTTAAAGTGAAATTTCCACATATCCCTGAAAACAAAAAAATCAAGGTTCTCGGCAACTATTATTTTGATGGTGAATGCGAAATAACTAATTCAATTTCTGCCAATGAATTTTATCATCTATTGGAAAGTAAAGATCCTATTCAACTCATTGATGTCAGGTCAAAAAAGGAGTACAAGCAAAATCATCTGGTAAATTCGATAAATATCCCGATAGAGCAAATGGAAAATCGTAAACACGAATTAGACTTTACAAATCCCATTTATATTATTTGCCAATCTGGTATTAGAAGTAGAATCGCACAACAAAAATTGCTAAAAGTCAATAGTAAAACCATTATTTATAATATCTTGGGTGGAATAAACCAGTATAACGCATTACTTATTTAATTGGTAACTGCGCTATTTTTTCATTGAACCTTAAGAAGCGTATTTGTACAAAACACTTTTATGATTTTCTATGATCTCTTTTGCAGAAGCATATAATCTTGTTTTAGACTATAGTCAGGACTATGGAACAGAAACAGTGTCCATAAAACAAGCTATTGGTAGGGTCCTGGCGGTTGATATATTCGCGGATAGAGATTTTCCACCATTTGATAGAGCTACCAAAGATGGAATAGCAATAAATTATAACGCCATTGAGAACGGTAGAAGGGCATTTGAAATTAAAGCAATAGTTGCTGCAGGTCAACGCACATATAAATTCTTGGAAGAAGAACATTGTGTAGAAATTATGACCGGTGCAGTTGTACCTTACGAAGCAGATACCGTTGTCATGTACGAAGATATTACTATTGAACATGGGATAGCCAATATCAATACCTTGGCTAAAAGAGGACAAAACATACATGATAAGGGCAGTGACAAGAAAAAAGATGAGCTGGTTATAATTAACGGCACAAAAATAACAGCTGCAGAAATAGGCGTATTTGCTGCAGTTGGGAAAGCTAATATTGAAGTTAAAAAACTGCCAGGAATTGCTGTTATTTCAACGGGCAATGAACTGGTTGAGGTAGAAGATCATCCTTTGCCTCATCAAATTAGAAAATCTAATTCATATACACTTTATGCTGCACTATACGAAGAAAAAATAGAACCTTTACTTTTACATTTGTCCGACGATAAAGATATGATACGACAAAAATTATCATATGTAATTCAGGAAATGGATGTATTGCTAATGAGTGGGGGAGTATCTAAAGGTAAATTTGATTTTATTCCTAAAGTACTTGAGGAATTAGGTGTAGAAAAAGTCTTTCACGGCGTATTACAGCAACCTGGTAAACCTTTCTGGTTTGGTGTGCATAAAGACGCAAAAACAGTAATATTTTCTTTCCCCGGAAATCCGATATCAACATTTGCCAATTATCATATTTATTTTAGACCTTGGTTGCAAAAATCATTAGGGTTGCCCATCTCTAAATTAGAAGTGTTTCTGGAAGAAACTATCACCATTAGTGGGAGTATGACTCGTTTTCTAGGGGTGAAAATCAGATTGGAAAATGGTATTCTTAGAGCCAAATTGGTAAAGGATAATGGTTCTGGTGACCTTACCAGCTTATCCAGAGCAGATGGATTTATTAACTTAATGCCCAGGGAAGATCCATATAAGATAGATGAAAAAGTAACTTTTATAAGTGCCAGAACTCTTATTTAAATGACTCATGAATTAAAACATATATTCACTGCCTACCAAAGGAATAATAAATCTGGCTACAAAGCAGTTCTGGCAACTGTTGTGGCACTGGAAGGCTCTTCTTATCGCCGTCCTGGTGTACGGATGCTAATCCTTGATAATTGGAAAATGATTGGCGCCGTCAGTGGGGGATGTGTAGAGAAAGAGATACAAAGACAGGCCGAAAGTGTGTTTAGTAGTGGGATACCGAAAGTTATGACCTACGATGGGCGTTACCGTTTGGGGTGTGAAGGTATCTTATATATTCTATTAGAACCATTTAGTCCAAATGAGACCACTTTAAAAACTTTTTGGCAGACGATTAAAGAACGGAAAAGCTTTGAGCTTGTATCATATTTTACAAGACAGGAAAGTAGTAGTGAAGAATTAGGTAGTTTTCTCAAAGTTGATAACAGCACCTTAACGCTGAGACCCGATTTCATTACTAAAAAAGGGGTCGAGGTATTTCAGCAAAAACTGACTCCCTGTTTTCAATTGGTAATAATTGGTTCAGAACATGATGCAGTTCAATTATGCTCATATGCCGCAATGACAGGATGGGAGGTAACCGTCATATCAACGCCTACCGAAGAAAAGAGTATTGCCGATTTTCCCGGAACTCAGCAATTTCTTTCACAGCTGCCAGAACAATTTGATCCTCAATTAGTAGATAACCAAACTGCTCTTGTGTTAATGACTCATAGTTATGTAAAAGATCTTAAATATTTACTGGCACTTAAGGAAGTTACACCAATATATCTCGGTTTGTTAGGACCTTCATCACGCAGAGAAAAGCTATTAAATGAACTAATGGAATACAACCCGGAAGTATCAGATACTTTCATTGAATCCATTTACGGACCAGCAGGTATAAATATTGGCGCAGAAACTCCTCAGGAAATAGCGGTATCTATAATAGCCGAAATCCTTGCAGTATTTCGTAAAAAAGACCCTATGCTTTTAAGGAATAAATTGGGTACAATACATAATTGATGAATTCTAAGGTAACTATCGTAATTCTTGCCGCAGGATCTTCCAGTAGAATGGGAAAAATTAAACAGCTCTTACCTTGGAAAGATTCAACTCTTCTGGAGCATACTATTAAAATAGCCAAATCATCAAAAGCAAATCAGCTAATTGTAATCCTTGGTTCTAACGCCCGGTTAATAAAAGAGACTATCAAAATAAAAACGAATAATGTAATTTTTCTTGAAAATACCGAGTGGAAGTCAGGCATGGGAACCTCAATATCTTGTGGAGTTAATTATTTGTTGGATCATAACAATGACACAGATGCGGTACTAATTCTTCTTGCGGATCAGGCTTTAATAGATACTGAATATCTTGATGAAATTATAGGTATTTATAGCAATAGTAAAATTGAACTTATTGGTAGCAGATATGGTGATAAAATTGGAGTGCCGGCTCTGTTTAAACGAACCTATTTTACTGATTTACAGAAATTAGATGGCGATAATGGTGCTCAACTTATACTTAATAAATGTGGAGATAAAGTACATGTTTTAAACCCTTTAGAAAAAATTTATGATGTAGATACTTTAGAAGATTATAATAACCTTCTAAAAATGTCCAATGACTAATTGTAATTATTTAAGATGCTTTTATTTAATAATTCAAGCGTTATAGATTTATAGTATTTTTCGAATATTAAAAAACATATATATGACCTCCTTTAAAAACCATTTTCTTCCTTTATTTCTTTTAACTTTTTTATTTCAGGCACATGCCCAGGAGATGGAATTTGAAGAGTACAATCCGAAATCCACACTGGTGGTTACTGAAAATATAGTAGAGAAAGCAAAGTATCCATTTATTGATATTCATAGTCATCAGTTTAAAATGGCCACTCAAGACTTAACACAGTTAATCACTGCTATGGATGACTTAAATATGGCCGTAATGGTTAATCTGAGTGGGGGATCGGGCGAAGGTCTCCAAAATATGCTTAACAATGTAAATCAAAATTACCCAAATAGGTTTGTAGTCTTTGCCAACGTAGATTTCCAGGGAGTTGGAAATGTAGATTGGGCAGAAAATGCAGTGAAGAATTTAGAACAGGATGTAAAAAACGGTGCTAAAGGACTCAAAATATATAAAAGCCTGGGGCTTAGAAATAAGGATGTTAATGGAAAACGAATAGCAATTGATGACCGTCGATTAGATCCTATTTGGGCCAAATGTGGAGAATTAGGCATTCCGGTTCTTATACATGCCGCAGATCCAAAGTCGTTCTGGGATCCAATTGATAGTTATAACGAGCGCTGGTTAGAATTAAAAACAAGACCACGAAGGAAACGGTCAGCAGATAATCCCGCTCCATGGGAACAAATAATTGGTGAACAGCACAATATGATTAGGAAACATCCGCAAACTAAATTTATTAATGCACATATGGGATGGTATGCTAATAATTTAGAAAAACTAGCCGAACTTTTGAAACAAATGCCAAATATGTATGTGGGTATTGGCGCTATCATAGCCGAACTTGGAAGGCAACCACGAAATGCCCGAAAGTTCTTTATAGCTCATCAGGATCGTATACTTTTTGGTAAAGACAGCTGGAATCCGAAGGAATTTCCAACCTATTTCAGAGTTTTGGAAACGGCTGATGAATATTTTCCCTATTACAAAAAGTATCACGCATTCTGGGCTATGTATGGGTTAGATCTCCCGGACGAAGTATTGAGAAAAGTATATTATAAAAATGCTTTAAAATTACTGCCCGGACTCGATCAAAGTTTGTTCGACAACTAAACTATATGGTTTTCTGGTGAAGATATCCCAAATAGACTTTATAACTATTTACTAATAAACTCCTTAGTGTAATTTTATTAGAAATACCATTTTTGATATATTCATAAAGTGGCAATTTTCCTTACCTCTATAAAAATTTTCAGGAAAGTGTGATTTTTTTAGGAATAGGTCAACTAATTAAACAGAAGTTGTGAAAATATGGGTAAAGAAGAATCATTTACCAGGATAATCAAGGAAAATGAAGGTGTTATTTTTAAAATCACCACGATCTACACACAAAACGGACAGGACCAAAAAGATTTATATCAGGAAATTGTCTATCAATTGTGGAAGTCCTTTGATTCTTTTCGAAATGAATCTAAAATTAGTACCTGGATGTATCGTATAGCATTAAATACCGCAATAGGTCAATTAAAGAAAGGCAAAAAACATTCGACTACGACTGGCATAGATCAGGTTGTTTTGAGACAAACGGAAAATTATGATCCAGAATTTGAAAACCGTTTGAAAATGGTATATGAACATATTCACGAGTTGAACATATTGGAAAAAGGTTTAATACTTCTTTTACTGGAGGGCAAAAAGTACCAGGAGATTGCCGAAATCACGGGGTTAAGCGAAACTAATGTTGGAACTCGTATTTCCCGGATTAAGCAAAAATTAAAATCAAGAATATTGAAAAAATAAGATATGGACTTAGAAGAAATCCAAACAATTTGGTCAGAAATGAGTGATCAATTAGAGCAGCAAAAAAAACTAACCAATGAACTAATTATGAAAATGACAAAGGAAAAATTTAGGACAAAGTTTGATAAGATCACATTTTATGAATCAATAGGAGCCGTAATATGTTTCCTTATGGCCATTTATTTTTTGGTCAACATGGATAAGTTAGACACCTGGTATCTTCTTGCCTGTGGGATATTTACCGTTGTTTTCTTAATTATTTTACCTGTTATTACTTTGGGATTATTAGGGAAAATTAAACGCATGAATATTGTAAAAAATAGTTTTAAAGAAACGATTGTAGGTTATACTAAGGCAAAGAACCAATTACTGCTTATGCAAAGGGTTGGAATATATTTGAGTTTTGTCTTAATGTTTACATGCTTGCCCGTATTTAGTAAAATCATGAATAATAAGGATCTTTTTCTGCAAAGCAGGATCTGGCTCATTTACTTGCCAATAATGGCTATTTTCTTGTTTTTCTTTACCAGATGGGGTTATAAGTGCTACAAGAATATAACCAATTCCGCAGAAAATATTCTTAAGGAATTGGAAGCTTAAAAATCAATATTTCCCTTTTTTTATTAGGCCCCACTTTATGGGGCTTTTTTAGCTGCTTATTATATCAGTGTTTAATTTCAGGATCTTTTTTAATTTTTACTGAACTTTATCATAGTTTTAGAATAAACGAACCACGATCTTTAATTTCATTTTTTAGTCATTTTAGTAGGTGTAAATGTCGCTTATAAGCGAATGCAGGCGATTCATCAAAAAAGTAACATGAAGAAGTTACTCCTTACATTAATCCTTTTAGTAATTGTACTACAGCTTTCTGCCCAAAAAAAGAATGAAGGTTTTCGCTTAAATATTCGAAAGACCAATTTACCTGTAAAAATAGATGGCCTTGCCGATGATGAAGTCTGGAAAGGAACTGATGTAGCCAAAGACTTTTTTATGGTATTACCAATGGACATCGACAAGGCTACAGATAAGTCTGAAATACGGATGACCTATGATGACACTAATATTTATTTAATCGCTACTTTTTATAACAGTGTTCCCGGGCGTTATTTCGTGGAATCTATGCGGCGTGATTTTTCCTTCGGAAAGAATGACAATTTTTTATTATTCTTAGATCCCTTTAATAACCAAACAACCGGGTTTACATTTGGTTCGAATGCGGCAGGGGCTCAGTGGGATGGGACCATGTTTGCGGGAGGCAACGTTGATCTCAATTGGGATAGCAAATGGATATCAGAAGTAACTCGGGACGACGAAAAATGGGTTTTTGAAATGGCCCTTCCATTTAAATCCATAAGGTATGAAGATGGGGTTAAAGAATGGGGGATTAATTTTAGCAGACTTCATTTAGCATCAAGTGAAAAATCTAGTTGGACACCAATACCAAGGCAATTTCCTACAGCTTCATTGGCTTATACCGGGGTATTAGTTTGGGATGAAGCTCCTCCTACACCACGTTTCAACTTTTCCTTAATCCCATATGCATTGGGGCAAACGACTTATGATTTAGATGAAAATACAGACTATGAGGCCAAAGTGGGTGGCGATGTTAAAATAAGTCTGTCCTCCTCGCTAAACCTTGACCTGACGATAAATCCGGATTTTTCTCAAGTTGAAGTAGACCGGCAGATTACAAATCTTGATAGATTTGAACTTTTTTTTCCGGAAAGAAGACAATTCTTCCTTGAAAACGCTGATTTGTTTGCAAGCTTCGGTTTTGAGACTATCAGGCCCTTCTTTTCGAGACGAATTGGACTTGGTATTCCAATTGATGCAGGATTACGACTCAGCGGAAACCTTGGTGAAAAGTGGCGTTTGGGAGTAATGGATATTCAAACCGCAAAAGTCGAAGAAACAGGACTTCCAAGTCAAAATTTTGGCGTAATTAGCCTGCAACGACAAGTATTTAGTAGATCTACCATCGGGCTACTTTTTGTAAATAAGCAGTCTATTAACTATCCCGAAGATAATGACTCTCTGCGTACAATCTACCCAAAATTCAATCGGAATTTTGGATTGGAATATAATCTGGCCTCTCCAGATAACTTGTGGAATGGAAAAGCCTTTATACTCAAATCATTTTCACCAGATAAACAGGGAAACGGGATTACTCAGGCTGCCAATATTGAATACAAGAGTAGAAGATGGAACTGGGGCATTCAAGAAGAATATGTGGATAGTGAATACACTGCGGAAGTTGGCTTCGTGCCCAGAACAGGATATTTTAAATTCAGTGCATTTTTAGGACATTTATTTTTCCCTAAAGCCGGCCCGGTTGTAAGCCATGGGCCTGTTGGAAAATTAAATTATTATTTTGATGAAAAAATTAAGGAAACAGATCATCTGAATTTTCTACAATACCTCATAAACTTTCGTAACCGAAGCAGTATAAACCTGACAGGATTCAATGAATATGTTGAATTATTAACGCCTTTTGATCCTACAGGCACTGGAAAAGATTCTTTAGCTGCAGGAACCAAACATCGATGGAATGGCTTTAGATTTGAATATAATTCCAGACCACAAAGTATGTTTACATATTCTGCAGGCGGAAGAGTTGGGGGTTACTATGAAGCCGGTAAGAGAATAGGCATAACAGGCGAATTGGGCTATCGTTTTCAACCATATGTTAGCCTTAGCTCAAATATTAGTTATAATAACATAAAATTACCCGAACCATGGAATACTACAGAATTTTGGTTAATAGGATCTGAAGTAGATATTACATTTACCAACAAACTATTTTTTGCTACTTTGTTTCAATATAACGAACAATCTAAAAATTTTAATTTAAACTCAAGGTTTCAATGGCGCTATAAACCAGCTTCGGATTTGTTCCTGGTCTACACCAATAATGAATTATTGGAACCATTTGGCGGCAGGATTTGGTCAATTACCCTAAAACTCACTTACTGGTTTAATAAATAAATTGAAGTGATAAAAAGGATTAACTTTATATTTTATCGAATTTTACTATAGAACTTAATGGCATCATTATCTAAAACTGAATTTGGATTTAAATTAACCTTAATGGGAATAATTTCCTTGCTTACGGCATTCGCTTATAGTCAAATAGACCATAAATAATTGCGGATCAAGTGTGGGATGGTAGTTTTAATAGTAAACCCCAGGCTTCTGATTCTTATTGGTACAGAATAGAAACTACCAAAGGTAATTCGCAGGTTGGGTTTTTTATGTTAAAGCGATAGTGTATTTTTCTATTTTCGATATTAAATGATTATTTTAAAAAAACCAACATAATGAGAACACATCTAACCACTTTTCTATTATTTATAATAATCTTTTCTTTAGGCCTTTTTCAGATCCATGCACAGAATGATATATTTGAAAAGCTCCAAGAAATTGCTATAATAGATCAGAAAGTAATGATGCCAATGCGAGATGGAATACGATTGGCTACAGATATATACCGACCTAAAACTGATAAAAAAGTACCTGTCATATTCTCCAGAACACCATATAATTTTAATTCATGGGGAGATGGCGAACAAAAAACCAGAACAACGGAAAAAGCATACGAAGTTGTACAACGAGGTTATGCCTATGTCGTACAAAATGAGCGTGGAAGATATTATTCCGAAGGTGAATGGGATATATTAGGTATTCCACTGACCGATGGTTATGATGCCTTTAGCTGGATGAAGGATCAGCCTTGGTCTAACGGCAAGATTGGAACGCTTGGATGCTCATCCACTGCAGAATGGCAGATGGCCGTTGCGGCTTTGGATCATCCTTCACATGCCGCTATGGTGCCTCAAAGTTTTGGAGCAGGAGTAGGAAGAGTTGGCGACTATTATGAACAGGGTAATTGGTACAGAGGTGGTGCAGAGCAGTTACTGTTTTTTGCTTGGCTTTATGGTGTGGAGCATGATAAGTATAAACCCCGAATCCCCGAAGGAGCTACTCAGGAAGACCTTATACGTATTTCCAGATTCTATGATTTGGCGCCTGAAAATCCGCCTGTAGATATGTCCGAAGCTTTGGCACATTTACCTATTCAAGATATTTTACAGAATATTAAAGGGAAACGAGAGGTTTTTGACAAAATGGTAAAGCGTAATCCTAATCATGAAGATTGGTATACAGGTGGGCTCTACCACGACGATATGGAAATAGGCGTGCCGAGTTTTTGGTTTGCCTCATGGTATGATGTATCTATAAGCCCTAACCTGGCATTATATAATCATGTCAGAAACAATAGTAAAGACCAATTTGTACGAGACAATCAGTATTTGGTAATCGCACCTACATTGCATTGCAGATATGCCAGGGCTACTGCAAATACTATAGTCGGTGAAAGAAATGTAGGAGACGCAAGGCTTAATTATAAGGAGCAAATATATTCATGGTTTGATCTTTGGCTAAAAGAAGAAAACAACAAATTTAAGGACGACACTCCAAGAGTTCAATATTATACTATGGGCACTAATGTTTGGCAGTCTTCCGAAACCTGGCCTCCGGAAAGCTCAGAGTTGAAAACCTATTATTTGACTAGTGGTGGTAAAGCCAATAGCTTATACGGGGATGGAAGGCTTAGTATAAAAGAGCCTGAAAGTGGAAACACCCCCGATAGTTTTAAATATGATCCTATGAATCCCGTGAAGTCGTATGGTGGGAATGTTTGTTGCACAGGGAATGCGGTAAAAGGAGGTGCCTACGATCAACAAACCATGGAAACAAGACAAGATATTCTTGTTTATACCACAGAACCCCTGGAAGAAGGTTTAGAAGTAACTGGATTTATTGAAAGTAAACTGTATATTTCATCTGATGCCAAAGACACAGATTTTACAATAAAACTAATTGATGTTTATCCCGATGGGCGGGCATTTAACCTTGATGAAACCATACAACGCGTACGATATAGAGAAGGTTATGATAAGGAAGTATTTATGGAAAAGGAAAAGGTGTATGAAATAAACTTAACACCAATGTCTACAAGTAACTTTTTTGAAAAAGGGCATAGAATTCGCATCGAAGTCTCGAGCAGTAATTTTCCCAGATTCGCTAGAAATTTAAATACTGGAGGGGATAATTTCGATGAAAAAGAGGGAGTAGTTGCCCGCAATAGTGTACATCATTCTAAACAATATCCGTCTCAAATCAGATTGCCTGTTAAAAAACGATAATGCATATAGAATTTAAGATAGATTTAAGTTCCTTTTATTTTTGAAAATAGTATCTTTTAAAGATGTGTTTCAGAGTAATTAGCATTGGCTTTTTTTTGTTTTTAGTATTCGTCCCTGAAATGTATTGCCAATATTCCGAGAGTGAATGGAAGGCTCGCGATAAATGGATGAAAGTTGCCGAAATATTCCAAATTGCTAACATCCAGGTTGGTAACAAAGTTGCCGATATAGGTTGCCACCAGGGTTATATGAGCATTCGACTTTCAGATTTTATTGGTGAGACCGGAAGTGTATATTCTGTGGACGTTCGGGAGGATCGTTTAAACAAACTAAATGATATTGTCTCTAAAAGGGGTATCGGAAATATACACACCATTTTAGGGGACTATGACGATCCTAAATTACAGGAAAATAGCATAGATGTTGTTTTCATTATAGATGCCTACCATGAAATGAATGACTATAAACAAATCCTTTTTCATGTAAAAAAGGCATTAAAACCAGATGGCCGTATTTTAATTCTGGAAAAACTTAAACAACAAATGATTGGGAAATCAAGGCAAGAGCAAACCCAAAGCCATACAATTGCACCGAAATATGTTAAAAATGAATTAAAAGAGGCTGGTTTTGAGGTGATCGCAATAGAAAAAGACCTTGGCTATTGGGAAGAAGACAAGGATAAAAAAATCTGGGTGATGGTCGGTGTTCTTACACAATCTTAATTCAATAGATTACACGCTTAAAACAGACACATTTCTTCAAAAAGAAATATTTTATTATGAAAAATACCTTATTTAAAATATTAATACTTCTAATGGCTTCAGGAAGCCTGGTTGCGCAGACTAAAGAAAATAAACGTCAAAAAAAAGAGACACAAAAAAATGTGGTATATGAAGCTACCAAAAGTCTTATCGATTCGGGTAACTATTTGTTTGATGCAGATATGGCAGCAGGAGGAATATCACTGGTTACAAATACCAATCGTTTCATTGTAAAAGATGGAGAGTTTGATATAGATTTACCCTACTTTGGGGTATCAAGAGGTGGTGTTGGATATAATAGCAATCCTGGAATAACCTACAAGGGTGTTCCTGACAAATATAATGTGGAATATATTGATAAGAAAAGAAGCTCAATAATAAAATTAAGTGTGAGGAACGGAGCGCCATGATATTACCCTTACTGTAGGTTATAGCGGTCAAACCAGTGTAAGCGTAATTAGCAGTGCCAGAAATTCTATAAACTATTCTGGAAATTTAAGACCACTAAAAGCGGAAATCAGTAATTAATGTCCCTACTAAACGAGGGGGCTTCATATTAAATAACAGACCCCAATGAGAACATTATTAAAACATGGATCTGGAATTAAATTAGTTTTAGCGGGAATAATTTCCTTACTTACGGCATTCGCTTATAGTCAGATAGACCATAAACAATTAAGGGAGAACATGATAAAGGAGCAGTTGTTAGCAAGAGATATAAGCGATCCGGCTACTATAAAAGCAATGCGGAATGTTCCCAGACATGAATTTGTACCACCAGACATGCAGCCATATGCTTATGTGGACAATGCGCTGCCAATAGGAATGAAGCAAACCATATCTCAGCCCTATATTGTTGCTTACATGACTCAGGTATTAAAATTAAAAGAACACGACAGGGTTTTGGAAGTAGGTACAGGATCCGGATACCAGGCAGCCATATTAGGACAAATCGTAGATACGGTATATACTATAGAAATTGTTGAAGCATTGGCTTTTACAGCAAAAAATAGACTTTTATCATTAGGGTATGGCAATATTGTAGTGAAAACAGGTGATGGATACCTTGGTTGGCCAGAGAAAGGACCTTTTAATGCAATTATGGTTACCGCCGGAGCGGAGGAAGTGCCTGAACCACTTTTAAAACAGTTAAAAGAAGGAGGGAGGATGATTATTCCTGTCGGACCTCATAATGGAATCCGGCAATTACTTCTAATTACTAAAAAATCCGGAAAGATCAAAACTAAAGAAGTTATGGCAGTAAGATTTGTTCCATTGACAAGAACGAATAATTAAGTTAAAAACAATGCATAAAAAAAGGAGGTTAATTTCAATTACCTCCTTTTTTAGATCTCTGCCGGCTTTGTCTGGCCGGTTCTTCGCTTACTCTTATCGCACATAATTTCTGCTTTCTGTCCAACGAACCCGTTTACTATCCTTAAAGTTCGAAAAGTATGTAAACCTTCTGGATTCTGTTGGTGAATGTTGCAATAAATTTTTCATTTTTTTATTATTTTACGTTTTTATTTACTTTCTGTTTTTTAATCTATTACCATCAATTGATATAGTTTCTTGCTTCTGACCAGCGTACTCTTTTACTGTTTTTAAAATTTGAAAAGAATGAATGTCTTCTGGCTTGTGTCGGTGTTTGTTGGATAAAATGTCTCATGATTTGTTCGTTTTTTGATATTAATATTAATTGGTATAGTTTCTTGCTTCTGACCAGCGCACTCTTTTACTGTTTTTAAAATTTGAAAAGAATGAATGTCTTCTGGCTTGCGTCGGTGTTTGATTGCTAAAATTTCTCATCGTTTTTATTTTTAAATTGATATTGTTTGTTTTTACTCTTTATAAACAGCAAATCTTAAAGACTTACAACTAATAGACGACAATTAATAATATTTGTTACAGTACTATGTAATAAATAGTACTGTTTTATACAATTTTTAACATATTTAACCCTCCAAACTTGTATGAAACGAGACTTATGTTATTGATATACAAAGCTTTAAGTAAATACGGTATTTTTGATTTTATTTATCAATAAATTGTGTTCTCAGGAATATTATTGTAAAAAAGAAGAAAAAATTAAGGATAAAAAGCAATTAAAACTTATATTGTAGAAACCATTCGCACCAAAACCTAACAAAAGTCATATGCTATATTTTATATCCATATTAGATTTATGATTTTATTCCCAAAAACAAGGACATATGAAAATATATGATGACAAACACATTAAAAATGTGGTATTCGTAGGAGCCCATAATAGTGGCAAAACTACTCTGGCGGAAACCATGCTCTTCGAGGCCGGTCTTATTAACAGGAGAGGAACTGTGGAAACACATAATACAGTCTCGGATTATCATGAAATTGAACATGCAAGAGGAACATCGGTTTATGCCACACCATTGCATACCGAATGGCGCAATTACAAAATAAACATAATTGACACTCCCGGGCTGGATGATTTTGTGGGTGAAATTATTTCATCAATTCGCGTAGCGGATACAATTGTTACAGTTTTAAATGCACAGCATGGAGTGGAAATTGGAACTGAAATAATTTGGAATTATGTCAATAACTACTCGAAACCTACACTTTTTGTTGTAAATCAAATAGACCATGTGAATGCTGATTTCGAGAACTCTTTTAAGGGTATTAAGGCACTCGTTGGCAACAATGCGGTAATTATCCAATATCCTCTTATCATTGATGGTTCTCAGTGTATCATTGATGTTCTTAAGATGAAATGTTATAAATTTTCACCACAAGGAGGTAAGCCAGAAAAATTACCAATACCTGAAGATCAAAAGGATCGGGCAGATCTGTTACATAATGAACTTGTTGAAAAAGCTGCCGAGAACGATGAAGAATTATTAGAGTTGTTTTTCGAAAAAGGAACTCTAAATGAAGATGAAATGCGGGTAGGTATTAAAGCAGGAATGCTCAATCATGAGCTGTTTCCGGTTTTCTGTGTTTCTGCATTAAATGATATGGGTACTGGCAGACTCATGGGCTTTATAGATAATGTTGCCCCCGCTGCTGCAGATTTAAAAGCCGAACAAACAGTTGAAGGAGATGTGCTCGTTCGAAAAAAAGAAGCACCAACTGCTTTGTTTGTCTTTAAAACTGTTTATCAACCAAGTTTGGGTCAGATCTCCTTTTTTAAAGTAAAATCAGGAGAAGTTAAGGCAAATGATAAATTGGTTAATTCCAGAACTGGCGAGACTGAAATACTGAACCATCTTTATATAATGGATGGTAAAAAGCGAGAATCAGTTTCAAAATTGGAAGTAGGCGATATTGGAGCCACATTAAAACTTAAAAGTACGGAAACCAATGATACACTGCATGTGGCAGGGAAGTCAATTACTATTAAACCAATACAATACCCGGAACCCAGAACACGTAAGTCCGTATCAGCGGTCAATAAGAATGAGGAGGAGAAACTTAGCGATGCTTTAAAGAAGATCCACAATCAGGATCCAACCGTAGTAATTCAGTTTTCCAATGAACTAAAACAACTAATTTTGGGCTGCCAGGGAGAATTACATTTGGCAACTATTAAATGGATATTAACTAATGTTTATGGAGTTGAAGCAAACTTCGAACCGCCCAAAATTGCCTATAGAGAAACCATACAAAGATCATCAAATGCTAATTACAGGCATAAAAAACAATCAGGAGGCGCAGGGCAGTTTGCGCAGGTACATTTAAAAATTGAACCATGGCACGAAGGTATGCCAGACCCGGAAGGTTTTAACATCCGAGGGAAGGAAGAAATTGACCTTGCCTGGGGAGGGAAATTGGTATTCTATAACTGTATTGTAGGAGGAGTAATAGATATACGCTATTTACCATCCATTAGAAAAGGCATTTTGGAGGTTATGGAAACGGGGCCACTTACAGGCTCTTATATACGTGATGTCCGGGTAATGGTGTACGATGGTAAAATGCATTCCGTAGATTCCAACGATATAGCCTTTAAGATTGCAGGAGCCCATGCTTTTAGAGAAGCTTTTCTAAATGCCAAGCCTAAGCTTTTAGAACCAATACAAGAATTAACCGTAAAGGTTCCTGAAGAAATGGTAGGAAGTGTTATGACCGATTTACAATCAAGAAGGTCTATCATACAAGGAATAGACAGTATTGATCACTATCAGATTCTAAAATGCGCTGTACCACAAGCCGAGCTATACGGGTATTCAACCAACTTGCGGTCACTTACTCAAGGAAAGGCAACATTCAATTCAGCCTTTTCCGCTTTTAAAGCAGTACCCAATAATATTCAGGCAAACCTGGTTAAAAATTAAGTAAGCATAAGTTTTAAAGAAAGCCATATCGTAATATTTCAAGCGGTATGGCTTTTTCGCGGAATTACAATTCTGATTAAAGGTTCATAAATAGATATTTAGAAAGGGATGTACAAGTATCAGCCGACCATACATGATATCTGCTTATTGATACATTCTTGTTTTCCAATAGAATAAATTGTAGTAATTTTCTGTAGGTAATTATATAGAGATCTAATTTTAGGCACAAATGCATTTTAATGATGAGTATATCGATTTTCATTGTCATCCTTCCTTAAAGCCATTTGGAAAAAGCTTCAATTATACTCCTACTGGAATTCATATTAGCCATAGGAACAGCAAACGAAGTATTTGGCACTATGATCCACCTTCAATTTTCGATAAGTTATTAAACTACGCCACCGGGCTTACCAAATTTTCCCAGGCAAACTTTGCAAGCCTTGTCAAGGGAGGTGTAGGGATTGTTTGTGTATCGCTATATCCATTGGAAAAGTGGTTCGTGCGAAACAAAATGAATAATGAATTATTGCTGGACCTTGCCGCTAATTTTGCCTTGGGAGTAGGGGATAAGCGAATTGATTATATACAAGGAATAACCGATTATTTTAAGGATGTAGAGGCTCAATATGAATTTTACAGGCAATTGGATGGTAAATTGGTACAACTTCCCGAAGGCAAGTTTCGTTACAAATTAGTTACAAATTACACGGAAATTGAGGATATTAAGAATCAAAATGCTTCCGGTGGAAAAGTGCATACCATTTGTGTAATATTGAGTATTGAGGGCTTGCATGTGCTCAACACAGGCTTAAAGCAACCATTCAGCAGTGTAGAAATATTAGAAAATTTGGAAAAGATTAAAAATTGGGAATTTCGTCCTTTTTTCGTGACCATCGCACATCACTTTTGGAATCAATTATGTGGTCATGCTGAGAGTTTATCAGGGATTATTTTAAAATTTGCCGACCAGTCTGAAGGACTAAACAGTGGATTTACTTCTATGGGAAGGAAAGTACTGGAACGTCTTGTTGACGATACAGATAACAAACGAATTTTACCCGATATTAAACATATGAGTATTCAGGCGAGAAGAGAATACTATCAAATGTTGGATTCAGGAAACCCAAAGTTTAAGAATATTCCGGTTATTGCAAGTCATGCCGCTTGTAACGGTCTTAAATCTTTTGACGATCCGGTTGTAACGCATCCCAAAACTGCAAACAAACTAAATCCGGTTTCCATAAATTTTTTCGACGAAGAGATAGTACGTATTGCAAAAAGTAAAGGCATAATCGGGCTGCAATTAGATGAGCGCAGAATTGTTAATAAAAAAACTCTGAAGAAGACCAAGAACTCTTTAAAACGAAACAAAATAATGCACTATCGTTCAGAATTACTTTGGAATCAGATGCAACATATTGCAGAAGTCCTGGATGCTGAAGGCCTCTTTGCCTGGGATTGTATGGTAATTGGCTCCGATTTTGACGGCATAATAGATTCGCTGAACGGTTTCTGGACAGCTGAAGAATTACCTTATCTGGCAGATTTTCTGGAACGTCATGCATATAACTATATGCAATCCCATAAACTGTTAAACATGGAGAATGTAATTGATGCGGATGAAATAATAGCCAGACTAATGTCCACAAATGGACGAAACTTCATACAAGATAATTTTTAATAAATATTCTATAAAAGTCTAAAGATTACTTTTAGAAATCAAAAAATATGTTTAAACATATGTTAAACATATTAGACAATATAATAGAATTGTTAAATTTAAGGCTGAAAAATAGCCTTGTAATAATAATAATATGATATCTTGCCTTTTTAAAGTGCAAATAATATTATCCCGATTCGCTTTAAAGATTAGTTAAAATACAAAAGGGACTATGGCTATTTAAAGTGTAAGGAATAGAAGAATTTTGCTTCTAATTAATAAGAATTAATTTACTATGGACATACTTGACAGAGCGCGTTTGTTTGAAGAACGTAAGTGGAATAAGCTTACAACAAATGACCGCATTGTTGCTTCAAGAGAAGTGAAAGCACTTATATTGGAAATAAATGAGCTATACAAGCAGACTCAAGACGCAACTTTAATGGAGCTAATGAAGCGTTTGACTGTTCTAAAGAAAAAGTTGGAAAAACGGCTTAAAGGAAGACCAAATGTTTAATATTTCTTATTTTTTCGATCTGCCAGTCCAATATTGAATCTGTAATCAGAATCAAATTCTACTTCTTATTAATTTGTTCTATTAACAGATCATAGGTAATCAAATTAGTATATAGTTTTCCGGCGAGATTTACGATTGGAATATTCAGGGAATCTATAGGTGTTTCTGTACCAAATGCGACTTGTAGTTGCTCCTGCAATTCTGGTTTTTCATCGAGTTTAATAAGATTAAAAAGGTACTTACTTTCACTTAATGGAATTACCAGACTATCACATTGCTCACATTTATCAGGGATATAAACTGTTATTTGTTTAGGTGGCTTAATCTTGATTTGTTCAGATTCCTTAACTAATGCCCTGGTTGAAAGACTATCGTTTACCTTTAACTCATAACTGTATGATGGGCTCTTTCCTCTCATCAGAACTATAGTCTTCATATGTACTTTTGAAGTGGCAGGAACCCTTATAAATCGAGGTCTTGCACTGCTTTGCCTAAAATTAGTTCCGGATAAGGTAAACATCACATCAAGGTCCTGTTCATTTTCATTAATGGCATAAAATGCGATCCGGTTAGGAATATCTTCCGTAATTATTTTTATTTTCTTGTCCTGAGTATACCCATCTACCATTGTAAAGAGCAAGCCCAGGAAGAGTACTTTTTTATACACAAAATATTTTTTTGGATAAACAAGATAGACAAATATTCCCGTTCACTTGACATTGCATCCTTAGAATTGGATTTTTTGGTGCTAAGTTGCCCTCACCAAATCTTTAAAACACACAATATTTTTAGTAGTACTATGCATCATCCTTTTGGAATGAAGTGGGCAATTCATATACTTCAAGATCAAAATAGGAAACCGCAGCCAACAAATGATCAAAAATATCTGACATTATGTATTCATAGTTTTGCCATCGTTTGTCACTGCTAAAGACATAGATCTCTATAGGAATCCCTTGTGGAGTTGGTGCGAGTTGTCTGGTCATCATTGTCATTTTCATATTCAAAGCGCTATGATTACTCAGGTAAGACTCAATATATTTACGAAAAACACCTATATTGGTTAGATTTCTCCCATTCAGCAGAAGTGTTTTGTCAATGTTTTTTTCCTGGTTATAATTTGATATTTTGTCATTTCTCGTATTCAAATAATTACTTATCAGTTGAATATTTTTTAGCTTTTCAATTTCTTCATCTGTTAAAAATTTTATATCCTTCTGCTTAATAATTAATGCCCGTTTGATTCGTCGACCTCCGGATTCCTGCATCCCTCTCCAATTTTTGAAGGAGTCCGTAATTAAAGCATAAGTGGGTATTGTTGTAATGGTCTTATCAAAATTCTGAACTTTCACAGTAGCCAAATTTATTTCTACTACGTCCCCGTCTGCCCCATATTTTTCAAAGGTGATCCAATCCCCGATTCTAACCATATCGTTTATGCTTACCTGAATACTTGCAACCAGCCCAAGAATGGAATCTTTGAATAATAAAAGTAGAATAGCGGAGGCAGCTCCCAATGCAGTGAAAAACTTCCAGATAGATGTATCTGTAATAATTGCAAAAATGGTCATAATGGCCATTATCCAGCCAATTATCATAAACACCTGAATATAGCTGTCAATAGGCTTATCATTAAATCGCGGTAGTGTTTTCAGGTAGTCCCGCAAGCTTCGTAAAATGCTTTTTGCAATGTTCAGTATTAGAATAATCCCTATAATAGTTCCAAACTTCAAAGCCATACTACCCAAATATGCAAAGTCTGTAAAAACAACTGGAATCATTTCCATAGCTAAGAGCAGAGGGAAGATATGCGCTAATAGTCTTGGCAGTTTATTTGTTATGGCGATGTCGTCTAAATTGGTTTTAGTCTTACGGGCAAATAAGATGGAGGTTTTCCGTATGACCCTTTTAATAATGAAGTCAAGAAGACCTACTACAATTAGCATCGCCAGAAATAATCCGACAAGATTTAAATATCTCGCTAATGATTCGGACATCCCCAGTTCTATTAAATAGTCATATAAGAGGTGGGCGAAATTGATATTCATAACACTTGGAAATTTGTGCAAAATTACAGCCAAAATTTCACTTAACCCTGAATAATCATTCTTTGTACTACTAATCACAGAATTACCTAACCCATGTATTTTCCATAAAAATCATGTATCACCATTTTTGCGACCTTGAATAAAGAGACGTTTACTTCTGCAATGTTAAAGATTAAAGATGGCGTAGGCATCATTGAAAAATTGGAATTCTTTCAGATTCTCAATACTTTCACTTGTAAATCTTTTAAATTACGATGAATCTAAAAGGGCAAAACATTTTGGTCACCGGGGCTTCCAAAGGCATAGGGAAGTCAATTGCTATCCACTTACTTAAAGCAAATGCCCAGGTAGGAATCCATTTCAATAATAGCAGAGCTGAGGCCAATAAAATAAAAGTTAAATATCCTCTTTCGGAAATTTTTCATACAGACCTCGCCCAGTCGGATGAGGTGCAACTACTTTTTAAGAATACAATTAAACATTTTGGAAATTTAGATACTGTTATTCTTAATGCTGGCGTATTCTTGCCACATCCCATAGAAGACCCTACCGAAAAATGGCTTGAAATATGGCGGCAAACAATGGCAATTAATCTTGAAGCGGCGGGACTAATAACAAAATTGGGTATAGAACACTTTAAAACTCAAGGAGGAGGACGATTCGTTTACATTGGCAGCAGGGCGGCATTCCGTGGTGAAACGGAGGAATATCTGGCATATGCAGCCTCTAAAGGCGGACTCACATCCCTTGCGCGAACAGTAGCCCGATCTTTTGGTAAATACAATATCAAATCCTTTGTTATAGCCCCCGGATTCACCAGAACAGAAATGGCAGAAGATGTAATTGGCAAACACGGTGTGGATAGTTTACTTAATGAACTGGCATTAAAAGAGCTAACCACTCCTGAGGATATAGCCCCACTGGTGGTTCTAATGTGCAGTGGACAAATGGACCACGCTACGGGTTCAACAATAGATGTTAATGCGGGTAGTTATATTAGATAATTTAAAGAATTAACTATGCCACTTCGACACTTATTCCGGATCTACAAGATCATAAATATTTACTTGGTCCTTGACATGTAAAAAGCTAAAAACATTTTTATATAAGACAAGATATATCAGAAATACCCTACAAACAGGTGGCTACAGTGATTTTTTCCCAATTTATTGTAGAATATGAAACTTTAAATAATTACTTTGAATTACAAACAGTAAACCACCAAATGGTATTTCAGATTACTTACAGCTCGGTAGCTAAGCCAGGACTTTCCATTACAGAAATTGAAGAAATCATTACTGAGGCAAATCAATATAATAATATTCATGACATAACAGGTTGTCTGATATATAATAACGGGTATTTCCTGCAGATTCTTGAGGGAGAAAAGCAGCTTGTGATGATCTTAATTAATAAGATTAAACTGGATGATCGCCATGATCACTTTACCATACTTTCAGAAGGTGAAACGAATCTCCGGACGTTCAAGGAATGGGCAATGGCCTATTATCACGATCCTCTAAATGCTCAGCTTAATAGCGAAGTGCAAGAAATTAAGGCCTCTTTACTAGAACTTTCAAATAGCTCAAAAAAATCAAATTTTGCCTTGAAAGTTTTTTGGTACAATGTAAAGAAACTTTTAACTGAGGATGGTTATTATAAGACTACCCAGTAAATTCATATATAGAAATTTTTGCACAACAATGCAATCTTCCAGGAAATTTCTTAACCCACTAATGAAGAGTTGAACTGAAACATTTTACCTGCCATAAATGCATACTGTGATTAAATCATCACAAGTTTTGATAATAATTATGGGACCATGATTCAGGTCATTGCTAAAAATTTCTCTTTGTATTTCCTTTGCATAAACATTAAACGATGCTCTGGGCTATTTTCGGGATACTTCTATTATTGTTCATACTGTATCTATTATTTGTTCCTCTGGATATTGTTATAAACATTGCTAAAAACCAATACTTTGTTCGAATTTGGGGTTTGGCTAAAGTTGGCATAGAAGGTCACGAAAAAGAATTCTTGCGAATTAAACTCAATACACTGTTTACCAGGTTTTACTTCTATCCTTTGAGAAAAAAGAAAAAGGGACAGAAGAAGAAAATTGAGACAAAATCCAGGAAGAAGCGAAATTTTAAGTCAAATTTTAAAAGAGGGCTGCAAGTAATAAAATCGTTTAAAGTAAAGATATTACTACTAGATATAGATACTGGTAATTGTATACAAAACGCAAAACTGTATCCTGCGTTTGCTCTTTTAAATCACCATGTTGGCACTTTTAAAGTAAATTTTGAAGGCAGAGTGAACATGGTTTTGCATCTGCAAAGCAGGCCCATTAATATTATAAAATCATTTATTAACATTTAAAAAATTTATCATGGAATTACATTTTGAAGAATTTTTAGGTAAAATCACAGATTTTATCAAAACGGAAGCAAAAACTGAAACTGTTGTTGGCGAACAATTTCAATTGGGAGAATTTAAATGTGTACCGGTTATTAAGGTAGGCATGGGATTTGGATCAGGTGGAGGAGAAGGTATGGAAGCAAAATCGAAAAAGGGTCAGGGCATGGGTGCCGGAGCCGGGGTAGGAATTGAACCAATAGGTTTTTTGGTAACTAAAGATGATGAAATTTCCTTCCTTGAAGCAGGAAAAGCTCATGGTTTAGCCGCCGCTTTTGAAAAAGTACCGGATTTAATTGACAAGTATGTGGAAACGATGAAAAAGAAAGAAGAAGAAGAATTGGTTTAACATAGTCTGAAGAAAGATCAACCGCATGATTTGCTAAGTCTGACTTAGAATTGGAACTGAGTAGGATTCTAATTAAAATGAGTATCCTACTCGGTTTTATTTAAGGTTAAACCATTCGGCTGTAATTTGTTTCTCTGCCGGTTCTTGGCTTTTATATACAAACTCATTCTTCAGGCTATCATACTCATAATCTTTGCCCCATACTCTATGATGTAATGCGACTTGTGTAATAGCCTGACAAATAAATTCTATTTCCCTATCGGTCATTATCGGGTGGACGGACATACGCACCCAGCCTGGTCGTTCAATTAAGCAACCTTCCAGAATTTTTTGTTCAATGGCTTTTGAAGTAGTTAGGTCAACATTTAATAAGAAATGTCCATAAGTACCCGCACAGGAACATCCACCACGAGTCTGTACTCCATATCGGTCATTGAGCAATTTAACGACCAAATTATAATGTGCATCATCTATAAAAAAAGAAAATACCCCCAATCGGTCTTTATGCCTTTCAGCCAGTATATGTATATTCTGAATATTTGATAATTTTTCAAATAATAGGTCAACGATCTCATGTTCCCTCGCCAATATATTTTCTGTTCCCATTTGATCTTTCAGGCGTATGGCCAAAGCAGTCTTTATTGTTTGCAGAAAACCCGGAGTACCTCCGTCTTCTCTTGTTTCAATATCATCTATATAATCATGGTCTCCCCATGGGTTTGTATAGGCTACAGTTCCGCCTCCGGGATTATCCGGAATCAAATTTTTGTATAATTTTTTATTGAAAATAAGAACCCCAGAAGCTCCGGGTCCACCAAGAAATTTATGTGGAGAAAAGAATATAGCATCCAAATAAGCATCTTTGTCTTTTGGGTGCATATCAATTGGCACATAAGGCGCGGAGCAGGCAAAGTCTACAAAACATAACCCATTATAACTATGAATAAGTTTAGCAACTTCAAAGTAATCCGTTATAATTCCGGTCACATTTGAGCAGGCTGTAACAGATGCAATTTTTATTGGATGCTGCTCATATTTCAAAAGAAGTTCCCGAAAACTATCTAAACAAATAAGACCTTCTGAATTACAAGGTATTACCTCTACTTTGGCTATAGTTTCCAACCATGAAGTTTGATTAGAATGATGTTCCATGTGGGAAATAAAAACTATCGGTTTAATGGCATCAGGGACCTTTGTATGCTCTTTGAGGTTTTCTGTAACTTTTAATCCTAAAATCCTTTGAAATTTATTTATCGCTCCTGTCATTCCGGTCCCAACAGTTATTAAGACATCTTCTTCTGTAGCGTTTACATGATCTTTAATAATGGTACGGGCTTCTTTATAAGCCAGTGTCATAGCCGACCCGGTAACAGAAGTCTCCGTGTGGGTATTGGCTACAAATGGCCCAATTTGGTTAAGTAACTTTTCTTCTATTGGACGGTATAGCCTTCCACTGGCAATCCAATCTGCGTAAATGATTTTTTTAATCCCAAAAGGGGATTCAAAACTTTGATCTATACCAACAACCTGTTTTCTAAAAGGTTGAAAATAAGCTTCTAAAGTACCCGATGCTGTAAGAGTTGCTTTCATTTTAAACTGCTATTGAAACACTATGTGCTCTACCATTAAATAATAAATCTCTTAATTTCTTAGAATTAAAGATATTAAAACAATCCTACTTCAAAGAGTACTGTTCATATTTTCGGTCTAATCTGATAGTTTTCGGTAATAATAAAATAATTGTCGCGTTTTCTAAAAACAACTTTTAAGTATTTAAGTACAATCACAGGAAAACTAGATCTACCAATTACTTAATAGAATTTTCCTAGTATATTTAGGCTTCGAATTTAAACCAGATTATGAAGTCAATTCTCACCATTTTATTAGTATTATCCTGTTCTGTAATTCTTGCTCAAAAGAAGGTTTTGGATCATTCAGATTTTGAAATCTGGAATTCTATAAAAAACAAATCTATTTCCCCGGATGGCTATTATATCATGTACTCCCTTGAAAAGGGAGAAGCGGATCAGTATTTGAAAATAAAGGATAGTAAGGCAAATATTGTCTTTCAATATGACCGGGGTTCAAAAGGCCGGTTTACCTATGGTTCTAACTATGCCGTTTTTACAATTAATGCGTGGAGGGATAGTGTACTCGCAATGAAAAAACGCAAAATCAAAAAGAAAGATTTGCCAAAAGACAGTTTGGGAATATTAGATTTAAAAAACAATTCGCTTACAAAAATCGGTAATATAAAATCATATAAGATACCTGAAAAATGGGATGGTTATTTAGCTTATCAATTGGAGGAAATAAAGAAGGAAAAGGACACTACAGTAGAAAAAGACAAGGATGTTAAGGATAAAAAGAAAAAGGTTGGTAAAAAGAATGGCTATCACCTGCTGGTTCAGGATATACACACAGGGCAAAAGGATACTTTTAAGTTTGTTACAGATTATGTTTTTGCCAAAAAGGGTAAGCAATTAGCTTTTGCCTCTACAGGAGAAGATAAAAAAGATAGTTCCAGCGTCTATATACTGGATTTTGAAAAACCCAGCCTGATACAGGTTCATACTGCTATAAAAGCGAAATATTATCAGTTAAATTTTAGTGAATCCGGTAGTAATCTGGGTTTTATTGTTGACACGGATACGACAAAAGTACAGGAAAGACCAACTGAACTATATCTATGGCGTAAAGGCCAGGATAAGGCCCAAAGAGTAGCTGATGCCTCTTTGACTCCGAACTCATACCATCCATCTTCGGACGCGGAGCTGTTATTTTCGAAAGATGAGTCGAAATTGTTTTTTGGCTTGTCGAAACCACGAATTATTAAAGATACAATGCTTACAGAAGACGAAATTGTAAATGTTGAAGTATGGACATATAATGAGCCCAGGCTATATACTGTGCAAGAATTACAGCTTAAAAAGGATACCATCCAGTCATTCAAATCCGTAGTACACCTTAAAGATGATCTCAGGATTGTACAATTAGGTTCGGAATCATTTCCAGAAGTCGAACTAGGAGATGAAGGAAATGCAAAGTTTGCTTTGATAAAGAGATCGGAGCCCTATGACCTGGAAAGTCAATGGACTGGAAGAAGGGCACGTGATTATACCATTATAAATACTTTAGCGGGTAAATCAAAAGAAGTCCTTACTAAAGTTTCGGGAGAAGTAAACTTAAGTGCGGGAGGTAAATTTATTTATGGTTACAATTCTATGTCGGAAACCTGGTTTGTTTATAATATTGAAAGAGACTCTTATTTGGATTTGACCAAAGGCCAAGTTTTTTATGATGAACTGCATGATTCCCCTAGTCCGCCGGAACCTTATGGTGCTGCCGGTTGGACTGAAAATGACGAAGCTTTACTGCTGTATGATCGTTATGATATATGGAAATTTGATCCTAACTCTGGTTTAGCCAACCGATTAACAAATGGCAGGGAAATTATGACCAGGTATCGCTATGTATCTCTAGACAAAGAAGTGATGTTCATAGATACCAATAAAAAATGGTTGTTTACTACTTTTAATGAATCTGATAAGAGTGGCGGATATACCGAATTTAATCCAAAAAATAAAACCTTAAAGACTTTACTAAAAGGGCCTTTTCGTTATAGAAATCCAATAAAAGCCCAATTGGATGATGCGCTTATCTATACCAGAGAATCTTTTGAAGAGTTTCCGGATATTCGTTACTCTGATCTCAGTTTTAAAAACGTAAAGATTATATCCGATGCAAATCCCCAACAAAATAATTATAATTGGGGTACTATAGAACTAGTTAGCTGGACCTCTTTGGATGGTGATAAGTTAACTGGAATGTTAGTAAAGCCAGAAAACTTTGACTCCACAAAGAAATACCCAATGATCGTAAATTTTTATGAGAAAAGTACAGACAGGTTAAATTATCACAGGGCTCCAAACCCTGGACGTTCCTCAATTAATTATAGTTTTTACTCCAGCAGGGGATATCTTATTTTTAATCCGGATGTGAACTACCGCATAGGTTATCCGGGAGAAAGTGCATATAACTGTGTAATACCCGGAATTACATCTTTAATAGAAAAAGATTTTGTTGATAAGGATAATATTGGTGTACAAGGTCACAGTTGGGGAGGATATCAAATAGCCTATCTGGTGACTAAAACTGATATTTTCAAAGCAGCTGAAGCAGGAGCTCCGGTACCAAATATGATTAGTGCTTATGGGGGAATCCGATGGTGGACCGGCTTAAGCAGACAGTTTCAATATGAACATACACAGAGTAGGATAGGAGGGACACCATGGGAGTATCCCATCAGATATATGGAGAACTCACCTATCTTTAATATTGATAAGATTAATACCCCTCTTTTAATTATGCACAATGACGCAGATGGTCATGTGCCATGGTATCAGGGCATTGAGTTCTTTGTAAGTTTAAGACGATTGGGTAAGCCTTCCTGGTTCCTCAATTATAACGGAGAACCACACTGGCCGTTAAAATTACAAAACCGCAAAGATTTTAATATTCGAATGGCCCAGTTTTTCGATCATTATTTAAAAGGTGCTCCGATGCCAGTATGGATGGATCGAGGAGTCCCGGCAATAGAAAAAGGGGTAAACCAGGGATATGAATTAATGGAAAGTTCTGATGAGAATTAGATAAGATTAAAAGAGTAATTAAGCAAGTATACTTTCATGGCCAGAGTCTTTAACAAAAAGGCAGGAGCTATTTGTAAGAAGTGTCATTTCCTGCACAAATTCAAATCTTAGATTTTCTTCCATCCCAAAAACATTAAGGTCCGCCGACGGTGCATTTGCCACCGTATCCTTAAATTTTCCAACTCTAACTTCAGTAAGTGTTTCAGGTAAACGGGCAAGGCTAATCAACAAATTCAGGAAATTCTGTGCATTCTCTCTTTCTTCTTCGTCTTTAATAACAATAATCAACCGAATCTTTGCCTCCCAATTTTTTTTAAGCTTATACGCAATCAAGATCGACAAGTCTAAATTACCAATATCCCATCCAATATCCCAGTTTTTAGTGCGGTCACTGACCCAAACATTAATCATGTTTCTTCTGCCTAATAAAGCCGTAGGGTGCGAAGAGTACAATAAAACCCCAATTTCTAAACGGATTGATTCTTTTATGACAGGCCTGATCTCCGTTTCGTAATTGTCGTGTTGCTGTAGGTTTAAAAAAACAACATTAGGCCTAAAAAATGCTCCTTTTAAAGCCTGATTACCATAATTAACCCCTTTTGCAAAATCATCTGTATTAATTATCGTCCAGGAAGAGAAAACATCTTTAATTCTAAAGGCCTCAGAAAGGGAAGACAGTTCTTCTGTCAACATGCTATCAGACCCATTTGCTTCTATTCCCAATAGTTTTATCGATCCTTTAGGTTTGGCAATATTCCTTAAAAATTGAAAATTTCCTTTTGCACCAACAACATCTCTTACCGGGACCATCAAATTTGGTTTCCATGCCCTTTGCTGCATAGTTTTCATGCCCCAAGTATGCTTGGCCGCCCATTCTGCAAATGAAACAAAGAGCCCCGACCTAACATCTTCAAAAGGTGTTTCTATATTTTGTCGGGATAAAAACCAATAAACCACAAAAACAATACTTATTGAAATAAGACTTATCGTTGGGTTAATAATAAACATTGCCAATACTGAAGATGCTAATCCTATCCATGGAACCCATTTATTGATCTTAAACAGCGGCCGGTAACTTATTAACCCTAAATTTTGTTCAATAATTACAACAACATTGATCATTGCATAAGTAATTAGAAAAAAGAGCGTCACGAGAGGTGCCACTGCATTAAGGTCGCGAAGTAACATGGTAATAAATATCATAATCCCCGTGACTATCATGGCGTTTCTGGGTTGACCGTTGGCGCTTTGTCCTGCAAGAAATTTACCATAGGGCAATACCCGATGTTCCCCCATTGCAAAAAGGATACGCGAGGAGCCAACAAGAGAGGCCAGCGCTGAAGAGAAGGTAGCACCCAGGATACCTGCAATTATTAGGGGTCCAAAATAAGACTTATCAATAATAATATTATAGTTGGAGATCAGTTCCTGTTCCGTGGCAGAACGTGCCAACCAAAAGGCCAGGGCCATATAGATTACAAAGCTAATCCCAATTGCCCATAAAGTGCCCAGAGGAATACTCTTATTAGGATGCTTTAACTCACCGGACATATTGGCTCCGGCCATAATACCGGTTGAAGCCGGAAAGAACACGGCAAAAACAATCCAGAAAGTACTGCCACTAAAATCATTTTCAGGTGAGCCCCTAAATGTTCCCCATCTGATAGCATCTTCCGTTGGAATCGTCATCGACCCATGATAAGCAGCCATTACTATAGATATCAGCGAAAGAATGATAATAATCATTATAAAGAATTGGGTCTTAATTGCCAGGTCCGCACTTATGTATGCTATGGTTAGTAAAACCCCAAATACAATGATATCAACCAAAAAAGGGATATGATGAGGAAAAATTCCCAGCCAGCCTTCTCTAAAACCAAAGATGTACATGGTAACAGCCAGTCCCTGGGAAACATAACGTGGAATACCCAGGCTTCCACCTACTTCCAGTCCAAGTGCCTGCGAAATTATGGCGTAAGCACCACCGGCACCAATACGGATATTGGTTGTAATTGCTGACATGGAAAGTGCCGTAGTCAAGGTTATAAGAAACGAAACAATAATTATTAACCAGGCCCCCAAAAGACCTGCATTGCCCACTACCCAACCCATTCTCAGGTACATAATTACACCTAGAATTGTTAAAAGTGTGGGGGTAAATACACCTGCAAATGTCCCAAATTTCTTACCGTTGGCTGGCTGTGTTTCCATAGTAAAATAAGTGATGCTTAATTTGTGCAGAAGATAACAATTATGTACCAATAATGAATGAATTTTACCATGGTGAATAACAAATTAAAATATTCAAAACCAGGACCCATATTTAATTTCGATCAATAAACTGGCATCTTGGGACATTAAATAGGTATGTTCGTCCTTTTTAGGTTGATGCTCATAAACGGATTAGCTTAATTCGCAGGCATAACCATTTAATATACAAATATGAAAAATGTATTTTTTACTGCCCTAATGCTTTTTGCAGCTATGGGTTATTCTCAAAAGAACAACGGTAAAGTATTTAATGAGCATCCGGCTATTGATGTAGTCAATAGTATGCTTGAAGCCTTCTTTGTCGGAGATACCACTAAGGTGGCTTCATACCTCGCTGATGATTTTAAAGCTTATAATGGCACAGGCATTAATAAGGATAACAAAGGAAACTCTAAAAAACAGTTTATAAAAAATTCCAATTTTTGGAAAGAAAACCTATCCTATATTTCATTTGAGCCAACCAGTGGTGCTTATCCTGATGCTATTGAATATAAAGACGGGCAAATCTGGGTACAGACCTGGAACCATTTAAAGGCTATGCATAATACTACGGGAGTAAAAATTGATATGCCCACCCACAGATTGTTTAAGTTGAATGACGATAACAAAATAGAAACCATGATCAATTATTATAATGAACGTGTTTTCTGGGAAATAGGACAAAGCTTTGAAGACAGGAAAAATGGTACCATATACAACCATCATGACAATATCAATACAGTTCGGAAGATGATGAGTGCCTTTGAAAATATGGACCTTGAGACTGCCTATAGCTTTTTTAAGGAAGATGCGCGCTTTAATTCTTTAGAGTTGCCCGATGGAGAAACCATGAGTCTTGAAGAAGTAAAAGAGCGCAATAGTAAATTCATGGAAACTTTTGAAGTAACCAGCATAGATGTTGTAGGCTATCCGGACTATCTGGAATACGATATGCGCGATGGCAGAGTGGTACAATCCTGGTGGAAATTTAGATTGACCAGAAAAGCTGACGGAAAAAAAATAATTCTCCCAGCTTTGTATATTCATGATTTTGATGAAGATGGTAAGATCGTAGGGTCCAGTTCTTATTTAAGTACCAAGGTTCTCGACGCAAAGTAAATCAACCTACCTAAAAAACCCTTAAAAGAGTGCTTTCTGCACTCTTTTTTGTTTTTATCAACCAAATAGATTAATAACCGTAAGTCCTGTGATTATATTTTGTGTTAAAATACTGATTTGCAGAGTGATATTACTCCTTTACTGTTGGTGATGTGGGGTTGAATCTTTGGTCTTTTGAGAATGTATTATATCGAAAAAATAAAGAAAAGGGTAATTTTTACATTAAAAATCAGGAAATTAGCCCTTTCAAATAATTTAGCCTTATATAAAACTATTTGTACTGATTTATTTAGTGCACAATAAAATCCCCTATGAAAACTAAATTTTTCACTTCTTTTTTCATCATTTTGTCTATATTCCTTCTAGGATGCAGTGAAGATCTGAACAATGAGACGAGCACGGGCCGACTCACAGTACGATTAACGGATGCGCCTTTTCCCTATGATTTAATCTCCGAGGCCAATGTTACTATCTTCAAAGTTGATGCCCGTTATAAAGGGGATTCTATGGAAGGTGATGAGAATAATAAAGAGGAAGGTTATTCTTTTGTTGTTTTAATGGAAGAAGAAAGGGATTTTAATCTGTTAAACCTAACAAATGGAATTACCGAGACATTAGTAGATATTGATGTTCCTGTAGGTTCATATGATCTTATCCGAATTTACGTCAAAGGGGTTAATGTTGTCCTTAAAGACGAATCTAAATATGATTTAAAAGTGCCCAGTGGGGAACAAACTGGTATTAAGGTATTTATTAAGCCTTCAATTTTAGTAAGTGGGGAATTAAGTTCAGATTTACTTTTAGACTTTGACGTAGGCAGATCTTTTATACCTAAGGGTAATATCAAAAACATTTCCGGCATTAATGGGTTTAATTTTAAACCTGTTATCAAGGCATGTAATATGTCTTTTGCAGGTTCTGTATCAGGATTGGTTTCAACTATGATGGATGGCGAGATAATTGGGTTGGAGAATGCAACGGTATCTGTATTTGAGACAGGCACTTTAGATCCTATTATGGCCCCTACAGATGAGAACGGCAACTATACCGTAATGGGTCTTAATGCAGGCTTATATGATGTGATGGTAGAACTAAAAGGGTATAAAACACAAACTATTAAAGAAGTAACTATAGTGGCGGGGAATAAAATAATTCAAGACTTTGATTTGGTTCCTGTGCCATAAGGAACAGTGGTTAAGTCCGAAAGGCGGAATAGTGATATTCCGCCTTTTTTAATAAAAACACCTAGCTAACAGTTTACTTCAATGCAGAATTCCATTCTTTATAATTGGTAAAAATCTTTATTTTTGGTTATAACAGGGATTAATTTGGGGAATATGATCACAGAAACAATTTCCCTTGAAGAAATACCAATTCACTTGCCTCAGATGCCTCAATATAATTTTCAAGGAAATACAGAAGTCAATTCTTTTTAATATGATTTACCGGGCATTTGACCTGGGCATTAAAATGAAACCTCTAAATATTAATTCTATCTTTGTATACTCTGGTTTATTGTCACCTAAAAAGTTAACTGCTAGAACATATGAAATCATTTACAATTCAGGAAATTAATGCGATTCTCGGTGGAGAACTCGTGGGTAATACAGACCAAAAGATATTGGGTTTGGAAGAAATTGATAAAGCGGGTAACTCCCAAATAACCTTTATTGGGAGCAGAAAATATACTCAAAAATGGGAAAATTCCAAGGCAGCAGCAGCAATTATTAATGAAGGACTCAAAGCTGAGCCGGGAGAAAACAGAGCCCTGATTAAAGTCAAAAACGCTGATTTAGCTATGGCGAAGTTATTGGAAGTTTTTATCAAAGAAACACCACATTTTGACGTAGATATACATCCTACTGCAGTAATTCATGAAACGGTCACAATAGGTGAGGGAAGTAAAATAGGTGCAGGAAGTTATATAGGAAAAGATGTTGTTCTGGGAGCGGCGGTTATTATATATCCTAATGTCACCATTCTTGATGAAACTACAATTGGTGCTCATACAGTTATATGGTCAGGTACGGTTATTCGCGAGCGAACTGAGATAGGGGCTTACTGTATTTTTCAAAATAACGTTAGTATCGGTGGTGATGGTTTTGGATATCGTCCGAGGGAAGATGGCCGGGGGTTAGTAAAAATTCCGCATATAGGGAATGTGGTAATTGGTAATGACGTGGAAATTGGAGCAAATTCATCGGTTGACCGTGCAAAATTCAGTTCCACTATATTAGGCGACGGTTGTAAGATTGATAACCAGGTCCAGATTGCGCATAATTGTGTTTTAGGACGTTCTTGTATCATGGCAGGGGCTAGTGGCCTGGCTGGTTCTGTGACCCTGGGCGACGGGGTAGTTATTGGTGGTAGCGCATCGATAAAGGATCATACTACCATTCATTCCGGTGCTACTGTAGGAGCTGGTTCCGGAGTTTTAGCTGACGTACCTGCCGGGAAAACAGTATTGGGATATCCGGCTGCCGACGCACGTGAGAAACTAAAGGAATGGGTTGCTACACGTAATTTGATTAAGTAAAAGCAGGCTGACAATAGGTATATTCAATCAAATCATATAAACCTATAGTTGCTTTCTTTTCAGGATTGTAAAAGCAATATGCTTTCCATTGTTCAAATATGCTATAAACTAAGGAATTCTCTTTAATTGCTAATTAACTAATTGGCAATATTTGCCGTAAAGAACCAGCTTTCCACGCCTTTTAATTGTAAATTAAAAAGCAAGTGTTATCTTCGCAATAGTTTAATGAGATGACTACCGACCTATAGCAACTATCGCTCTGGCTAATTTTTTGGAGTATTCAAAGTTCCACACTTACTTTTCCGAGCTTTCATTTCTTAATCAAGCTTCTTATTAAACTAAACTATAATATCCAAATAAAATATTTTAATGGCAAGATCACAACAAACATATAGCAAAGGCGAAAAAGAAAAAAAACGTCTCAAAAAGCGCGAGGATAAACAAAAGAAGAAAGAAGCACGTAAAGCAGCCGCCAAAGAAAAAGGTGGAGGCATTGAATTTGCATATGTAGACCACATGGGAAATCTAACAGATACTCCTCCGGATCCTTCACTGAAAGTGGAAATCGAGGCTGAAGATATTATCCTTGGCATTCCAAAGAGGGAAGAAGGCGATATAGAGGAGGTAGATCCTGTAAGAAAAGGGAAAGTTTCTTTCTTTGATAACTCTAAAGGATTTGGCTTTATCATTGATATTGAAAACAATGAAAAATATTTCTGTCACGTAAGCGGATTAATTGATGAGATTGCTGAAAACGACAAGGTTTCTTTTGAACTGGAAAAAGGAATGAAAGGGCTTAATGCAGTTAGGGTAAAGAAAGTATAACTTCAAATTTTCTCCACAAAACATCCATTTCCCGTCTTATTTTCAAATTTTCTTCATTGAATTGTGATTTTTTAGTGTTTTACTTTACTAATAGTTAAATAGTAAATTCAAAACAAGATGAAATCAGACAATAAGTATTCAGATTTTATAGAATTGATCTGTAAGTTCTATCAATGCGAGCTTCGCATATTTAAAAGAATCTTAAGAATAGAATAGGCTCTGCATATTTTACCATTTTTGGGTAAACATGGGGTTCTTCCCTCAAGATATATTCAGCAGCATATCAAAAATACTTCTACCCCATTTTTGCAGTAGCTTAAATAAAGGCTCAAAGTCATTACAATAGAATTTCTTCAATTTATATTGTTTTTTGTAACAAAAATAAAGTGTTGGCGTCTTTTGAGTATACATCAATCAAAAAACGATCATCATGAGAACACTAGACATGAACTACATTAAAAGGACCTTAAATTATCATATGGGTTATGGATGGAGTATGAGCAGAAGTCATTCTTCAAAAGGAACAAAAAGAAATAACATAACTTCTTAACTCTAAAATATCATGAGAAGATTATTTCTAATAGCAATCATGGCAATAACATTAGCCTCCTGTTCCAAAGATGATTATACAGGATCAGGAAATACGGTTTCAGAATTCAGAGACGTAAATTTATTTACTAAAATTAGTAGTGAAGGGACTTTTGTAGTTAATATAACGCAGGGTCCGTCACAATCTCTGGAAATTATAGCGGATGATAATATCATTGGCAGAGTTAAAACCAAAATTTCCGATGGACGATTAAAGATATACCTTGAAGATGGAAACTATAAAAATACCTATTTGGAAGCCAATATTACGATGGCGGATTTAAACGGAATAAAAAACGAAGGCATAGGAGATATTACTGTGTTCGAATTACAAAGTGCCGGGACTATGGAAATTGAAAATATAGGGGCTGGAAATATTGCAATTGCCGGTTACACAGATAACTTAACTATTCTCAATGAAGGGTCCGGAACTATTAATTGTGCAGAGTTTATGGCGGCCAATATAGATTTAAGCATTGAAGGTTCAGGAGATAGTGAAGTCTATTGCACAGAAAGTTTAAACGTAAACATTGAAGGCAGTGGAAATGTTTATTACAAGGGTAGTCCCTCTGTAACTAAAGATATATCCGGCTCGGGTCAGGTTATTCCTATGAATTGAATTGTTCACATTTGGCAGTGAGAATTGTCAAAAGTTTTACTTCCCCCGGCAATAAATTTTCTAAAGATATATTTCCTATACGTATCCTAATAAGTCGGAGAGTAGGGTAACCAACTGCTGCGGTCATTTTACGAACCTGCCTGAATTTACCTTCTGTAAGTGTAATGCTTATCCAACTGGTAGGCCTGTGCCGCCCTATTCTAAGTTTTTTATCGGCCTCAGGAAGTTTTGGGAGGCCACTTAATTTGTATGCATTACAAGCTTTAGTAAGGTATCGTTTTCCCTCAAAACCAATCGTAACACCATTTTCCAAAAGTGCTATTGCCTCATTTGTAATTTCCCCATCTAATTGCGCATAATACTCTTTTTCTATACCAGAGCGATTTATTTCATCGCTTAGCTTCCCATCTGTGGTAAGAAGAAGAAGGCCCTCAGATTTCTCATCGAGTCGCCCTATGGGCATTACCCCATCCGGAAAATTATAAAGCTCATTTAAGAATTTTTTTTTGCGTATCTCCCTGGGGCTTTTAGAATTAAGCTGACTTATTATACCGCAGGGTTTATACAGCTTGTAGTGAAGTGGCATATTATCCATTTGAGTTGGCAAGGTAACAAAGTCCTGTTGGACTTAGTGCTCACCTTAATTTATTATTAGTTATGTAAATGACTTGTTTAAAATTAACTCTGTTGGTTTATTACCTTTATTATGATTCCTTTTACTCAGGTTCAGTTGGATTGTCTGGCGGAAATAAATCTGTAAAACTTAATTATTTTGCTTAAATTGTATAAAAACAAAGCCGATGCCCATTTACATGGACCGACATGATATCCCGAAAGAAATTACTGCAGAACACGTTGCATTAATGCACCAGGAAGATCTGAAGGTAGAGCATCTGTATGGGTGTAAGGGAATGACTTATTGGTGTGATACTGAACGACATACTGCTTTCTGTTTGATAGAAGCACCTAACAGGGAGGCAATTCAAAATATGCACAATCACGCACATGGGGAATTTCCTCATGATATCATTGAAGTAGATCCACATTTGGTGGAATCCTTTCTTGGACGCATTGAAGATCCTCAAAAGGGGAAAAACGAGGACTTAAATATTATTGATGATCCTGCTTTTAGAGTGATCATGGTCTTAGAAACTTCAGATTATCTACACAGGCTGGATACTCATCAGCTAAGTATTTTCACTCAGAAATTCCATCGAAGTGTTGCGAAATCTGTTAAACATTTTGAAGCAAGTTTAGTTCGGGAAAATGACAAATCATACCTAATTTCTTTTAAATCCGTCACCAATGCTGTTTTATGTGCTTTAAAGATCCAGGCAAGCTTTAAGTACAGCTACCCTAAACTGGAAAGAGATAATCGGCGCCTAAAAATAGGGTTATGCGCAGGTTTACCTGTAACATCAAAAGAGGGTTTTTTTTCGGAATCTATTTTACTGGCAACACAGATGTGCGAAATTATCCAGGGCCAAATCGTTATTTCTTCTTCTGTAAAGTCATTGTATGAAAATGAAAATCGAAATGCTGTCATTGACGATCAATTAATCAGAACCTTAACACCTCAAGAGTTGTCATTCGTTACTCAGTTGGTTGAGTTTTGTGAATGTACCTGGAATAAATCAAATTTTAATATTATCACACTTAGCAAAGAACTTGGGCATAGTAAGTCTCAATTATATAGAAAAATTAAGAAGCTTACAGGTAAATCTCCCATCACCTTTATTAGAGAATATAGGCTGCATAGGGCATTGGAGCTAATCCATAACCAAGAGGGAAATATTTCTGAAATTGCCTTCGAAAGCGGATTTAATAGTGCCGCTTATTTTTCAAAATCATTTTTAGATAAGTTTGGGATCCTCCCTTCCAAATATGCCCAAATGTATCAGAGTTAAAAACTTCTTCCTTTAAAATCGCGACGAATTAAAAGTGTAATTTTTTGAATTAAAAGTGGCTGTCTATAGATTTTAGTCTATCTAAATTTATGAGATAACCAATTAATAAGAAAACGATGTCAGAAGTAATTAAAAATAAGCAAACAGTACAAGAAATTAATGATTCAAAAATCGAACTTTTTAAAGCACAACTCAGAGGCGAAATAGTGCAAGTTGCGGATCCGGAATATAACAATGCCAGAAAAGTTTACAATGGAATGATTAATAAGCATCCAGGAATGATCGTTTACTGTGTGGATGTTGCAGATGTGATGGCCTGTGTTAATTTTGGCAGGGAAAATAATTTATTGGTTGCCATCAGGGGAGGCGGACATAATGGGGGAGGACTTGGAATTTGCGACGATGGCTTAGTGATTGATCTGTCAGGGCTTAAATTTGTGCGAGTAGATATGGCAACTAATACCGTCCGGGTTGGAGGTGGAAATCTTTGGGGTGAAGTAGACCATGCGACACATCCATTCGGATTAGCCGTACCGGCCGGAATAATTTCATCAACAGGAGTTGGAGGATTAACGTTGGGGGGTGGTGTTGGCCATCTTTCAAGGAAATATGGTCTTACCATAGATAATCTTTTGGAAGCAGATATGGTTTTGGCTGATGGTTCCTTTGTAACTGTCAACAATCATCAAAACGAAGATCTATACTGGGCTATTCGCGGAGGTGGTGGAAATTTTGGGGTAATAACCTCCTTTAAATTCCAGGCACATCCTGTTAAGACGGTTATTGGTGGTCCTACCTTGTGGCCTATAGAAAAAACAGAAGAAATTATGTCATGGTACCATGATTTTATTTTAAATGCCCCGGATGATTTAAATGGTTTTATTGCAACCATGGTCATCCCGGGACCACCATTTCCTGAGGTGTTACATAATAAAATGTTTTGCGGGATTGTATGGTGCTATACGGGAGACTCATCAGATTTTGATGCCTTATTTCAAGAAGTCAGAGACAAAAACCCCGTATTTGAGCATGTAGGGGAGATGCCGTACCCTGCCATTCAAACACTTTTTGACGGATTATTTCCTCCTAACTTACAGTGGTATTGGAGAGCAGATTTCTTTAATGATTTTAGTGAAGAAGTAAGGGCAGCTCATTTAAAATATGGATCAAGTATTCCAACCCCATTATCGCAAATGCATTTATATCCCATTAGCGGAGCAGCCAGTAGGGTTGGTAAAGAGGAAACACCATGGGCCTATAGAGATGCCAAATATGCCGGAGTCATTGTTGGGGTTTCACCTGATCCGGAAGATGCTCCAAAGATTACCCAATGGTGTAAGGACTACTGGGAAGCATTGCATCCATATTCTTCCGGTGGTGCATATTCCAACTTTATGATGGAAGAGGGACAGGAAAGAGTGCAGGCTAGTTATAAACACAATTATGATCGATTGTCAGAGATTAAAAAAACTTATGATCCTAACAACTTGTTCAGGGTAAACCAGAATATTAAACCCAAAACGTAGCATCCTAATTATAATTCTGTATCCTGTACCTGGATAGCGTATTAGGGTTAGAAAATAGTAGGGGGAAGTAAAGTCACCAGCACTTTATCTTCCCCTTTTTGTCGTATCCGCGCAACATTTTGGTTTACAATAATTTGGAGATTGAAACGTTCTAATTTCACGAGTTAAATCAACCCATATCCCAAATCTTATGAAACTCCTTATCTCCTTATTTAGCAGCCTTCTATTTTTGATATGTATGAACCTTCAAGCTCAGGGGCTCTATCAAAAAGGCTCTGTTACCTTTAAAAATGGTAAATCTAACGAAGCCTATGTACAAATGGATTATAAATATCCACAACGTTTCCAAAACTCAATAACTTATATTACTCCTTCAACATATGCCAAATACCTGAAGAAAGGTAAAATTAAAGGCAGTAAAAAAATCAAGCTAAAGCCTAAAGAGATAGAAGGTTTTCATTTAGATAACGGACAGATATTTAAAACAGTGTCATACGCCGACATTACCGGGAAAGCCATAAAAATGATGCCTAAAAAATTATGCCTTGAACAGCTTGCCAGCGGAGAAATTGACCTTTATAGATTGTACACCAGAACCACAGGCACTATTTCATATGAACTGGCAGATTATGTTAGGGAAGGTGGTCAGGAACTTATAGATTATATTCAGGATAACTTCCAACTTCTCATTCAGAAGGACTCAAAAAACCCAAGAAATATTATGCATATAAACCTTTTAAATTTTATAGGTGACAAGCATGATATAAAAGATAATTATGATAATAATTACTACGGTCTGAGAAACCAATTTACAGAAAGCCAGAAAGAAGGAAAACTGGTTAATAAGAAGTTCGCAGCCTCCTTTGTAAAAATGATTGATGACTATAACCAGAATTCTTTAACCGGTTTATAGACCTTAATGCCTATTGAATGTGTTTCCAGAGTAACTGGAAAACTTGATTAATAACATAACCTCTATATCGAAAACCCAAATACCTACTAAAATGCTTAAAAAAATTATTGGATACTCATTCGTATTAATTAGCTTTTCCCTGTTTGCTCAATCTGAAGAAACATGGACCTCAACTTTTGATAATGAAGTTAATTGGCAGACTGTAAGTGCGCTTGGAAATTATATAGTGCAAACCAATTCTGGTTTGTTCGGAATTGATAGTAACAGTGGTGAGGTGATCTGGAGCGACGAAACTTTTGGTCGTTTAGATGAAAGTTCATTCTCAGAACTGGAGAATACACCCTTTGCCAAAATTGAGACAGAAAAAGGATTGTTTATAATTAATCTGTTTGATGGCACTAAAGTATTTAACTCTTTTGAACATGGTATTAAAAAAGTAAAACAGCACTTTGTGCTGTACCAGTCTAATGCAATAGTTGTAGCAGGGAAATCTGTATCCGGTGAAGATATGGCACTTTCAATGGACATTACATCCGGTAATGTACTCTGGAGTAAAGAAGGTAGTTTTGGTAAATTAGTAGATATGGTTGAGCTAAATGAAGATGAATTATTAGGTATAACCTTGTTGAAAAATGTAAAAATTAAATCTAAAACAGGAGATGTTATCTGGAGTATAGATAATTCCAGTGAGGCCAAACAACTTAGTAAAATGGGTGCTTTTGGCAATCTCCTTAAGGATGTAGCCGAGGCGGCCTCTGAAGGCATGGAAATTAAGCTTGATTTTAATATGCACCCATCCGGGGACTATTTTGTTATAGGAACAGAACAAAGCAATGAAAATCAGTCGATGTCTTCCAATGGTAATACCATTGTAACCTTCACTTCTACATATAGAGCATATGATGTTGCAAATGGAGAATTGCTTTGGAAAGATCCGGTTGAGGTTAAAGGTCAATTGGGACTGACGGCATGGTTAAACAATGATCTATTGATTCTGCCACAAGGAAAACAAAATTCCAGGGTAAATCTTTACGCCATGGAAGATGGTGCGGGACTTTGGGGTAAGAAAGGAAAGGGGATAAGTATAAAAGGAGGAGTCTATGATTACACCCCAACCCAAGACGGTATGTTGGTCATCACCAGCAGAAACGAAAAACATTTTTTAAATTATCTCGATACTAAAAATGGACTCTTCACATTTGATAAAACCATCAAGGTTAAAGGCCATGTAGGCTATACACTTACCACAGAGCATGGAATACTATATGCCACAGCCGAAGAAATGAATATAGTGAATACCACTACCGGAGATCTTTTATGGGATAAAGACCTAAAAACTCATTATAAGTTGGTAGTCCGAAATGGGAACCATTTATACACCTATGATAATAAAGCCGGGGCTGTAATAAGTGTTAATCTTGACAGTGGAGCAATTGATATGGCAGCCTCAGAACCAGTTAAATTTAATGAAAATGAATCCCCCAATATTTTAGAGTTAAGGGAAAAAGGGATCCTCTTAAGTTCTGATCAAAATTTTGCGATGTATGATTATAACGGTGCATTATTATTTCAAAAATATTATGCCTCACCAAGAGAAGAAGGGTGGAAAAGAGCATTACTATTTGCCGGAACCGTTTATGCCGGTTATGTTTCCGCAGTAAGTACAATGGCTTCCGGAGTATTACAGGAGGCAGGAGCCCAACAAGGCCTCAATACAGTTGAGGGACAAACATTTGCACAATTGGGAACTGCCTATAATGAAATGGGTAAATCCGCAGGGAGTGCAGCTGGATTAGCTTTTAAAGCTGCCAATAAAAGATTCAAAGCCACAAAAGAGGCAAGAAACTATTGCATGGTCCTTACTAAAAATGAAAATGGAATTGAACTTTTAAAAATTAATAAAGATACCGGTGAAAGTGAAAGCAGTATTCCTCTTGGAAAAAACAGAAAACCAAATTATGCCATTGATCTGGTAGAAGGAGAAGTCTTTTTAAAGGATGACTCCAACAGGATAAAACGATTTATTCTATAGGCAAATCCAAAAATTAACTACTGTCCTTTATAATCTAAAAACTGCGTTTCTTATATTTTATTCACCAAGTCAATTATTTCCTAAGACCTGATGGGTAGCGTCATTCCTTTGACATTTTGTACTATATTTATAGCGATTTGTACAATGAGCACTATCAATTGCAATAATTAATCAGCACTTGATATACTAAAAATACCTTGGTTTTTGAGCAAACCCTATATTTTCAAAGCCTGAAAAAAGCACGGATGACTTATAAATAACTTCCTCGCCTTAGTGTATCGAACAAAAATCCAACAATTAGCTTATCACACATGAAATTCACTGCAAATAAAGATCGGTACACAAAAATGAAATACAACCGTTGTGGCAACAGTGGTTTATTACTACCGGCAATATCCCTGGGGTTATGGCATAACTTTGGAGGCATAGATGTTTATGAAAATGGCAGAAATATGGTGCTAAGGGCATTTGATCTTGGGATAACCCATTTTGACCTTGCCAACAATTACGGGCCTCCATATGGCTCTGCCGAAGAGACTTTTGGAAGAATTCTAAAGTCTGATTTACAATCCTATAGAGACGAATTGATTATCACTTCTAAAGCAGGCTATGATATGTGGCCCGGACCATATGGTGAATGGGGTTCCAGAAAATATCTTATTGCCAGTTGCAATCAAAGTTTGAAACGCATGGGGCTGGACTATGTGGATATTTTTTATAGCCATCGTCCCGACCCGAATACTCCTCTCGAAGAGACCATGATGGCCCTGGATCAGATTGTACGATCCGGAAAAGCGTTGTATGCAGGTATTTCTTCCTACGACCCGGAACAATCGCAGAAAGCTATAGATATTTTGAAAGAACTCGGTACACCATGCCTGGTTCATCAACCGTCTTATAGTATGTTCAACAGATGGGTAGAAGATGGTTTATTGGATGTGCTCGAAAAAAATGGCGTGGGTTCTGTAGTTTTCAGCCCTTTATTCCAGGGACTGTTAACCAATAAATATCTTAAAGGTATTCCCGAAGGCTCCAGGGCATCAAAATCGGATAGCTATTTGCAGTCATCAGACATCACCCCTGAAAAGATCGCTAAGGTAAAAAGACTGAATGAAATTGCTGAGTCGAGAGGACAAAAAATGGCACAACTTGCTCTTTCCTGGGTATTAAGGGATAAAAGAGTAACTTCAGTAATAATAGGTGCCAGCAAGGTATCGCAAATAGAAGATGCGGTTGAGATTCTTGATAAAATGGCATTAGCCCCTGAGGAACTAAAAATGATCGAAGAAATATTACAGGATTAGTCGTTATTAAATTCGAAAGTGTGCAAGAATCCAAGGGAAACCGTATTCCAGGTTCTGTTTTCTAATTGTATTCCGGTATAGGAAAGATTAATTTCTGTCAAAGGCCCCAATAAATAGCCTATTATGGGTCTGTAATAAATTCCGCCATCATTGCCTTCATTCAATCCAAGGCCATACCCGCCGTCAATTCCGAATGAGAATGAATTGGAAGGCCAAATTCTTACGGATGCGGCAAGTGGGACAAATTGGACATCAGTTAGTCCTGAAACAATTACATCCGATTGAAAAGATTCTTTAAATCCGTAAATTAGTCCCGTACTTATCCCCAGGTCCACTACTTCTCCCAGAGCCCACATATACCCCAGGTCCAAACCTGCCATCAGGCTTATTTCATCATTAAAATCATCAATAGGCAAACCTGCGTGTATTCCTACCCTTAGTCCTTCTTGCGCATACAATCCCATTCCTGAAAATGCGAAAGCTAATGCCAAAATTGTATTTTTCATTTGTACTGACTTTTCATTATAGAACGCCAAATCTAGTAGCTTCTTCAAAACAGATATCATTTTTGTTGCCAAACAGACCTATATGGTTGTGAAAATCAAATAATATTAATTTTGGACCAGCCAAATTGTGCTAATTGTAATTAATAACCAGTTAAATACTACTAACTCTAATAGTCACCTATAAAAAATCCGTGACACTTTTTATATGATATGTGTAGAATTAAAAAAAATAGCATATTTTCAAGGATTAATTAGAACTGAATTTTTTATATCCACCTTTTCGCCAATTTGAATTCTATTAAACTGTTTGTCGGAATAAATAAATCAGGAAATAGTTAGTTTATTTTTTTAATAATCCCCTAAATTTGCAGGCCAAGACTAAAAATTACAGTTCGCGAATAAATCAAAAGCTAAAATGAAAATAGGCATATTGAAGGAAACTCAAAAAGGCGAAAAACGTGTTTCGATCTCACCTGGGATTGCAAAAAAATTGACTGATAAGGGTTTTGAATTAATTGTTGAAGATGATGCAGGTGCCTATTCTTCTTTTAAAAATTCAGACTACAGAGAAGCTGGAGCAAAAGTACAAAAGAGAGATGTAGTTTTTAAAGACTCTCAAATTCTTATAAAAATTAATCCCTTTAATGAAGAAGATTTAAAATTAGTAAACAAGGACCATGTTTTGATAAGTCACTTGTATCACAAATCCAAGCCGGAATTAATTCAAAAAATTGCAGCGAAAGGTGCATCCGCATTTTCGATGGATGCCATACCCCGTATTTCCAGAGCTCAGGACATGGATGTGTTGAGTTCACAGAGCAATTTGGCCGGATATAAATCAGTTATTCTTGGGGCCTATGAAATGAAAAAAATATTTCCATTGATGATGACTGCAGCCGGGACAATTAAACCGGCGCGAGTATTGATTTATGGCGTAGGCGTTGCAGGTCTACAAGCTATAGCCACGGCTAAACGTTTAGGCGCTATGGTTAAGGCTACCGATATTAGATTAGAGACCAAAGAGCAGGTAGAATCCTTGGGTGCAAAGTTTATTATGGTTGAAGGAGCTAATGGAGAATCTGAAAGTGGTTACGCCAAAGAAGCTTCAGAAGATTATATCCAAAGACAAAAAGAAGCGGTTAATAAGTCGCTCTATAAAGCAGATTTAGTAATTACTACTGCCGGTATCCCGGGTAAAAAATCACCAATTTTAATCACCGAAGAGCAAGTTCTAAATATGAAAAACGGCGCGGTAATTATAGATTTAGCGGCTGCTCAGGGAGGAAATTGTGAAATAAGTATGCTGAATAAAACGGTAACGAGAAATGGTGTAAAGGTAATTGGTACCAGTATCGCTCCGGAAAGTGTTTCAACAAATGCAAGTGAATTGTACGCAAAAAACATGTACAATTTTATTAAACACCTAACAAAAGATACTGAGTTGAAATGGGATACTGAAGAACAAATTACGGATGAAACTTTAATAGTTCACAACGGAATCATCAGAAAATAAAAAGCAATTAATATGAATGGATTATTAGAATTTATCGGTACTAATATCGAAATGATTTATATCCTGATCCTCGCCGTATTTTTAGGGGTAGAGGTCATTAAACATATTCCGGCTGTATTACATACACCATTAATGTCAGGAGCAAATGCCTTAAGTGGTGTGGTAGTTGTAGGGGCAATATTAGTGATGTTAAATGCGGACCCGGATAATTATTTTGCGCTTACTCTTGGATTTATTGCGGTGGTATTAGGAATCTTAAATGTTGTCGGTGGTTTTGCCGTTACCGGCAGGATGCTTAAAATGTTTAAAAAGAAAAGTTAATGAGTATTTCATTGAGTCTTATCTATCTGGTATCTACAATAGCTTTTATTATTGGATTAAAAAAGCTGGGACACCCTGCAACAGCCAAAAATGGAAATTTAATTGCTGCCTCAGGAATGGGCCTTGCCATTGCAGGAACTATTTTTATCCATGATTTACGGGTTCCAACAACTATATATATTCTTATTGGACTGGCAATACTTATAGGGTCTGTAATTGGGGGCTGGATGGCCATCAAAGTAAAGATGACCAAGATGCCCGAGTTGGTTTCCTTGTTTAATGGTTTTGGGGGAGCAAGTGCAGCTTTAATTGGGCTTGTAGAATTCAGCAAAGATGGAGGGGATAAGATGATAACTACCACTATTGTCTCCGGAATTATTATAGGTGCAATAACTTTTTCCGGAAGTATGATAGCCTGGGGGAAATTAAACGGATCCATAAAAAGTGTGATAAAGATTCCCTATCACAATTCAGTGAACAATTTATTTTTAGCTGGAATAGTGGCTTTTGCATTCTTTATGGTAACTGCCGGTGCCAGCAACGAGGTTTTGGTATTTGCTTTATTAGCTGCCGGGTTAATTTACGGAATCTTATTTGTACTTCCCATTGGTGGTGCAGATATGCCCGTGGTAATATCATTATTGAATTCATTAACAGGTATTGCGGCTGCTATTACAGGAGTTTTATTATCTAATATGGTCATGCTGATAGGGGGTATCCTTGTAGGTTCGGCAGGTATTATCCTGACAATTGCCATGTGCAAGGGAATGAATAGAACCCTGGCCGCTGTTATTTTTGGAACTTTTGGCGCAACAGATTCAGTACCCGGAGCAAACAAAACTTTAGGGACCATAAAAAAAACAAACCCCAGCGATTCGGCAATAATGCTAAACTATGCTACAAACGTAATTATAGTTCCGGGCTATGGTTTAGCGGTTGCACAGGCACAACACGTCATTCATGAATTAGAAGAATTACTGACTAAGAAAGGAGTTAATGTTACATATGCCATTCACCCCGTTGCAGGTCGTATGCCTGGTCATATGAATGTACTGCTGGCAGAAAGCAATGTGGATTATTCCCTGCTGTTAGAAATGGATGATATTAATCCTCAATTTAAAAATACCGATGTTGTTCTTGTAGTTGGGGCAAATGATGTGGTGAATCCTGCTGCACATAACGATCCTTCAAGTCCCATCTATGGCATGCCTATCCTTGATGTTGAAAACGCAAAACATATCATCGTTAATAAACGTACCATGAATGCCGGATATGCCGGAATTGAGAATGAACTGTTCTACAATGATAAAACAGTTATGCTTTTTGGGGATGCAAAAGCAGCTTTGACCAAATTAGTAAGTGAACTTAAAAATATGTAATGAGGTGGGTGGGTATTCCAATTTGGAGTTAATGCTTTGCCTTACCGCGATAAACTCCTTGTCAATTGGTTTTTTTATAACTCCAGACAGCCAGTGCATTCATGACCAGAGCATAAAGCACGGTCTTTAAGAATTGAGGTAATATATCGTTAAAAGACGAGCCTTTTAGCATTACCATTCGCATGACTTCAACAAAATATTTTATAGGATTAAATTCAGTAATTATCTGTGCCCATTGTGGCATGCTCTCTATTGGTGTGAATAAGCCACTCATTAGTATAAAAATCACCATAAAGAACCATGCAATAAACATGGCTTGTTGTTGGGTGTCTGTGTAATTAGAAATAAATAATCCTATCCCCAAAACCACAAAAATATAAATAGAAGTATACGCATACATTAAGGCTAAACTACCCACTATGGGAATATCAAAAATGAGTTTTGCAATGATTAGTCCAATGGTTAACAATCCCATACCTATTACCCAAAATGGGAACAGTTTTCCTATAATAAACTCACTTTTTTTTATTGGTGTTACGTTAATTTGCTCCAAAGTACCAATTTCCTTTTCCCGCACAATATTCATCCCGGAAAGGAAAAGGGTAATCATTGTTACCAGCAATACCAATATTCCTGGTACCATAAAGGTTTTATAATTTAAAGTTTCATTGTACCAAAAGGAAGGAATGGATGTAATGTTTATTGGTTTAGCCAATAAATCCGGAGCCGCCATTAGTTCAATTCTCAGGTTTTTATTGAAACTTTGTATAATCTGATTCACGTAAACACTTTCTACACCCGCTGTTGCTCCGTCTATTGCATTTATGGTAAGTCCTAAATTGTTATGTTTCTTTTTTAGCAAATCACGCTCAAAATAAGATGGTATCTCCAGAACCACATCCACATCTCCATTTAACATTGCGGAATTCGATTGTTTTACGGAAGAATAGTTGGCCAGGACATTAAAAAAGGTCGATGCATCAAACTTTTCAATTAACTCCCTTGAAGTTGTCGAATGGTCATTATCTATATAGGCAAATTTGATGTTTTTAATTTCAAAAGTAGCCGCATTTGCCAATATAACGAGTTGGACCAGCGGTAAAATAAAGATAATAGGAAGCATCCCCTTATTTCGAAAGATCTGCTTAAACTCCTTTTGTATGATATATCCAATGGTCTTCATTATTCTAATCGGATTTTATATTTCTTAACACTCAACCCAATAAAAAACACCGTCATTCCAAACAAAATCAAGGTTTCCTTCCAAATAAACTGAAGCCCGACACCTTTAAGCATGATTCCTTTTATAATTATGATAAACCATTTGGCAGGTACTATATTGCTGATGATTTGCAAGATGAACGGCATGCTGGCTATAGGGAAAATAAAACCTGATAATAAGATCACCGGAAGCATTAACCCCATTAAAGAAATCATCATGGCTGTTTGTTGTGTCGTAGCTATTGTGGAGATTAAAATACCAAGTGCCAATGCAGTAATTATAAACAACACACTTTCCAATCCCAATAAAAACAGACTCCCTTCAACAGGCATTTTGAAAATAAAAATGCTTAAAACAACAATGACAATGGCATTTATTACCGATAGAAAAATATAGGGCACCACCTTGCCCACAATTACCTGGATGGGTTTTAAAGGAGAAACCAAAAGAATTTCCATGGTACCTAATTCTTTTTCCCTGGTTATTGAAATTGAGGTCATCATTGCAGAGACGAGCATTAAAATAATGGTCATAACCCCGGGAACAAACATAAAAACGCTTTTCAGTTCAGGGTTGTAAACCATTCGTGTTTGAGGAGTAATCTGATAGGGAGTTGTAATATTTCTATTTTTACTCTGCTGATAATTTTGAAGAATTGCTGTCACATAATTATAAATTGTATTTGCTGTATTGGGGTCTGTGGCGTCAGTAATAATCTGTATATAGGCTTTGTTTTCTTTGATTATTTTTTTGCTGAAATCCTTTTCAAAGTTTAAAACTGCCTTAACTTTTCCTTGCTTAAAAACAGTTTCTATATCAGATTCTCTCTCAATAAACTGATCTATACTAAAATATGAGGATGCCGAAATTTTATTAATTATTTCTTCCGAGCTAGCATCCTTTGAATGGTCTAAAACAGCAATATCCACGTTATTTATTTCATTGGTAATGGCGAAACCAAACAACAAAATCTGGGCTATAGGCATTCCAAAGAGAATAAACAGTGATCGCTTATCCCTAAAAATGTGATAAAACTCTTTAATGATGAATCCTCTGAATCGTTTCATATCATTGCCGTTCTTATCCTCTTGCTAATTTTAAAAACACATCATTCATTGTTTCGGCATTAAACTGTTCTTTAAGCCTTTTTGGTGTGTCTAAAGCTTCAATTTTACCATTTACCATAATTGAAACCCTATCGCAATACTCAGCTTCGTCCATATAATGTGTTGTCACAAAAATGGTCGTTCCTTTGTTTGCTGATTTGTAGATCATTTCCCAGAACTGCCTTCTGGTAATGGGATCTACTCCACCTGTTGGCTCGTCTAGGAATACGATCTTTGGTTCGTGTAACAGAGATACAGAAAAGGCTATTTTTTGTTTCCAACCCAGTGGTAGTGAACCCACTAATTTATCGGTATGATGCTGTAATCCTAATTCTTCAATAAGTCCATTGGTCTTTTCTTTGATTCTTGCTCTCGTAAGACCATAAATACCCCCAAAAAACGTAATGTTTTCTTTAACCGTTAAATCGTCGTACAAGGCAAACTTCTGACTCATATAGCCAATGTTCTTCTTAATGTCTTCTGCTTCTGACGCCACATCAAACCCTGCAACTTTTGCCTCACCTGCTGTTGGTTTGGAAATTCCAATCAACATCTTCATAGCAGTGGTTTTGCCCGCACCATTGGCCCCAAGAAAACCGAATATTTCACCTTTTTTTACATCAAAAGTAATGGCACTTACAGCTGTAAAATCTCCAAACATTTTGGTCAAACCTTTAACTTCTATAACCTTATTATCTTCCATTATTTGGCTAATTCCATAAAAGCATCTTCTATGGTGGGTTCTGTGATTTCTACTGTGATATTGGTCAACAATTTTTCAGCTAAATAAAGCTTCAAATCGTTTGGATTAAAGTAGGTTCTTTTATCTGTATAATGCACAAATTCGCCAAATGGATAAACGCTATGGCTATGTTCGTATAACTTTAAACTTTGAATTAATTGATACATATTATCCGCGCGCACATTATAAATTAATTTTGGATATTGTTTTAAAATGGCTTCGGGTGAATCTATTTGCAGTATAATTCCATCCTGAATCAAAGCAATCCGATCACATAAGGCCGCCTCATCCATATATGGTGTAGACACTAAAATAGTTATCCCTTTTAGTTGTAAGCGTTTAATCATATCCCAGAATTCCTTTCTGGACACAGGATCTACTCCAGTGGTTGGCTCATCTAAAAAAAGTACTGTTGGTTTATGAATGAGTGCACAACACAAAGCCAATTTTTGTTTCATTCCCCCGGAAAGTTTACCAGCTCTTCGGTTCTTAAAGGGTTCAATCTGCACATAAATATCCTCGATTAACTCGTAGTTTTCCTCTATGGTCGTCCCAAAAATTGTGGCGAAGAACTTCAGATTCTCTTCCACCGTTAAATCTTGATATAAAGAGAATTTCCCGGGCATATAACCCACACTCTCTCTTATGATTTTATAATCCTTTACAAGGTCAAAACCGGCAACAGTGGCTTTGCCTTCATCGGCAAATAAAAGTGTAACCAATACTCTGAACAAAGTAGTTTTGCCGGCTCCATCCGGACCAATTAAACCAAAGAGCTCACCTTCTTTTACATCAAATGAGATGTTGTTTAAAGCTTTTAGACTTTTGTAGGATTTTGATATGCCATCAACAACAATACTCATTAGTTGCTTTTAGTATTGATCCATAATTCCGCAGGCATTCCGATTTTTAAGCTACCATCGTTAGGCACATCCACCTTTACCGCATAGACCAGGGCCACGCGTTCCTCTTTGGTTTGAATGATTTTTGGAGTAAACTCTGCTTCCGAAGCTACCCAGCTAATTTTCCCAATATGAGATTGCATAGCATCTGCATCATCAATTTTAACCGTAACTTCCTGTCCTATTTTGATCCCGGCCAATTGGGTCTCACTAATATAGACCCGTAATTTCATGGTACTCAAATCTGCAATTTTGTAAAGCGGTTTACCAAAAGCCGTAATCTCATAAGGCTCCGCATATTTAGTTAAAATGGTTCCATTAACCGGGTTAATTATTTTGCTTTTTTCAATCTGATCATCAATTTGCCTTAATTGCACATCAATGCTTTTTAGTTCATTAACCACGGGTGCATTCTGGATTTCAACACTTAAAATTTGTTGTTTTATCACATCTATTTCACCATTAATATCATCTAATTGCTTTTGCGTTCCTGCATTGTCTGCAATGAGATTTTCTGCCCGTAATTTGTTCGCATTTGCGGTTTTAAGTTTTGCATTTAATACGGAAATCTGGGACAATACACTTTTAGACTGGGAAGAGACTACAGCTTTTGAGGATAGCAATTGTTCTCGTTTCAGGGACAGTGGAATGGTATCTATATAACCCAAAAAAGTCCCTTTATCAAGAAGGTCACCTTCTTTTACATTGAACTGCATGAGCTTGCCGTTGTTCTCTGCAGAAATAGTTATTTCTGTGGCTTCGAAATTTCCGTATCCATCTGCCTTGCCATTGTCACCGCCGCATGATGACATACTCAGTACAAATGCTATTCCCAGTATATACGTTGTTTTATGTTTCATTTTTGTCCCTGAATTATATTATAGTTTGCCTTTGCAAGTTCTAATTGAATTTTGTGCATGATTAATGTGTTTTCATCTGTGTATAAATTGGTTAGTTCCGTGATATAGGCCGAAGAAGTAATCACTCCGTTTCTCAATTGAGAATCTGCCGCATTAAGTACCTCTTTTCGCAACTTAATTATTTCGATATCTGAAATAATAAAACCCGAAATTTTTTCAATTTCAGATTGTTGTTGCTGTAGCTCAATGCTGGTGTTGAGATTAAATACATTGGATTCGGTATCTATGATGTCTTTGTTTATGGACAAGGACTCACGTTGCTTTTTTGTGGCATTCCAATCAAATACATTCCAGTTAACTTTCAGACCAACAACATAAAACGCCTGAAAGGAATTATCTAAAGGATTTAATCCCGGATTCCCGTAACCGCCATCGGCAAAACCATACACTTTGGGCAGGTTTTGTCTGGACAGTAATTGATCTGATGTTTCTATTTGTTCTTTTTTAAGTTGAAATAATTCCAGTTCGGGTCTGTATAATTCCATGCTCAAATCTGTTGTGATCTCAGGGTTCTGCAAGAGGGTAGAAGAGGAGATCTCTCTGCCAATAAGGGATCCTAAGGTTTGAAGCAAACTAGCCCTGTTCAAATCCAGTTCAATAAAACCCTGATTAATTTTTAATAGCTCTGCTTCCAGAACTTTATCGGATGAGGGTAGCAGTGTACCATTCCTAATACCTGATTGCACTTCTTTTAGCTTCGCTATTAGTTGTTCCCTTTTTGCCTCTAACAGCGCCCTGTTTTCCTGTTGTAATAAAATCGAAAAATACAGTTGGTTAAGCCGTTTTTTTAATTGATATAAATTAACCTCCACCTGCTTTTGTTTTGTCTTTAGGCTTGCAGTTTGTGCATCAATTGACGAATTAATCAATCCACCTCCATAAATCAACTGGTTTACTGTAAGTGTAGCCTTGTATTGGTCTTTATTAGGTGGTACTATCCCTGTGTCCGGCAGGGGGATTTCGATAACTTCCGACTGGTAGGTTGCCTGTGCGGCCAAATTTAATTGTGGAAGTCTTTCTGTTTCAATGACCTCTATTTCTATTGTATTTTGCTTTTCCAATAGGTCAGTTTGTTGTACCAAAGGATAATTGATGTCTACCAAATCATAACAATCATTTAATGTTAGTTGTTCCTGTGCAAAAGCACCCAAAGACATCAGCACAAGCAGATAGTTACTTAATTGTTTCATTTGCTAAGCTTTTATGGAATTAATAATGAAGTCTGCGACTTCTGTTTTTCTGTCTTCTACAAGTTGTTTATACCCTTTGTCATCTATATTTACAAAGGCCTTTATTAAAGGTGCCGCCACAAACGGGAATATATTTAAAGCCATAATATTTATGAATAGCTGTTCTCCCTTTATAGGTTTGAGGATTCCTTTTTGGATTTCAACATTAATCTCTTTTTTAAATTTTTCAATATTGGGAAATCCTTTTTTGTCTTTCATTTTTAAAACAAAATCGGGATTCCTATTGAGTTCCTGGATTATAAAAGTAGGCAGATAAGGGTGTTTACTTATAAATGAAATATAATTTGTCGTAAAGTTTCTAATTTTCTCCTCAACAGATGATTCATCATTTAATATGGCGTTTAATTGCGGAGCCAGGAGCATGAAAGCATTATTAAATACTGCTTCAAAAAGCAGTTGTTTACTTCGGTAGTAATAGTGGAGCATGGCCTTATTGATCTTTGCTTCATCTGCTATTTCCTGCATACGTGCACCATCCATACCTTTATTTTGAAACACCCTTTTGGCGGCTTTTAATATGATATGCTCCGTGTTTGTATCTTTCTTCTGCGCCATCTTAACTATTTAGTTTAACCATATGGTTAACAAATATATAAAAAAGATCAACATTGCTATCTAATTACATTAAATTTTGTTTTTATAATTTCACATTCTGTAACGCAAACTGCAACTTCATAATATTCCCCAAATAATTTAAGCATGAGAAAACAATTTGGTGCGAGAGCCTCCAAAGTAGATCTACAAAACTATGCTTCGTCTAAACACTGGGACGGAACAAAATTTGACAATTTGGAAGTAACCAAAATGGACATAAATTTTCAGACATTACCTAAATTACTCTATAAACAGTTTTGTGAAAAGGAGGGGAGGGCACCCCTGAGTAAAATACCCATCACCGCATTTGATAAAGATGCTTTTTTAAAACCATCAGATCAGGCTAAGTATATTTGGTATGGGCATTCGGCGGTATTTCTAAGAATGGATGGCCTCACTTTATTCATAGATCCCATGTTAGGTCCCAATGCAGCTCCAATTGCCCCCTTTCCTGTAAAACGCTTTAGTAATAACACCCTGAATTTGATTGATGATTTCCCTGAAATTGACCTTCTTTTGCTTTCTCATGATCATTACGACCATTTAGATTTTGCGAGTATTCAAAAATTAAAACCCAAAGTGAAACACTATTTTGTGGCGCTGGGAGTTGCCCGTCATTTAATAGAATGGGGCATTCCTAAAAAGGATATCACAGAATTTGACTGGTGGGGCAACCAAAGTTTTAATACCATAGATATAACCTTTACCCCAACGCGGCATTTTTCAGGGAGGGGACTTACAGACCGGGCCAAATCACTTTGGGGTGGCTGGGCCTTTAAGACTAACACAGAAAATATCTGGTTTAGCGGAGACAGCGGTTATGGTTCTCATTTTAAAGATATCGGAGAAGAATTAGGGCCTTTTGATTTCGGTTTTATGGAATGCGGACAGTACAATGAAAACTGGCGCCAGATACATATGTTTCCTGAAGAAAGTGTAAAGGCGGCTCTTGATGCCAGGGTCACCAAAATTATGCCGGTTCATTGGGGTGGTTTTTCACTGGCGCAACATTCCTGGAAAGATCCGGTTGATCGGTTTGTGCAGGAAGCCATTAAACAAAATATATTATACAATCATCCTTTCCTGGGAGCCATGCATTCGTATCACGAAGACATAAGGCATAGATGGTGGGATGACATACACTAATCCTTTACTATTTATTCAGTAAATTAGTGAGGCAAAAAATGAGATCAGTATGGCATACGATGAATATTTAGCAGATAGAATAAGAAAGATACTGAAAAGTATTGGTGTTGACTTTAACACAAAAAAAATGATGGGCGGGCTATTATTCTCTGTAGATGATAAAATGCTTTGTGGCATCCATATCGATAAAAAATATGGCGACAGTCTCCTGATGGCCAGAATAGGAGAGGAGGCTTATACAAAAGAAATTGAGAAAGCAGAATGCCTGCCCATGGACTTTACGGGGAGGCCAATGAAGGGTTATATTTATGTAACTCCGGATGGCTGGGACCTGGATGAGGATTTGGAGTACTGGATAAAACTTACATTGGCATTTAACCCTCTTGCCAAAGCAAGCAGGAAAAAAAGAAATTAATAGTTCAAATCAGCGATATCTTTTTTGTCTGATGATCTAACTATTTAAATAAAATCCTTTATGATATAGTCTCAAAAAGCTAATATTGCTTTCTATTGCAAAGCATATGGAGTCCAAACGGAATGTCCCCTTAATTATAAGCGCTTTTTTCGCTATTTATGTGATTTGGGGTTCTACCTATCTACTTAACAAAATAGCTGTGGCAGAATTACCTCCGTTTATGCTGGCCGGGGTTCGTTTTACGACAGCCGGACTTCTTGTTTTTGGCATCGCTGCCCTTTTGGGAAAAAGCCTGCGGATTACAAGAAAACAGCTTGGGAATACTATCCTGGCCGGTTTCCTTTTCCTTAGTTTTGGTAATGGGGTAGTGGTGTGGGCCCTGAAATATGTAGATAGCAATTTTGCGGCATTGGAGATATCTGCCCAACCCCTTATAGTTCTTTTAATGATGTGGCTCCTGCAGGGGAAGAAAATACAATCCACTTCCTTAATCGGAATATTTCTTGGCATCATAGGAATGTATTTGCTTATTAACCAAAAAGCCGTCCTGGAGCAGGAAAACGCTTTGTTGGGAATAGGTATGATCTTTTCTGCTATGCTGGCCTGGGCCTATGGCAGCCTTTTTGTGGCCGGTGCCGATTTCCCAAAGAACTTTTTTGTGAATACCGGCTACCAGATGTTTACCGGGGGGCTAATGCTGGGCCTTATGAGCCTGGCTTTTGGGGAAACCTGGAGCCTTCCAAATACCTGGAGTGCAGAAACCAACTGGTCCATGCTTTTATTAATCATTTTTGGCAGTATTGTGGCCTTTACCTCTTTTAATTATCTCTTAAAAAATGTTTCCCCGGAAAAGGTGGCTACCAATACCTATGTAAACCCAATAGTGGCCATGTTCCTGGGGAGTTACTTTTTAAATGAACCCATTACCCTGCAATCCATACTAGCTGCCAGCATCTTGCTTACCGGGGTATATTTTATTAATACCAAAAAGAAAATAGCCCTTTTATCAAGGTTTAAAAAGTAGCTTATATAGGAGATTTAATGGATAGGAATGTCAAAAACATTTTTTAAATTGTCTAAATAACTAATTAGTAACTATAGATCATAATTCCTATTTGAATAATGAGACTCATTTTGTGCCTATTCTTACTGGGAGTTGTTACCCAGTTTAATGCTCAGCAAACCTATGAACCAGGCAAGCTAACAGACTCCATCCCTGTATCCAATACCAGCAATGAGACTTTTGCACTTTACCTGCCCACATCTTTTGTAGCCTCCCAGGCGTCTCCTATACTTTTTATTTTCGAACCCGCAGCCCGGGGAAGGCTTGGTATTCAAACGTTTATAGAGGCTTCTGAGACTTATGGCCATATTCTGGTATGCTCAAATAACTCCAAGAATGGGCCTTATGAACGGAATTTAAATATTGCTGCCAACCTTTTCGACCATGTATTTTCCGGTTTTAAAATCAATGAAGATCAAATGTATTTTGCAGGTTTTTCAGGAGGATCTCGGTTGGCTTGGGCTTTAGCTTTTGCCGCCGGCAATATTGCCGGTGTGATTGCTTGTGGAGCCGGGCTGTGGAAAGCACCATCGCCAATTCTCCCAAAACAGGAATTCTCGTATGTGGGCATATGCGGTATCAGGGACATGAATTATCGTGAAATGCTTGGTATTAAGGCCTATCAGGAAGAAATAAACCAGGATCATACCCTGATTACGTTCGAAGGTGGTCATAGTTGGCCCCCTGCTGAAGAGATTGCAAGGGCCTTTGATTGGCTGGATATTGAGGCTCATAAAAAGGGCATAAAAGTAAAAACAGACAATGAACTATTTAGAAGTTATAGACACAATTATGAAATAGCAGAAAAAGCCGAGGCCAATGGCCATATTTTAGAAGCTGTAGAAAATTACGAGCGTGTCTTATCCACTTATGGTTCCCTGTATACATTAGATACCGTTTCGGCACGCTTAAAAGTTATTAAAAAAGAGAGTTCTTATAAAAGAGCTCTAAAGGACAGAACTTTAGCATTGGAAAAAGAAAAGCAATGGACCAGCACTTTTTATGAGCGTTTTACAACAGACTATAATGAGCCGGACAAAATTGATATGCAATGGTGGGAGAAAAAAATAACCCAACTTAATGATAAATACGCCGACGGTGGTATTGAATTTCAAAGAATGCTGGAGAGGGTGCAGTATAATCTATTCGCAATAGCTTTTTCAAGAAAGAATCCCTTACTATATCAATCCAATGAGGACCAAAAGAGCTTTTGCACCGAGCTTGGCAAACTGGTTTATCTGGAATCAGGACAGAAACAATAATAAGGAGCACTTTTCTATTAGAAGTTATTACAGATGAAATCAGTATAACGGCATTTCCGGGATTTTGAGTTATTTTATGTAATAGCCTCTGATTTAGAAGCACTAACGTGGGGTAGGGTAGCCATAATTTCCTAATTCAGTATCTTAGTATTTAGTATGACAAGAGATTTCCTGAATATAAACGACTTTTTAGTTCTTTTGGAATATGCCGATTCTAATGAAGAGACTATTGATACCTGCGGTTTTGATGAAGATGTAATTGCCTTTGCATTCTATGGATCGGGCAACGTAGATCTGAATGTAAGACACGGTGCCCTTCAAAAGAACTATAACAATACAAAGGGGCTGGCCATGTCCTTCTTTGCGAATAAGAATGTAGATTTTATCCACACTATTTCGGAAACCAAAAAACTACATTGTGTGGTCATCTTGTACAGTTTAAAAAATTTAAAACAATTACCTGATGAAGAACGCGAAATCTATTCAGAATACGTAAATGAACTTATAAACCCTACCAGTGATTACGTAGAGGGTCCCATTTTTTTTATGGATCATAACATGCAAAATGCGGTTGATAAAATTTTCACCAATACCTACGAAGGGGCAACCAAATCGCTTTTTTTGAAAAGTCAGGTTACAGAATTACTGTCTCATTTCTTTGCAAAAGCTTCAACTATGGAAAAGGATAATAACACCTCTCTAAAAGATACCGAGCGCGAAAAGTTGTATCAGGCCCGGGAAATACTCTCAAAAAACATGGAGACCCCTCCATCTATTGCCGAACTTTCAAGACTCATTGGATTAAACGATTTTAAGCTCAAAAAGAATTTTAAAGAGCTTTTTGGTTTTCCTGTTTACAAATACCTGCAGAATGAGCGTCTTATAAAAGCGCATGAGATATTAAGCTCAAAGGATGTTTCCATACAGGAGGCGGCATGGTCTGTTGGTTATGAAAGCCTGAGTTCTTTTTCCAATGCGTTTATTAAAAAATATGGATTTCGGCCAAGTGAGGTAAAGTCATAATCCTTTTGGAACAAATTACAATCCTTTTCAAACAAATAAGTAATAAGTTATAGCTGCAAATTTGCATTGTAA
>NZ_CAMYOM010000005.1 GCF_947260015.1 uncultured Eudoraea sp. | reverse complement strand
AATGGCTGCCGAAGCTTTTAATAGAGGAGGTATTGATGACAATAAAGCACAGCAATTTTTAAATAGGGTAAGAAACAGAGCCGGTTTAGGAAATGTAACTGCAACAGGTAATTCATTGACGACAGCCATATATAACGAGAGAAGGGTTGAACTAGTTGGGGAGGGCCATCACTTTTTTGATTTAGTAAGAACCGGCCGTGCAGCTCAGCAAATTGATGGTTTTACATCCGGAAAAAATGAATTATTCCCAATTCCGTCTATCGAAATTGAATTGGCAGGAAGCAGATGGGCACAAAACCCTGGTTATTAATAAAAATAAACTTTGAAAAAATGAAAATTATAAAGCAATTATCGGTACTATTTTTAGTAATCAACTTATTTAATGCGTGCACAAAGAAGGAGACTTCATATGCATTGCAGCAAATATCTGCCCCTACAGATGTTAGTGCAGAATTTAATATTGCCCAGGACGATTGAGGTTTATTTCGGGGATGTTGAAAATGAGGAACCTTCACTTGTAGCCCTTGGTGAAACCGTCGTTCATGTATATGCAGAAGGAGAATTCACTTTAAAAATTGTTGCCATTGGATTATCAGGGTTAAAAAGCGAGTTAAGTCGGATAGTAACCATTTCATTTGCTGCTCCAACAGATCTGGAGGCCACAATAGAACAAACTAATGCACTAGAAATTACAGTCACACCTACAGCGACTGGAGCAACAGTTTTCGATATTTATTTTGGGGATGTGGAAAATGAGGAACCCACAATTATTATGGCAGGAGAGGCGGCTGTAAATGTTTATGAAGTAGCTGGAGACTATACAATTCGTATAGTGGCTCGTGGTGCGGGAGCAGCTACAATAGAAATTTCTGAAGTGGTAACAGTAAATGATTCAGTATTTACTTTGGCTGAAAGTTTCCCGATTGATTTTGAATCTAATGAAACCCTTTCTGGTGTGTTTGAAGAAAGTGGTGGCGTTACAGGAACACCGATAGCTAATCCGGATGCATCGGGACTAAATACCTCTGCAACGGTTTATGAGTTTAATAAGGCAGATGGTGCCCCCTGGTATTCCGGTATATTCCATATATTTCCACAAGATATTGATCTAAATGCAAGCCAGGAATTTACCATTAAGATCTGGTCACCTAAAGCTGGTGTTAATGTAAGATTCCAGCTCGAAAAAGAAGGTGGTGGAGGCGGACCTACAGTATCTGTAGATCAAACAGTTTCTACGGCAAACGAGTGGGTTTCCTTAAGTTACGACTTCTCAGGCCTTGTAAATGCTGCTGATGCTTATGATAAATTCGTGATCTTCCCGGACTTTGATGACGTGGGTCAACCTGCCGGAGACGGTTCCATTTATTATTTAGACGATGTTATTCAAGGTTCTGAAGGTCCAATAGTAGCTACTAGCTTCCCAATTTCTTTTGAAATGAACGAGACCCTCTCCGGAGTGTTTGAGGATTCTCAGGGAGTAACGGGTGCACCAATAGCTAATCCCGATCAATCAGGTATTAATATGTCTTCAACAGTATTTGAATTTAATAAAGCAGCCGGAGCCGCATGGTATTCTGGATTATTCCAGATCTTCCCTGCCGATTTTGATATTAGTACAACACAACAGTTTACCATTAAGGTCTGGTCGCCTAAAGCAGGTATCAATGTGCGCTTCCAGATAGAGAAAGAAGGAGGCGGAGGCGGTCCTACCGTTTTCGTAGACCAAACGCTTGCAACGGCAAACGAGTGGGTATCTTTAACCTATGACTTCTCAGGTCTTGTAAATGTGGCAGATGCTTATGATAAATTCGTCATCTTCCCTGATTTTGATGACGTCGGGCAGCCTGCTGGTGATGGTTCTGTTTATTACGTGGATGACATACAACAAGGTGTTCCTCCGCCAACCGTGGCAACAAGTTTTCCGATTGGCTTTGAGATGAATGAAACACTGTCAGGTGTATTCGAAGACTCACAGGGAGTTACCGGCCAGCCGATTGCTAATCCAGATCAAACAGGAATAAATACTTCAGCTACCGTTTTTGAATTCAATAAAGCAGCTGGTGCTGCCTGGTATTCGGGGATGTTTCAGATTTTCCCTGCGGATATGGATATAAGTACAAGTCAGTCATTTTCTTTTAAAATCTGGTCACCTAAAGCAGGTATCAATGTGCGCTTCCAAATAGAAAAAGAAGGAGGTGGGGCAGTAACTTATCAACTTGATCAAACCTTGGCAACCGCTAATAGCTGGGTTACATTAACCTATGATTTCTCAGGAATTGTTAATCCTGCAGATGGGTATGATAAGATTGTAATATTCCCCGATTTTGATGATGTTGGTCAGCCTGCGGGAGATGGATCTATCTATTATATAGATGATATAACACAAGACTAAAAATATTTAATATGAAGAAGGTAATAAAAAGATATGGTTCATTTTTACTGATTTTTCTGGTCTTTATGGCCTGTCAGGAAGATGAACCCGGATTGACAACCTTAATAGTACCCACTAATTTAAGTATAGCGACAGATATTGCGAGTGACCAATCCGGAAATGTTTCGGTAACGACAACTGCAGATAATGCCCTTAATATTCATGTTATTTTCAAAGAGAATAATGAGCCTGTAGTGGTAAGACCCGGTGAACCGGCAACGTTCCAATATACCCAATCTGGTGAGTATTCCCAGATAATCACTGTTGTGGCATATGGTGCAGGTGGAACTGCCTCTTCAGAATCGATTAGTATTGATCTGGATGTAAGACTATTGATAGATCCTGCTATTTTGCAGAAATTGGCTGGTGATGGTACAAAGAGATGGGTTTGGAATAAAGAAGAGACCGGGCATTGGGGAGCAGATGCGGCCTTTAATGAGCAGAATGATGGTTTTCCGGCACCGCCGAACAGTATGAATCCATGTCTTTATGATGATGTTTTGGTATTTTCCTATGATGAAAACGATAGCTACGGCTATCAGTTAGAAACAGGAGTTAATGATGAAACGCTTATTGGATGGGCCGACGTACAATATTTCTTTCCAAATGCTACACCGCAACAATTTGTAGATGAATGTCACGATATTTCAACCGCCAATAGTACGGCGGTAAAAAGCATTGATACAGATACCAGCTTTCTGGTTGTGGAAGAGGATGGCGAATTATATTTGGAAGTGGAAAACAGTACGCTTTCCTTCTGGTCTGGCGCTACCAGGTATAAAATTATTGAACTCACGGACGACTTTTTACACGTACGCGGAGATCATCAACCCATACTGGAAACTATAGAGATTGCCTATTACCATCAATTCAGACCGGAGGATTACGACCCCGATGCAGCGTTCGAATCAGAATTTAATACCCTTTTCTGGTCAGAAGAGTTCGATGTTGCAGGCGCTCCCGACCCTGCCATTTGGAACTATGATTTGGGCGATTTGGGAGTTAACAATGAAGAGCAAATCTATACTAACGATCCCAGCAATATTATCGTCGAGGACGATTTACTCAAGATTACTGCTATTGCAGATGGCAGTGGTGGGTATACTTCTGCCAGGATTCAGACACTTGATAATTTTGAATTTCAATATGGAAGGGTGGAGATCAGAGCAAAACTACCTACCGGAGAAGGAACCTGGCCGGCACTTTGGATGCTTGGCGGAGACCTTTTGACTAATCCATGGCCCGCGGCAGGGGAAATTGATATTATGGAGCATGTTGGCAATAACCAGGATGTTATCCTGGGGTCTACACATGATCCAAATAATTTTGCCGGAAATGCACGCTCCGTTACAACAACACTTCCTGGGGCTTCTGATGATTTTCATTTGTACGGCATAGAATGGACGGCAGGAGAAATTACATTCTTAATAGATAATGAACCTTATGGAACACTGGAGAACAATGGTAGTTTACCATTTAATAAAGATTTCTTCTTTATTTTAAATGTGGCTATGGGCGGTGATTTGGGTGGTACAATAGACCCTGCTTTTACACAGTCAACTATGGAAGTAGATTATATAAGGGTATATCAATAATTCTCTTTAGTTAATTTGTTTAGCAGAAAAAAGGTTAGCTGGTTCCCCTAACCTTTTTTTGATTAAATTGTACAGGATAACGATGTTCGTGCTCTTTAGGTGGCAAATTGTACTCAAGAATTACTTAAAAAAAGTACTCCTTAAATTAGTTCCTTTACTGGAATCTATAGTCAGGCATCAGTTTATCACTGTAATTTCAATAGTAATCTAAATGTCTCTTAAAATGAAACAAAGAAATAAGCAGCAGATGGTTAAAAGAATAGCGGCTATGCTATCATTATCACTGTTATTCGTTAATTGCTCAACCAAAGAAAAAGAATCGCCCGAAAAATTGGTTGCAGAACCTGAAATAAAAATAATATCTACGACAGACATGAATGCCAGCATTTATACTACTGCCCATAAGACCGATCTAAAACTTTCTGAGACAGGAGCATTGGCATTCAATGATTTTAAACAACCTTTAGAGACTGAAATTGACGTACTGGTTGATCCGAATAAGCAATTTCAAACTTTATTAGGAATTGGTGCGGCTTTGACTGACGCAGCTGCAGAGACTTTTTATAAACTGTCAGAGGAAAATCAGAAATTATTTTTAGAAGCCTACTACAGCAAAGAAAATGGTATTGGATATTCTTTGGGGAGAACTATTATTCATAGTTGTGATTTTTCAACTGGGAGTTATACCTATGTAGAAGAAGGAGATGCTGAGCTAAAAACATTCAATATTGATCACGATCGCCAATACCGGCTTCCATTTACCAAAAAGGCGATTGAAGCGGCAGGGGGTGAATTAACTATGTATGCCAGTCCCTGGAGTCCGCCGGCATTTATGAAAACGAACAACAATATGTTGCAGGGCGGGAAATTAAAGCCGGAGTTTTATCAACCCTGGGCCAATTATTATGTAAAATTTATAGAGGCCTATGAGGCAGAAGGCATTCCTATTTGGGGCCTTACCATACAAAATGAACCTATGGCCGTACAGCGCTGGGAATCTTGTATTTATTCGGCAGAAGAAGAACGTGACTTTTTAAAGAACTACCTGGGACCAACACTGGAAAATGAGGGGATGGGCAATAAAAATATCATTGTTTGGGATCATAACAGGGATCTCCTTTTTCAGCGTGCCAGTGTTATTCTAAATGACCCGGAGGCGGCTAAATATGTTTGGGGAGTGGGCTTTCACTGGTATGAAGATTGGAAAGATGGTATTCCAATGTTCGATAATGTGCAAAATGTTCACGAGGTATTTCCGGAAAAGAATTTGATTTTTACTGAAGGCTGTAACGAAGGTTATGATATTACCAAAATAGAGGAAGTAAGACTTGCCGAACGATATGGAAGGTCTATGATAAATGACTTTAACAATGGTACTGTTGCCTGGACAGACTGGAATATTTTATTGGATGAAACAGGAGGTCCCAACCATGTGGGGAATTTATGTTTTGCTCCGGCACATGGAGACACCAAAACAGGAGAACTTACATTAACTTATTCATATTATTATATAGGACATTTTTCAAAATTTATCCGTCCCGGTGCCAAAAGAATTAGCAGTGTTTCAAGTTCAAATTCTTTGCTGTCAACTGCATTTGTAAATGAAGACGGTAGTATAGTGATCGTTGCAATGAATCAAAGTGATGATCTCCTAGAATACAGCGTTACAATGAATTCAAAAACAGCAAAAGTTGATATTCCCGGACACGGAATACAAACCATTGTGATGTCAGAATAGTAATTAATATGATTACTAATAAAACAAACTAAATAACAAACCAAATAAAACTCAAAGACATGGTAGAAGGTCATTCAGAAACAAAAATGAATAAGTCCTATACCATACTCATAAGCCTTATAGTTGCTCTTGGAGGGTTTTTATTGGGTTTTGACAGTGCCGTTATTTCTGGTGCGGTCAAGGGGATTCAGGTCTACTTTGAAATGACAGAATGGATGCTTGGATTCTCAGTTGGCTGTGTAGTTTTCGGGGCAATGGCCGGAAATTTATTGGCGGGGCCTATGAGCGATATGTTCGGCCGAAAGAAGATATTAATTATTGTAGCAGCACTTTTTACTATCTCTGCTTCATGGTCAGCAATGGCAACCGGTTATACAGAATTTATTATTGCCCGGATTATAGGAGGTATTGGAATTGGCGGCGCAATTTTAATAGCACCAATTTATATCGCAGAAATTGCACCTCCTAAACTAAGGGGTAGCTTGGTTTCATTCAACCAATTGAATATAGTAATTGGAATTTCCGTTGCATATTTTTCCAATTACTTTCTTGTAAATATGGAAGGGGAAAGCTGGCGCTATATGTTGGGTGTTGAGGCCATTCCTGCAGCTATTTATTTTTTAGCACTTTTTACAGTACCAAGAAGTCCCAGATGGTTGATCAGGAATTTGAATCAGGTTAAACTGGCAAGAAAGATCCTTGTTAAAATAGGTGGTGAAGAGTATGCCGAACTGACCATTGCTGAAATCCAACGCGGAATGTCATCTACCGAAGAAAAAGGTAAACTATCCGATCTGTTTAAATACAGAAATCGCACCATTATGATAATTGCCATAGGCATTGCTTTTTTTCAGCAAATTACTGGGATTAATGCGGTCTTTTATTATGCCCCAACCATATTTGAACAAGCAGGTGGAAGCACGGATTCTTCTTTTTTACAGGCAATTGTGGTAGGACTTACCAACCTGGTGTTTACCTTAGTAGCCATTTGGTTAATTGACAGGCTGGGCCGAAAACCCCTTTTGCTGATAGGAACTTCCTTTATGACTATTGCACTTTTAATGGCTGCTTTTGCATTTAATAATGCGACCTATGATTTTAATGATAACACCCTGGCCAAAATTAGTAACAATGAAATTAGAACGGCATTGTCAGATTTCAACGGTAAGTCGTTCGATAGCCAGACTGCCCTTTTCGAAGAGGTAGAGCCTGCAATGGATCAGGACCTGTTCCTGCAATTCAAACGAAATGAAATAACCAATTTTATACAGATTAATGCTACTTTAGTTTTAATTGCTATTCTTCTGTATGTTGCCGCTTTTGCCATTTCGCTTGGACCGGTTATGTGGACTTTGATTTCTGAGATCTTCCCAAGCAAGATAAAAGGAATTGCAATTTCGGTAGTGGGCTTTTTTAACTCTTTGGTAAGTTTTTCTGTTACTCAGGTATTTCCCTGGGAATTATCCAATCTGGGACCTACAGTAACTTTCGCCTTATACGCTCTATTATCCTTCTGCGCCATATTCTTTGTATATAAATTCGTTATCGAGACCAAAGGACGAACCCTTGAAGAAGTTCAGGAAATATTAATTAGGAAATAGATTAAAATATGAGACAAATTATATTTTTAGTTTGTTTTTGTGCTTTTTTTCATGCAGGTATAATCCTGAGAAAAAGGATTTTAAGTTAAGAACAATCAAATTATCAATAAATGAATCAACACCCAATATACTTCGGCGATATTAAAGCTCATTTTGAAAAACCTGAGATAAAAGGAGAACCTGTACGTCTTCAAAATGAAAATTTTTATAAAATTTCAAACAGCAATGTCATGAGACCGTTTTTCATGAGCATTGTCAGCAATTCAAACCATTGGATGTTTATATCCAGCAATGGAGGATTAACAGCAGGAAGAAAAAACAGTGAATCATCTTTGTTCCCTTATTATTCGGATGATAAAATTACTGAATCAGCAGATATTACAGGAAGTAAAACTATACTTCAAATACATGCTGATGGCAAAACCCATTTATGGGAACCTTTTTCCGATAGATATTCCGGAATATATAAGACTCAAAGAAATCTGTATAAAAACTTTTATGGGAACAAGATTGTTTTTGAGGAAATCAATCAAGATCTGGGCCTTACTTTCAGGTACCAATGGTGCTCGAGCGATGAATACGGATTCGTAAAAAAATCTACATTGGTCAATGATACCAGAAATGAGATACAAGTAACGGTATTGGACGGTATTCAAAATATCATTCCTTACGGAGTAACATCCGACTTGCAGAATAGACAAAGTAACCTGGTCGATGCTTACAAAAAAAATGAGCTTGAAGCAGAAGTTGGCATTGGCGTATTTGCACTGAGTGCGATAATTGTTGATAAAGCGGAACCCAGTGAAGCCTTAAAAGCCACAATTGCCTGGTCTACCGGAATTGAAAACGCAAAATATTTGGTCTCTTCCTTACAACTTGATAAGTTCAGAAGAGGAATAGAAATTGAACAGGAAGTTGACATAAAAGCTGAAAAAGGAGCTTATTTTCTTTGCGCAGATTTAACTTTAGAGCCTGATTCGGATAAAACCTGGATGATAATTGCCAATGTCAACCAATCAATGGTCAACATCAGTGAAATTTCTGAATTGATTAAAAAGAAAACAAACGTTATTGCTATAATTCAGGAAGATATTGAATTAGGGTCCAAACATTTATTGGAATTGAATGGAGCTTCAGATGGTATGCAATTGACGGCGGATACATTGAGAGATACCAGGCATTTTTCAAATACCCTGTTCAACATCATGCGTGGCGGTATTTTTGATGATGGTTATCAAATTGAAAAATGGGATTTTGTAAAATATATTGAAACCGCCAACAAAAAAGTATTTAAGAAAAAGGAAGGTCTCTTAAATAATCTTCCTGAGGTATTTACACTTGGTCATTTGAATGCATTGGCGGAAAAAGATGTGGATAAAAACTTTAAAAGAATTGCTATTGAATACATGCCTCTTAAATTTAGTAGAAGACATGGTGACCCAAGTAGACCCTGGAACAGATTTTCAATTAACACAACGAATGAATTAGATGGCTCTAAAATATTGGACTATGAAGGTAACTGGAGAGATATTTTTCAAAACTGGGAAGCTTTAGCACATTCGTACCCGGAGTTTATCGAAAGTATGATCCATAAGTTTTTAAATGCAACTACATTTGATGGCTACAACCCTTACCGTGTAACTAAAGACGGATTTGATTGGGAAATCATAGAACCGGATGATCCATGGTCATATATTGGGTATTGGGGAGATCATCAAATCATCTATCTATTAAAGTTTTTGGAGTTTATTGAAGACTATTACCCTAATAAATTAGCAACGTACTTTAAACAAAATATTTTTGTATATGCCAATGTGCCTTACAAAATAAAAAGCTATTCAGATATCTTAATCAACCCTAAAGACACTATTGAATTTGATCATGAATCAGATGAAAGGATTGCTCAAAAAAGAACTGAATTAGGTGCTGATGGTGCCTTACTTAGAGATGAAAATTATTTTATCTATAAAGTTAATCTTGTTGAAAAATTATTGGTAACGGTTCTGGCAAAAGTATCGAACTTTATTCCAGAAGGTGGAATCTGGATGAATACACAAAGGCCGGAATGGAATGACGCTAACAATGCCTTGGTAGGAAACGGCGTATCGATGGTGACTTTGTATTATTTACGACGATTTTTAAATTTCTTTGAAGGAGTAGTTAAAAATATGTCAGATGAAGACAATGAAGTTTCTAAAGAATTAGCCGAATTTTTTAACAAAGTACTCTCTACTTTAAATAAAAATAAAAAGATCCTTTCAGGGAAAGTTTCTGATAAAGATAGAAAGACAGTATTAGACGGACTTGGAAATGCAGGTAGTGATTATAGAACAGGCATTTATGCGAATGGTTTTTCAAGTGATAAAGATACCATTACGAAAAATGATTTGATACACTTTTTAGAAATCTCCAAAAAGTATTTAGATCATTCTATAGATGCCAATAAAAGGGACGACAACTTATTCCATGCATACAATATAATGACGATTGAGAATAATTCAGAAGTTTCTATCTCCTACTTACCAGAAATGTTAGAAGGTCAGGTAGCCGTTTTAAGTTCTGGATATATCTCTGGAGAAGCATCATTAGAGTTGTTGGATGCTTTAAAAAGTAGTGCCTTGTTCAGACCAGATCAATACAGTTATATATTGTATCCGGACAAAGAATTACCAAGATTTGATGTAAAAAACAATATCCCTTTCAAAAAAGTCGAAGCATCAGCCTTATTAAAGCGACTTTTAAGTAACGGAAACAACCAGATTGTTGTAAAGGACGTTCAAGGAAACTACCATTTTAATGGGACATTTAACAATGCAAAAAGCTTAAAAGATGCGTTGTCACAGCTTCCGGGAGAACAATATGGAGCATTGGTTGAAGAAGATAAAGATTTGCTACTAGAAACTTTCGAAGAGATATTTGATCACAAATCCTTTACAGGACGTTCAGGAACCTTCTTTGGTTATGAAGGTTTAGGATCAATCTATTGGCACATGGTTTCTAAATTGTTATTAAGCGTTCAGGAAACTTGTTTGTTAGCCATAGAAAATAAGGAAAATGAAGTAATTATAGGAAAGTTATTAGACCATTATTACGAAATTAATGAAGGCATAGGAGTTCACAAATCACCAGAATTATATGGTGCTTTCCCAACAGACCCTTATTCCCATACACCAGCAACAAAAGGTGCTCAACAACCGGGTATGACAGGCCAGGTAAAAGAAGATATTTTAAGCCGATTTGGGGAATTAGGAGTATTCGTGAGAGACGGGAAATTATTGTTTAATCCACGTTTGTTGAGAAAAGAAGAATTCTTAAATAAGGCAAAGAAATTCACCTTTACTGATATCAACAAGGAAATAAAAGAAATTGAACTGGAGAAAGGATCACTTTGTTTTACTTATTGTCAAATTCCTATCATTTACAAATTGGCAGAGAAACAAGGTTTGAAGGTTGTATTCAACGGAGATGCAATTCTTGAATATGATCACTTAAATCTTGATTTGGCAACAAGCAAAAAAGTTTTTGAACGTACTGGAGAAATTAGTCAAATTATTGTATCCGTTAAAAAATAAATTTAGAGACATGAAAGAAAATATTAAAACAACCATGTACATTTTATTGGTGATCCTCCTATGGCGGTTACAGACATGCTGATCACGATATTGAGCCTACATTAGATGAACTCAAAGAGGATATGAAACTATTATCTGCAATGGGCATTAAAATTGTGCGTACTTATAAAGTTTACTTGCCGGAAGCGACTAACTTATTAAAAGCTATTCGTGAATTAAAACAAGAAGATCCCGGCTTTGAAATGTACGTCATGTTGGGTGCATGGATTGATTGCAAAAATGCCAGGAATGATAAGGAGCCAGATCACGACCAGGAAAATGAAGCCAATACATCGGAAATTGAGGTAGCAGTTAATTTGGCTAATCAATATACAGATATTGTAAAGGTAATTGCAGTAGGTAATGAGGCCATGGTAAAATGGGCCGCTAAATATTATGTGCAACCAGCGGTAATTTTAAAATGGGTTAACCATTTACAAGAGTTGAAAAAATCAGGAAAACTTTCAAAAGATTTGTGGATAACAAGTTCCGATGACTTTGCCTCCTGGGGCGGACTTGGTACTGAATATCATACCGAAGATCTTGAAAAATTATATCATGCCGTAGATTATGTCTCTATGCATACCTATCCTTATCATAATACGCATTATAATCCTGAATTTTGGGGAGTTCCCGAAGAAGAAGAAAACCTATCCGATATTGAAAAGATAGATGCAGCCATGCTCAGGGCCAAAAAGTTTGCAATGTCTCAATACGACAGTGTTTCAGGCTATATGAAAAGTATAGGTGTTGACAAACCAATTCATATTGGCGAAACAGGTTGGGCATCTACCTCTAATGGACATTACGGGCCTGAAGGATCCAGGGCTACCGATGAATATAAGCAAGCGCTGTATTACAAACACATGCGCGACTGGACCAATGCAGAGGGTATTTCATGTTTTTATTTTGAAGGTTTTGATGAACAATGGAAAGATGCTAAAAATGCAAAAGGTTCAGAGAATCATTTCGGACTAATAAATTTAAAAAGCCAGGCTAAATATCCAATTTGGAATTTGGTAGATGATGGCACGTTTGAAGGGTTGACCCGAGATGGAAAACCCATTACAAAGACATTCAATGGGGATAAGGATGCGCTGTTGCAAGATGTATTGGTGCCGCCTTTAGCCAGTGAAACAAAAGCTCCTCAATAATTGAAACCCAATTGAACAGGGTCATGTTGAAAAAACATTCAATTAAAAAGTTTGAAATGATTAAAAAATTCGAATTAAAATTTTTAAAAGGCATTTTATTGCTTTTAACCGGCTTTCTTGTTTCATGTGCAAGTAATTCCAAAGCTGATATTGTTACCATTTCAGGACGCCAAATATTGGTAAATGATGCTCCCTATATAATTAAGGGTATATGTTATCATCCGGTACCTAAAGGGAGTGAGAAAAGGGATTTTGGAAATTTAACTCAAGATTTGTCTTTAATGGCAGATGCAGGTATAAACACAATCCGGGTATATGAACCAATCACTGACAAATCTGTCCTTGACCAGGTTCAGGAAGCTGGTCTCAAAGTAATTATAGGTTTTGGATATGATCAGGGAGGAATCAACGACATACATTCGGGAACGTTTATCGATTATGTCAACACTTATAAAAATCATGATGCCATATTGCTTTGGGAACTGGGAAACGAATATAACTACCATCCGGAATGGTTTGATGGCGATATAAAAAACTGGTATAATGCAATGAATAAATCAGCTCAGCTTATACATGAAAACGACCCTTCACATCCTGTTACAACTGCTCATGGCGAATTGCCTGATTCATTAGCCCTCTCATTATCTGAAAACATTGATGTTTGGGGAATGAATGTGTATCGCTATGATGATCCTACAACTATTTTTTCCGAATGGAGTGCAATTAGTTCTAAGCCAATGTATTTATCCGAAGCTGGAGGAGACAGTTATATGACCATTACAAAAGATGGCTACGATCAAGGTACTAACGAAAAAGCACAGGCAGATGCCAATAAGAAAATTTTAAATTCTGTCTTTAGTGCAAATGATATTTGTTCCGGTGTGGCCATGTTCTCATTTACTGATGGATGGTGGAAAGCTGGAAATCCTGAAACACAAGATCCGGGAGGATGGGCTCCAAACAGTACTGGTGTTCCGTATGATGGTACCCCAAATGAGGAGTTTTGGGGAATAGTGGATATTGATAGAAATAAAAAAGAAACATTTAGTGTGGTAAAAAATATATATACAGGTTTATCTAATAATAAATAAAAGTAAACAGTTTTCAATCATGTACTTTGAAGTCTTAAAATATAAAAAATTAAGTTTTTACCTTTTCAATCTTCTCCTCATTTTTATGATAAGCTGTAATGAAAAAACAGAACAGTTATCAGTTGAAGTATATGAATCTTCAGCTTCAGGAAATAAGTTGACACGAATTACTGAATTCCCTGAAGGGAAGAATGCAGTACAAATAAAAGTGCTCCCGGAAGAAGAATTTCAAACCATTACTGGTTTTGGAGGCGCATTTACAGAGTCTTCAGCATATTTATTAAACAAATTGAGCAAAGAAAATCGCAAAAAAATAATTGATGCCTATTTCAGTGAAGATGGTGCCAACTATTCGCTAACACGTACCCATATGAATTCTTGCGACTTTTCACTAAGCAATTATTCTTATACGCCAGTTGAAGGAGATAAACAGTTAGAGCATTTTACTATCAAGGAAGACCAAGACGATTTAATTCCGATGATCAAGGAAGCCATGGCAGCTTCCAAGGACGGATTCAAAATCTTTGGCTCTCCTTGGACTGCAGCGCCCTGGATGAAAGACAATAACAATTGGGTTGGAGGTAAATTACTTCCGGAATATTACGATACTTGGGCATTGTTTTTCTCAAAATATGTAGACGCTTATAAAGCAGAAGGAATTGACATTTGGGGATTCACAGTGGAAAATGAACCTCTGGGAAATGGTAACAATTGGGAAAGTATGCATTTTACTGCTGAAGAAATGAATGATTTTGTAATGAATCATTTAGGACCTAAACTGGAAGCAGATGGTAAAGGTGATCTCAAAATATTAGGTTACGACCAAAATAGAGATCATTTAAAAGACTGGGTAGATGAAATGTATAAAAATGAAGAAACTTCAAAATATTTTGATGGAACAGCGATTCATTGGTATGCTAGTACGTACGATTGGATGCCTGAAACTTTGCAATATGCTCACAATAAAGCACCAAATAAGCTCTTAATACAAGCAGAAGCATGTGTAGATGCAGAAATTCCGGTATGGCAAGATGATAAGTGGTATTTTGAAAAAGAAGCAACCGATTGGGGTTGGGACTGGGCTCCAGAAAAAGACAAACATTTACATCCTAAATATGCACCAGTAAATCGTTACGCAAGAGATATTATTGGTTGCTTGAACAATTGGGTCGATGGTTGGGTAGATTGGAACATGGTTCTGGATACAAAAGGAGGCCCAAATTGGTTTAAAAATTGGTGTATTGCACCTGTTATCGTCGATCCTGAAAAAGATGAGGTGTATTTTACGCCTATCTATTATGCACTTGCTCATTTTAGTAAGTATATACGACCGGGAGCTGTAAGGATTGGAATTGAAAGTTCAGATGAGACACTAATGGTTACAGCAGCCAGGAATCCGAATGGTTCAATCGCTGTTATAGTTTTTAATGAAGGGGATCAGGTTAAAAATATAAACCTGTCCTTAGATGGAAAAGATATCGATATACAAATAAGTGCACAAGCATTACAAACGGTGATAGTACCAAACATAAAAGAATAAAGTATAAAAACTACTAACTAAACCTAAATAATATGTCAAACATTAAAACTGCCGAAAGAGATAAAGTCCCTATTGGGCAAAAAGCCGCTTTTGGAGCAGGTCATTTTATATTAAACATATTACCTGGAACACTAGGTGTTTTTATTCAATTTTTCTTACTGACAGCTTGGGGAGTTGATCCCTTATGGGCCGGACTTTTGGGAGGTTTGCCAAGAATATTCGACGCTATAACCGACCCCATAATGGGATTCATTTCTGACAATACAAAATCTAGATGGGGACGAAGAAGACCCTACATTTTTATAGGGGCAATAATAAGTGGAATACTCTTCTTTTTGATGTGGCAGCTTGATGATAATGCCTCACAATCATATATCATTTGGCATGTAATGGTTGTTCAAATTCTATTCCTTGTTGGTAATACAATGTTTGCAACACCATTGGTAGGTCTTGGCTATGAAATGACTTCGGATTATAATGAAAGAACGAGATTAATGAGTTTTGCAAACAGCATGGGACAAATCGCCTGGATGATTGTGCCTTGGCTGTATGTAATTATTCCAGATTCAAATACCTTTAATACCCAAACAGAAGGAGTCCGGACTATGGCCCTTATTGTAGGGACAATGTGTGTGGTTTTTGGAATTCTACCGGCATTATTTTGCAAGGGTATTGATTCTTCACATATGGAGAACCGAAAAAAAATTAATTTCAAAACACTTGCTTCCAATATGAAAGAATTGTTTGTTGGAATAGTTCAAGTTTCTAAAAACAAACCTTTTATGAAGTTATGTGGAGCCACGTTTTTAGTTTTTAACGGGTTTCAGCTTGTAGCAGCATTTGGCGTTTTCATTATTGTATTTTATATGTATAGTGGTAGTTACGAACTAGCGGGTACCTGGCCAGCTTGGTTTAATACAATTAATGCAATGATTACTGCATTTTTAGTCATACCCATTATTTCAAAAATGGCAGGTAAATGGGGAAAGAGAAAGGCTTTTATAATTTCCACGGCCTTATCAATTGCTGGCTACCTCTTAAAATGGTGGGGTTTTGATAAAGAACTAAATAGTAAATTTAATGAAACCGGGTTAGGGAAAGGATTAAATTCAGCCATAGGCTCCATCTTCGAAGCTTTAAACCCAATATTAGATGATATTGGAATGTCTTGGTTCTCCATAGATCCGGGTAGTGAAATTCCATGGCTTATATTTTTGCCGATTCCTTTATTTGCTTTCGGAATGGGTGGATTATTTACTTTGATGATGTCTATGACAGCCGATGTGTGTGATTTAGATGAATTGGAAAATGGTATGCCACGTAAAGAAGGCACTTTTGGCGCCATTTATTGGTGGATGGTTAAATTAGGTCAGGCCATCGCACTTGTTCTGGGAGGATTAATTTTAAAGATCGTAGGATTTGATCCAAATGTTACCGAGCAATCTCTGGAAACTATGAACAACCTTAGAATCGCTGATATAGTAGTCCCATCGTTTACAGCAGCACTAGCTATATGGGTGATGTGGAAGTACGATCTTACCGAGAAAAGAGCCAAAGAAATTAAAACAAAACTAATAGAACGTAGAGGAGAATTATAATAAAAATAACAATTAAATAAAATATAATGTCATATGGAAAAGGGCATCAGTTTTCTTTAAAAGAAATCGATCAAACGCAAGATGCCGGAATTAATTTTTCTAAAATTTTAAAAATAAGATTATGTCGTCATTAAGAATAGAAAAGAGATTAGCATTGGCAGCGCTTGATTATGCCGATAAAACAACAGAAGAGCTAAAAAGCTTAGGTAAGCAGGTTTTGAAGAATGGAATGCACGGACTTTGTTTTAGTCCTTATGAGGAAGGTCAAAAGCCCGGGGATTTTATGACGGAAGCACAGATTCGAAGGCGTATGGAAATTATCAAACCATATACAAAATGGATACGGTCCTTTTCCTGCACTGATGGAAATGAGGCTATTCCTCGAATTGCGCATGAATTTGGCATTAAGACACTAGTAGGTGCATGGTTGGGTGATGATCCAAAAATTAATGAACAAGAAATTGCCAACCTAATTAAATTGGCGAACGAAGGTTATGTTGATATCGCTGCCGTTGGCAATGAAGTCATGTATAGGGGTGATTTAACAGAGGATGAACTGTTGGGGTTTATATATCAGGTTAAAGAAGCATTACCTAATGTTCCGGTTGGTTATGTTGATGCCTATTATGAGTTTGCTGATCGCCCCAGGATAACCGAAGCATGTGATGTCATTTTGGCCAACTGTTACCCCTTTTGGGAAGGCTGTGACCTGGATTACTCTTTACTGTACATGAAAGATATGTATCACAGGGCACTACAAGCTGGTAATGGCAAGAAGGTAATTATTTCTGAGACCGGATGGCCTAGCAAAGGCACCAGTCTTGAAGGTGCATTTCCATCATATGAAAACTATATAAAAAATTTCATTAATTCACAAAAGTGGTCTGAGGAAGAAGATATACAAATGTTCTATTTTTCATCCTTCGATGAGTCATGGAAAGTTGGAGCCGAAGGTGATGTTGGTGCATATTGGGGCCTTTGGGATAAAGATGAAAATCTTAAATTTTAGAGTGAATCGCCCACTATATTTTATAACTAATTATTGTTAAATGAATTACATTAACGAATTAAAAATAGAAGCAGGAAAAGCAATTTGCTATTCTGGTTTTAGAGAGGGACAAAGTCCCGGAGGGATTTACCCAAGTTATGAAGAGATAAAGGAGGATCTTTTAATGCTTCATAACCATTGGAAATACCTTCGCTTATATGACTGCGACAGGCATACTGAAATTGTTTTGGAAGTAATTGAAAAAGAGAGGCTGAATTTCAAGGTAATGCTCGGTGCCTATATTGTTGCAGAGGCCAATAATTATGGTTGTCCCTGGGGAGGATCATATTCTGAAGAACAACTGGAGAAAAATAAAATTACAAATGTCGCTCAGATTAAAAAATTGATTCATTTTGCAAACCAGTACCCCGAAATCATTTTCTCTTTATCTGCAGGAAATGAGGCTTGTGTTGATTGGACCGATCACTATGTACCAGTTGATAGTGTTATCAATTATGTGAAGATGATTAAAAAAGGAGCCAAACAAGCTGTTACTTTTTGTGAAAATTATCTTCCCTGGCTTGATAAGTTAAAAGACCTGGTAGAAGAAGTAGATTTTATATCTATCCATACATACCCTGTGTGGGAGTATAAGAACATTCATGAAGCCCTGGAATATACCAAACAAAATTATTATGCCGTAGCCGATACCTATCCCGATAAACCAGTGGTAATTACTGAAGCTGGTTGGACAACTTTTTCCAATGGAAGAGGTATTTGCCCAACGAATGTGAGTGAGGAACATCAGCGTATTTACTACAATGATTTAGTTACTTGGTGCGAAGAAGCAGACATTCTTACATTTGTTTTTGAAGCTTTTGATGAACCATGGAAAGGATCATCGGAAGCTCTGGAACCAGAAAAGCACTGGGGATTATTTAAAGTAGACAGAACTCCAAAACTGGTTATGAGAGAACTGTATTCTAATGAAACGGCTAACTAGGGATTATATGCTTAAAAACTTATAAATAGTATCTATTTTTATGTATGGATGTTCTGAAAACCTAAATAATTCAACCAATTTAAAAGCTGAAAATATCTTAGGCAATCCGCGAATATTCCCGTAACATAATTATAAAATGGGGAGACCTCAAGATCCTCTAAAATTCCATTATGTGCGTATTTGAATGTTTTGACCTTTTATCTTGCTAATGAAAAATCAATTAATTATAGGCATTTTATTGTTACTAACCACCTCAATTAGTAATGCTCAAAATAAGGAGTTACTTTTTGTAGAAAATTTTGATGGGGATCGACTTAATGAAAAATTCTGGAATTTTGAATTAGGTGATGGTTGTCCGGAACTGTGTGGCTGGGGTAATAACGAACGCCAGGTATATACTACGTCTAATCATTCACTAACAGATGGTTATTTATATTTGAATGCAAATTTTAAAGATGGTATATACACTTCCAGTAAAATTACCTCCAAAAACAAGTTCGAATTTCAATACGGTAGGATTGAAATCAGGGCCAAACTACCAGTTGGTAATGGCTTATGGCCAGCCTTCTGGATGTTGGGATCAAATATCTCCCAGGTGGGATGGCCTACTTGTGGTGAAATAGATATCCTGGAGTATGTAGGCAAAGAACAAGGGATGGTATTTAGTACATTGCATACAAAAGACAGCTATGGAAATAGTAAAAATACCAAAAAAGTGCAGATAGAAGATATTGAAATTGGTTTCCATGAATACGCCGCTAACTGGACCAAAGACAAGATCGAGTTCTTTGTGGATAACCAACTTATTTATACCTTTTCTCCGGAGGACAGATCAGTAGAAGTTTGGCCTTTTGATCAACCATTTTATATCATTTTAAATCTGGCTATTGGTGGGGCTTTTGGAGGCCCCGAAGTGGATGATTCTATTTTTCCACAGGATTTTGTAATCGATTATATCAAGGTTTATAAAAATTAACTAACAACTTTTTAATAATTATGAGAACAAATCAAGTACACTGCAAACCTGCTTTATTGGCAATAGCATTCATGGTGCTACTTTTTAGTTCATCAGATATGTATGCCCAAACCACAAATCAAATGAATAAGGAAATAGAAGCAAGTATAGATCGCTTGCTAACACAACTAAGCTTGGAAGAAAAAGTGGCTATGTGCCATGCCCAATCTAAATTTAGCACTCCTGGTGTGCCTCGTTTAGGAATTCCGGAAATCTGGATGTCTGATGGCCCTCATGGGGTTAGAGGAGAAATAAATTGGGATAATTGGGGATATGCCGGGTGGACCAATGATTCAATCACAGCATTTCCTGCTCTAACCAGTTTAGCGGCAACCTTTAACCCTGAACTTTCCAAAGCTTATGGCAAGAGTATAGGAGAAGAAGCCCGTTATAGAAAGAAAGATATTATTCTGGGTCCGGGAGTAAATATTTATCGCACCCCTCTTAACGGCCGTAATTTTGAATATATGGGAGAAGACCCATATTTGGCATCTATAATGGTGGTGCCATATATTCAAGGCCTACAGCAAAATGGAGTTGCCGCCTGTGTAAAACATTTTGTCCTTAATAATCAGGAATTATGGCGAAATCATATTAATGTGGAAGTAAGTGACAGGGCTTTATATGAAATTTATTTACCCGCATTTAAAACAGCGATTCAAGAAGGGCAGGCCTGGTCCATTATGGGTGCATATAACAAGTATAGGGGACAATTTTGCAGCCATAACGAACGATTGCTTACTAAAATTCTAAAGGATGATTGGGGTTTTGATGGCGTAGTGATTACCGATTGGGGTAGTGCCCATGATACCAAAGAGGCCGCACTTTATGGTCTGGATATGGAAATGGGAACCGGTACCGATGGATTAACAACTACCCTAAAAAATGCCTATGATAATTATTATCTGGCTTACCCATTTTTAGAATTGTTAAAAAGTGGCGAGATAGAGGAAAAATATGTAGACGATAAGGTGCGCAGAATTTTACGTTTAATGTTCAGGACCAATATGAATCCCAATCGTTCTTTTGGCAGAATGAATAATCAGGAACACCTGGATGTGGCAAGAAGTGTCGGGGCTGAGGGAATGGTTTTATTAAAGAATGAAGATTCATTTTTTCCAATACCTACTGATAAAAAATTAACGATAGCGGTTATTGGTGAAAATGCAACACGTGCAATGACCGTTGGTGGAGGCTCATCGGAATTAAAGGCTAAGAATGAAATTTCACCACTGCAGGGAATCCGGGAACGGTTTAAGAATGCTACTATTGTTCATGCCATGGGCTATGCTTCCGGACCCCCCGCCTATGGACGTGTAATTCCTTCGGAATTAGATGCTGAGGTTTTGAAAAAGGAAGCTGTTATAGCTGCATCGCAGGCCGATGTGGTGTTGTTTTTCGGAGGATTAAATAAAAATCATCATCAGGATTGCGAAGGCGGAGATCGCCAACAATTTGGACTTCCATTTGGTCAGGATGAACTCTTAAATGAGATCCTGAACGTGAATGATAATGTTGGGGTTGTGCTTGTCAGTGGCAATGCGGTAGGCATGCCCTGGCTATCTGAAGTTAAGGCGGTCATGCAAGCGTGGTATATAGGAAGTGAGGCTGGTCATGCCATAGCTGACGTGCTAAGCGGTACTGTAAATCCGTCCGGCAAGTTACCTTTTTCATTTCCAAAGAAATTGACAGACAATGCCGCGCATTACTATGGTGAAATCTCCTATCCCGGGGATAGCATTAACCAGCATTACAAAGACGATATTCTGGTTGGATACCGTTGGCACGATACCAAAAAGATCAAACCTCTTTTTGCATTCGGACATGGCTTGTCCTATACGACCTATGCTATTTCTGATGTAACAACAGATAAATCTGAATATACCGAAACAGAGTCCATAAAAATAGCATACACGGTTAGCAATACAGGAAACGCAAATGGGGCAGAAGTGGTTCAGGTATATGTAGGAAAGCTGAAATCAAAAGTGGACAGGGCTATAAAAGAGTTGAAGGGTTTTGATAAAGTAAAAGTTAAAAAAGGAACCAAAGAATCTGGTGAAATTTCAATTGATATTGCTGATTTAAAATATTACGAGGAATCTATTTCAAATTGGCGTCTGGAAAAAGGGGATTATATGATTTATGTAGGAAACGCCTCTGATAATATTGTGAAGAAATTAAAAATTAGCATTTATTAATGAGGAAGTTTGTTTTTTAGTACACCGTAGACAAATGTCCCAAATACAGCGGCTGCAATAACAATCAGCATACTTATTACACCCGTGCCCAATAGAACATACAAGGGGCCTGGGCAAGCACCTGCAAGTGCCCAACCAAGACCGAAAACAGTTCCACCTACAATATAACGGATGAAGCCACTGTCTTTTGGTATCAGGTATATTTTATCTCCTTCAATATTTTTTACACTAAATATTTTAAATAACCAAACAAACAAAACGCCCAAAAAAACTGCTGATCCAATGATGCCATACATATGAAACGACTGAAATTTGAACATTTCATAAATCCTGTACCAGGAAACGGCTTCAGATTTTACGAGGACTATACCAAAGAAAATACCTACCAATAAGAATTTTAAAACTTTCATTGTCCGAATATTAAGGGTAAAAGAAAATGGGTCATTATTAATCCCCCTATAAAAAAACCAACTACCGCAATTAGCGAAGGCCATTGAAGATTACTGAGCCCTGTAATAGCATGACCCGAAGTACAACCACCTGCGTAGCGTGTTCCAAAACCAACCAGGAAACCTGCAATAATAAGAATGGCCATTCCCTTAACTGTTAAAACATTATCCCATGCATAAATTTCAGAGGGTAAAAGATCTTCACCTGCATTGCCAAATCCAAGTTGGCCAAGGTCTGCAACGGTTTGAGAATTTAGGGCGATGGTGGAGCCATCAGACAAAAAAGTAACAGCTATAAAGCCGCCAATAATTGCACCCAGAACTACAACGAGGTTCCAACGATAAGCTTTCCAGTCGAACCGGAAGAAATCAGAATATTTTCCGGCACCACCAATACTGCACAGTGTTCTCAGTGTAGTTGACATGCCAAATGTTTTGCCAAAATAAATCAGCAATAACATTACTAAGGTTATTAAAGGTCCTGAAACATACCAGGGCCAGGGTTTAAGTATATAGTCCATTTCTATTATTTAAATCAAATATTACGCAATAATTGTAGAAATCATGGAATTTAAATTACATGTGTTCGACCTACTCAAAGATGCCTCTTTCAGCTTCAATCTTTAGGAATTAAAAATAATGGATTATTGTTTTTCGTAAACTTCACTCATAAAGCCTGGAAGGTCTTCATTAGAAGTGCTCGTCAACCTATCATTATTTAGGGTATACAAGATTAATCTGGTATTAATAAATAAGGACAATTGCGAATTTTGAAATTGCCAGACCCCTGAAGAGGTATTACTATTATCGGCACACCTTATATCAAAAAGACCGCCGGTAATGGAAGCAATATCTAAATTAACTATAGTTGAACTCCATGTACCATCACTATTTATAATTAGTGTTCCAGTAGCACAGGGAAGTTCAGTCAAAATATTCGTAGTCGTATTACCATCCATATTTATATCCTGGGCCGGATTTATATTGAGTTCAGTTAATCTCCAGCTACCCACAACCTCATCACTATTGTCTACAGTTGGTGCATTGTCGTCCGATGAACAGGCCTGTAAAATAAATATGAATACAATTAGGTGTAATAAAACCTTGATTTTTTTCATGGCTATTTTATTTTTTTCATAACCCGCCAAAGGTAAACGTTTTATACTTAAATAAAAACAGAAGTGCAGTGTTCACGGGCTGGGGGGATTTCAGCTAATGAAGCAATTTTTTGCCAAAATATTAATAGTAATAAATAAAAACAGATGTTTAATATTTTCGGGTTCAGTTTATAATAGGCCGTAACTTGTATCGCAACTCACCATTAATCGTTTTAAACTCATTAGGTATACCGGGGAGGCCTTTCCGAAGAAGCCAGGAAATATAATTAGGTATAAACCAGTTTAATGTAAACTTTAGTATTTTCGTTCGACTAACGACCAGGCGTTAGCAATTAAATATAAAACTAACTTGAATGTCTAAAACTTATTACGATCCTGCAGATCTTAGAAAATTTGGGAGCATTACAGAATGGAGTGAAGAATTAGGAACAAAATTTTTTGATTATTACGGTAAAGTATTTGAAGAAGGCGCTCTAACTGCCCGTGAAAAATCGTTAATTGCACTAGCTGTTTCACATGTTGTAAAATGCCCTTATTGCATTGATGCATACACAAAAGATGGTTTACAACGTGGTGTGACCAAGGAAGAAATGATGGAGGCGGTTCATGTTGGCGCGGCTATTGAAAGCGGAGCAACTCTTGTTCACGGTGTTCAGATGATGAACAAATACAATAAATTATCAATGTAATTATAATAAATGATAACAAAGTCCCTAAAGAAAAGAGAAAGTGAATTAGCAAATGTTAATAGGCAATTAGAAATTTTATCTAACGGAATTTTTAAAAGCGGTGAACTACCAACTTTCAAAGATAAAATATCTGAGATTGATCAATTCCCGTTAAAGCCAAGGCAGCTTGAGATACTCCAAATTAATCTTGGGTATATGTGCAATCAGGTTTGCGAACATTGTCACGTAGATGCTGGTCCGGATCGAAAAGAAATCATGACTAAAGAAATCATGGAACAGTGCTTAAAAGTAATAAAATCTACTGCAGCACATACTTTGGATTTGACTGGTGGTGCACCTGAGATGAATCCAAATTTTAGGTGGTTTGTTGAGGAAGCCTTTAAAGTTGGTATTAAGGATATAATCGTAAGGTCTAATCTAACCATTATTAGGTCGAATAAAAAGTACTATGATTTACCTGAATTCTTTAAGAAAAATAATATCCATATTGTTTCGTCAATGCCACATTGGACTCGCGGGAAAACTGATAAGCAAAGGGGTGAAGGAGTTTTCAATAAATCAATTAAAGCGCTTCAGGAACTTAATGCAGTTGGATATGGTTTGCCCGGAAGTAATTTGAGATTGGATTTAGTATATAATCCGTCAGGAGCTTTTTTACCTGGAGACCAAACATCCATGGAAAAAGATTTCAAAAAAGCACTTCTTGAAGATTTTAACATACAATTCCATGATTTGTTTGCGATCACTAATTTGCCAATAAGCCGTTTTTTAGATTATTTAATTGCATCTGAAAATTATGAAGATTATATGTATGCCTTAGTTGATGCATACAATCCTGAAGCGGTGAAAAACGTAATGTGTACAAATACAATTTCCATAAGCTGGGAAGGATGGCTTTATGATTGTGATTTTAACCAAATGCTTGACTTAAAAGTAGAAGGTAAAGTAAAGCATATAAAAGAATATAATGAGGACCTGCTTCAAAATAGAAACATTAGAGTATTTCAACATTGTTATGGCTGTACTGCTGGAGCAGGCAGTAGTTGTCAGGGATCTGTAATATAAAAAACATTATCATAGTCTTTAATAGAAATCCGGAATTAAGATAGATTAAAACTATGACCAAAGCGAATAATATCAAACTTCATGAATATTGAAATTTATGAGGTTTAGGCCTAATTAGAAAGTGTAGCTCAACCATATATGATTACCTTATTTAACGAATTAATTAAAACCCTTTATAAAACTAAAAAATGAGCTATTTAGAAGCAACCCAAAATTTATATAAAGAAGCGGCTTTGACTCCAGATGTTGGACTTTGCTGCACCACTAATCCGGTTTGGGAATTACCGGGATTACAAATTCCCCGTAATATGCAGGATATGAATTATGGATGTGGCAGTACGGTGCGTGCACGGGATCTGACGAATAATCCTAAAATTCTTTATGTTGGTGTTGGCGGAGGTATGGAATTATTGCAATTTTCGTATTTCAATCGTCAAAAGGGTGGAGTTATAGGTATTGATATAGTTGATGAAATGCTTGAAGCTTCGCGAAAAAATTTTATTGAAGCCGAGGCTCAGAACTCCTGGTTTAAAAGAGATTTTGTTGATCTTATTAAGGGGGATGCCCTGAACCTGCCCATTGAAGATAATAGTATAGATGTTGCCGCACAAAATTGTTTGTTCAATATTTTTAAAACCGATGACCTAAAACAAGCTATTGCAGAAATGTATCGGGTTTTAAAACCACATGGAAAATTGGTCATGAGTGATCCTACTTGTGAACAAACTATGAATAAGACACTTCGCAATGATGATAGATTACGCGCTTTGTGCTTAAGCGGAAGTATACCAATAGCGGAATACACTAAAATGTTAACTGATGCGGGCTTCGGAACAATAGAAATTAGAGCACGTAAACCTTACAGAATTCTGGATCCAAAACATTATGCCACAGACGAATTAATTTATATTGAATCTATTGAAGTTGCAGCCATTAAGGATCCAATGCCATATGATGGCCCATGCGTATTTACAGGAAAAGCCGCTATATATTATGGTGATGATGATTATTTTGATGATAATGCCGGTCATATTTTGTTAAAAAATCAGCCTTTAGCTATTTGTGATAAAACCTCTGGGGCATTGCAAGCTTTGAAAAGGGACGATATTTATTTTTCCGAATCTACCTTTCACTATGATGGGGGAGGTTGCTGCTAATAACTTCATGCCTTAAAGTACTAACTCATATACTTCATAAATAAAAATAGCGGGGGTTCATCCCCGCTATTTTTTTGTTTTATTGTGAAATATTTAAAGCAAATTGATGGGTAAATAATATATTGAGAAAAATAAATATCCTGTATTTGTATCACGATGATTTACCGGTGAATGTCATTCGAAATGATTATATTGAAGGAAATTATTTCTGCTTATTTTTCTATCAAATAAAACATTACCTCCAGGCATTTAAATCGTAACCGTTGCTCAAGGTAACCCAATTATGAACTCTATATGTTGCTACCGGCCTGAAATAGATGATTTTTAAGAATTATAATTCAATTTTATATGGCAAACCAATATTTAGATTTAGATACCCTCAAATTTTTGCTTTACGAGGTTCATCAACTTCAAAATGTTTTGGATCAGAGTCGTTTTAAGGACTATGACCAGGAATCTGTAGACCTTTTTTTAAACGCTGTCAAGGATTTTTCCGATAGGGAATTATTCCCTTTTTTCCGTGAAATGGATGAACAGCCTGCCCGTTTTGAAGATGGAGAAATAATTGTCCATCCGCAGGTAAAAAACTACATAAAAAAGGGCGGGGAAATGGGATTAGTTTCCGGACTGTTTGACTATGAAATCGGTGGGATGCAATTACCAGGGATGGTGGTTACTGCGTCGGCTTATATACAGGAAACAGCCAATAATCATTTGCCTGGCTACATTGGATTGACCCTTGGGGCAGCAGAGTTGATTGTAAAATTTGGCAGTAAAGAGCTTAATGATAAATTCATTCCCAAAATGCTCACAGGCGATTGGAATGGAACCATGTGCCTGACTGAACCACAGGCAGGAAGTTCTTTATCTGATATTGTGACCTCTGCTGAACCTTCCGGAGACGGCTATAAAATTTCAGGGCAGAAAATATTTATATCAGGGGGAGACTTTAAAGGCGCTGAAAATGTTGTTCACTTGTTATTGGCCCGAATTAAAGGTGCTCCCGCTGGTACAAAGGGAATTTCTTTATTTGTTGTTCCTAAAAACAGGGGGTCCGCCAATGGTGACCTTACATCTAATGATGTTACAACTTTTGCCGATTTTCAAAAAATGGGTCAAAAAGGCTATTGTACGACTCATCTTTTCTTTGGACATAATGACGATTGTAAGGGATGGCTTGTTGGGGAAGCCAATCAGGGATTAAAGTATATGTTCTTGATGATGAACGGAGCCAGGATAGCTGTCGGACGCGGAGCTGCTGCTATAAGCATGGCCGCCTATCAAGCGTCTTTGTCTTACGCAAGAGAAAGGCCTCAAGGGCGCCGTCTAACCGATACAGGTAAGAAAGACGTGCATCAGGAACAGACCCTTATAATAAACCATCCGGATGTCAAACGAATGCTTATGCTTCAAAAAGTTGTCGCGGAGGGTTCATTAAGCTTGATATTACTTTCCTCAAAATACCATGATTTGTCTGAGACTCATTCAGATAAGAAGGAAAGGGAAAAATACTCCTATTTACTTGAGATCCTTACACCAATTGCTAAAACCTATCCTTCTGAAATGGGGACGCTCTCTGTAAGTAATGGCCTTCAGGTTCTGGGAGGTTATGGGTTTTGTTCAGATTTTATCCTTCAACAGTATTATCGGGACATCCGGATTTTTTCTATTTACGAGGGAACAACGGGAATTCAGTCTTTAGATCTTTTGGGAAGAAAGATGACCATGAATAATGGTAAAGCTTTACAATTGTTGTCTGCAGAAATAATGAAAAGCATAAAAAGAGCATCTAAACATGATGATCTTTTGCCCTATGCAAAGAAACTTGGAACAGCTTTATCCTTAACAGAGGAAGTGTTGAATTTTCTGATGGATTTTGTTAAAAAAGGTGATTATGAACGATTTTTATCAGATGCTACGGTATTTATGGAGTTTTTTGGAAATATTGTGGTTGGCTGGTTGTGGTTGGATATTGCCGTTAAATCTCAAAATGCCATAGCTTTGAGTGACACCAAATTTTCATCCGCATTCTATGAAAGTAAGATCAATGCCATGAAATTTTATTTTAAATATGAAATTCCTAAAACAAAGGCATTGGCTGAGATTTTAATGGATAAACATGTGTTGACTACAGCAAATGAAAATCAGTTGTTTACCTAAATTTTGTCATAAGGCATTAGGGGCCGAAGAAATACTTTTTGAATAAAATAAGCGAAAATAAACGATGGATAGTATAAAATCTAAATTTGACCTAAGTAGTAAAGTCGCTATTGTCACCGGATCAAGTAAAGGAATAGGAAAATCTATTGCCTGGGGGCTGGCTGAAAATGGCGCTAAAGTGGTAGTAAGCAGTCGGAAGCAGGCTGCAGTCGACAAAGTTGCCGATGAATTTAGGGAAGCCGGCCTTGAGGCGGTGGGTATACAATGCCATATTGGCGATTCTGAACAGCGCAAAACACTTATTGCTAAGACTATAGAACATTTTGGAAGAATAGACATCTTAGTGAACAATGCAGCCATAAACCCCTATTATGGTCCTCTGGAGGGCTCAGACGAAGCTGTCTTTGATAAGATAATGAATGTAAACGTCAAGGCGCCATGGCTCCTCTCTAACCTGGTCCTGCCTTACATGAAAGAAAAGGGTAGTGGTAGTATTATTAATATTTCATCGGTTGAGGGATTAACTCCTGGATTTGGATTAGGATTGTACAGCGCAACCAAATCAGCTTTGATAATGCTTACCAAGAATCAGGCTAAAGAATGGGGCCGCTATGGGGTTAGAGCAAACGTACTTTGTCCTGGCCTGATCAAGACCAAATTTAGTGAAGGATTATGGACAGATGACAAATTGATTGCCGGATTTACAAAAGCCTTACCTCTGGGGCGGATAGCTGCTCCCGAAGAAATGGCCGGTATGGTCATGTTGCTGGCATCAGATGCAGGGTCTTATATGACAGGTGGGGTATATGTAGCAGATGGCGGGTACTTAATTTCAGGTTAAAATTCGATTATCGATTAAAATTAATACTATGAATTTTGAATACAGCGAAAAATCCATTGCCTTCCAGGAAAAACTTAAGCTATTTATAGCTAAGCATTTAATACCTGTACAGGAGGAAGTGGAAACTTTCCATAGAGACCCAGCCAATATTTGGAAAAAATGGCCGGGCCTTGAGGCATTGAAAGAAAAAGCCAAAACTGAAGGACTTTGGAATTTGTTTTTACCCGTGGGTTATGGAGCCTTAAGTCCTGGATTAACCAATCTGGAATATGCCCCATTGGCTGAGATCATGGGAAGGATATTATGGTCATCAGAAGTATTTAATTGCAGTCCCCCCGATACGGGTAATATGGAGGTCTTGGCGAAATACGGCTCTTCTGAACAGAAGGAAACTTGGTTGCAGCCTTTAATGCGCGGTGAAATCAGATCTTCATTTTTAATGACCGAGCCCGATGTGGCTTCTTCAGACGCCACGAATATCGAGACGTCTATTGTAGCCGACGGCGATGATTATGTTGTTACAGGTAAAAAGTGGTGGTCTTCAGGAGCCATGGACCCAAATTGCAGTATCACCATAGTAATGGGTAAGACCAGTTTTGATGCGCCCCGCCATCTGCAACACAGCATGATTTTGATTCCAATGGATACTCCTGGTTTAGAGATTATAAGATCATTAAGTGTTTTTGGTTACCATGATTCTCCGGAGGGACACGCAGAAATTGTGTTGGATAAAGTACGTGTGCCAAAAAGCAATCTTATTCTAGGTGAAGGCAGAGGATTTGAGATAGCCCAGGGTCGTTTGGGTCCGGGAAGAATACACCATTGTATGCGATTAATAGGGATGGCACAACGTTCTCTGGAGTTAATGTCCCAAAGGGCCTCTGAACGCAGTCCGTTTGGCAGAACTTTAGATACCTATAGCAGCATTCGTCAGGAAATTGCGCATTCTCGTTGTGAGATAGAACAAACACGTCTGCTAGTACTTTCTGCTGCGGATAAAATGGATAGGGTTGGAAACAAGGAAGCAAAAGACCTGATTGCCATGATTAAGATTGTAGCACCAAATATGGCCTTAAAAGTTATTGATAGGGCTATCCAGATAATGGGAGGTATGGGCGTTTGTGGAGATACCCCATTAGCACACTTTTATGCCTCTGCCAGAACCTTGAGGCTGGCTGATGGCCCGGATGAGGTTCATTTAAGTCAATTAGGGAAAAACACGGTAAAAAAATACACACAAATCTGAAAATGCCGGAAAGGGAACTAACAAAAACTGTTCGAAAAGGAGAAGAGCTTAATGTGCGGAACTTGAAAAAGTTCCTGTTGCATTATGATTTGATCAATGATGAAAAAAACGAATTAATCATCAGGCAGTTTTATAATGGATATTCCAATCTTACTTATCTGTTAAAAATAGAAGATAAGGAATACGTGTTGCGTCGTCCGCCCTTTGCGGCACCTAAACGGGGCCATAATATGGGTAGGGAATTTAAGGTGCTAAACAATCTTCATAAAGTATTCGACAAAACCCCGGAACCTTATGCGTTTTCAGAAGATGCGGAGATATTAGGAGCCCCTTTTTATATAATGAATAAAGTAGACGGAATAATTTTAACCGCCAATGAGGCCAGAGATCGTGAGGTTACTCCTAATGAATTTAAAACCATAGCGGATGCATGGTTGGATGCCTATGTGGAACTGCATGATGTAGACTATAAGGCAGCCGGACTTGAATCGTTGGGAAATCCGGAAGGCTATGTTGAGCGACAAGTCAAAAACTGGGGCAAACAGTACCTTGCTGCGGCAACAGAAGAAGTTCCTTCCGCCAATAAGGTCATGTCATGGATGGAAAAGAATCAGCCTAAAAACTATCATTACAGCCTTATCCATAATGACTATAAGTACGATAATGTCGTATTTGCTGATGATCAATGGAAAAAAATAGCCGCCATACTGGATTGGGAAATGTGCACTTTAGGTGATCCTTTGATGGATTTGGGCACTTCCCTTGGGTATTGGACCACAGCTTCAGATGCTGATTTTTTAAAGCAGGGACTTCCATCTCCAACAACTATGGCAGGCAATCCTACGCGAACAGAAATCGTGCAGCAATATGCGCTCAAAAGTGGCAGGGATATAAATAATCTTACCTTCTATTTTGCATATGGTCTTTTTAAAATTGCGGTAATTGCCCAACAGATATATTATAGATTTAAGCATGGACATACAACAGACCCTCGTTTTGCGAACCTGAATAAAGTTTCTGCCTTATGTTGTAATACAGCATGGAACGCCATTCAGAAGGATAGTATTGACTGACAACATTTGTCTTTTAAAATTTAAAAATATGCGATAAAAGATCAAGGGCGTTTGATTAAATAAAAGCGATATGCAATTAGAAAACAAAGTTGTGATCATTACAGGGGCAGGAAGTGGAATAGGAGCCGCATCCGCTGCTTTGTTGGCTAAACACAAGGCATTGGTCATCGTGTCTGATGTTAATTCTGAAAAGGCCCAAAATGTTGCTGATCAAATTAAAATATCCGGAGGCGAAGCATTTGCATTCAAGGCAGATGTATCTAAGTTTGAAGAAGTAGAATTATTAATAGCTCAAACGGTTAAGAATCATGGTAAGTTAGACGTCATGATAAATAATGCAGGTATAGGTGGTGAAAATCAAAGTAAGACTGCTGACCATACACTGGAAGATTGGGACAATGTTATTGCTGTGAATCAGACTGGTGTATTCTATTGTATGAAAGTGGCTTTGCAGCAAATGATGAAACAAGGCGATGGAAATATTATAAATATCGCTTCATTAGCCGGCTTAAAACCCTCAGGATACAACCTTTCCTATAGTGCCAGTAAATTTGCGGTTGTAGGTATGACCAAATCAGCCGCACTGGAATATGGGCGTAAGAATATTAGAATAAATGCGGTATGTCCGGGGTATACTCATTCCGCACTTTTAGACAAATTACTTGCAAGCAGACCTGATATGGGAGAAACGCTTAAAAAACTCATTCCTATGGACAGGTTCGGCGAGGCAGGTGAAATTGCCGAAGCTGTAGCATGGCTTGCATCTGATAATTCGAAATATATTACTGGTCAAACCATAACACTGGACGGTGGAACATCTTTATTATAAAATAATTTAAAAAATCAATGCTGAACAAAATAAAAATTTTACCCGGATGAATACATTAAAGATTATTAAGAAAGAGGGTTATACCATTGTTCAGATGAACCGTGGTAAGGTAAATGCCATTAATTATGATATGGTTCAGGAGCTTAGGCAAGTGTTCCGGGATATTGAAAATGACAGTGCAGTAAAAGGAGCAATACTTACAGGGCAGCCACACTATTTCTCGGCAGGATTGGATTTAATAGAATTATTTCATTATGACAAAAAGCAGATCGAAGATTTTTTTAATGTTTTTGGTGCACTTTTCATAGAACTAATGCAGATCACCAAACCTGTTATATCGGCAATTACCGGTCATTCCCCGGCGGGGGGCTGCGTTCTTGCAGTGGCAAGTGATAACCGAATTATGGCAGATGGAGAACAATATATTATTGGACTGAATGAGGTTGCTGTAAATATTCAAATTTCTCAGAACCTTGTAGAAACCTATGCCTTTTGGATAGGTCAGGGTTTGGCTAGCAGATATATTATGGAAGGGAAGCTGCTTAATGGAAAAGAAGCCTTGTCTGCCGGATTAGTAGATGAATTGGTTCCTTTAGAGAAAGTATTGCCAAAAGCCGAATCTAAGATGCAACACTATTTACAGGCAGATCAGGAAATACTTCTTAATACAAAAAATAAACTTCGCAAAAATTTACTCAGCAAACTTGATTTGAATGCCGAAAATTCGCTGAAAGAAGCTGCAACCCTATGGTGGAAACCTGAAATTCGAACCAAAATGGAAGCATACGTAAAGAGTTTCTCAAATAAAAAGAAAGGATAAAACAGAAATGAAAAATATGAATAAACAACTAAAATTTGTAAAGAGACCCTTAGGTGAGGCAGATGCTTCAACCTGGTCATTAGAGACTAACCCTATTCCCGAATTGCAGGATGGAGAAATTCTGGTGAAACAACATTATGTTTCCCTGGACCCGGCTATGCGGGGCTGGATGAATGATTCCAAATCCTATATAGAGCCAATGGCTATTGGCTCAGTTATGCGCGCGGGCGCTGTTGGTGAGGTTGTGGCAATTAATAAAAATCCCAATTTCAAAGTAGGGGATTATGTAGCCGGATTTGGGGGTGTACAACAATATGCAATTTCAGATGGTAAGGATTTGCGTATTATAGACCCGAAACTAGCTCCTCTACCAACTTATTTAAGCACCTTGGGCATGACAGGGATGACAGCCTATTTTGGTATTCTTGAAGTAGGTAAAATAAAAGAAGGAGATATTGTGGTAGTGTCAGGAGCAGCAGGAGCAGTAGGGAGTATTGTGGGTCAAATAGCAAAAATTAAAGGATGCCGGGTTGTCGGCATTGCCGGGGGTAAGGAGAAATGTAAATATATTGTAGAGGAGTTGGGTTTTGACGCTGCTATTGATTATAAGAACGAGAATGTTGTAACCAGGATGAAGGAAGAATGTCCAAAAGGCCTGGATGTTTATTTTGACAACGTAGGTGGCGAAATTCTTGATATTGCCCTGAGTAAACTGAGAATGCATGCCCGAATAGTGATATGTGGAGCAATATCGCAATACAACAACAAAACGGCCATAAAAGGCCCCAGTAATTACCTTTCACTCCTGGTAAACCGAGCCACAATGCAGGGAATGGTGGTATTTGATTATGCAAAAAGGTATGGCGAAGCTGCAAGGGCCATGGGTGCCTGGCTGGCAGAGGGAAAATTGAAAGGCAAAGAAGATATATATGAGGGAATTGAGAATTTTCCGCAAACCTATAAAAGGTTGTTTACAGGTGAAAAACTAGGCAAACTGGTGCTAAAAGTAGTAGAAGATGAAGGCCATACGATGTAAAGAATTCGGACCACCTTCTTCTCTGGTTTTAGAAGAAATGCCTGGTTTAAAACCCAAAGCAAAAGAGGTAGTGGTGCAAGTAAAAGCCTGTGGAATAAATTTCCCTGACACATTAATTATCCAGGGTTTATACCAGTTTAAACCAGAGCTTCCTTTCACACCGGGCAGCGATATTGCCGGGGTCGTAAAGGAGATTGGCGATGAGGTAAAACACCTGGCAGTGGGTGATGAGGTCTTCGGATTTGTCTTGAACGGAGGTTTTGCAGAGGAAGTAGTAGTGCCATCCAATACGTGTTTCCTGAAATCAAAAAAAATGAATTTCCCAATTGCAGCGTCATTTATGGTGGCATATGGGACCTCTTATCATGCGCTTAAAGACCGGGCAAAGCTGGCAAAGGGCGAAACATTGCTCGTGCTTGGCGCTTCGGGTGGAGTTGGTTTGGCAGCCGTGGAATTAGGTAAATTAATGGGCGCAAAAGTAATTGCGGCAGCGTCTACAGAAGAAAAATTGCAATTATGCAGAGAATATGGCGCTGATCAAACCATTAACTATTCCGAGCAAGATCTGAAGTCTGAAATAAAAAGATTGACTGATAATAAAGGGGTAGATGTTATATACGATCCTGTTGGTGGCGAATATTCTGAGGCGGCATTTAGGGGGATTGCATGGGAGGGGAGATATCTGGTAGTAGGATTTGCTTCCGGTACTATACCTAAAATGCCTTTAAATCTGCCTTTGCTTAAGACTGCTTCTATAGTTGGGGTATTTTGGGGCGATTTTGCTATGAGAAATCCAAAGGAGAATATGGAGAATACCAGGACTTTAATGAAATGGTATGATGAGGGCAGGTTAAGACCCCATATCCATAAGACTTATGAATTGAAGGAAGTCTCCAGGGCATTGGACGAAATTATAAACAGAAAGGTCAGAGGTAAATTGGTAATAGAAGTTTAAGTTTATCCCATTTCGAGATATTTTGCTTTAAATTAAAGTTCTGCTTAGTTTAAAGGATAAAATTCCGCATATACGGATAAAAACTACATAATTAATGAACTATAAGAAATGAGACTAAAAGACAAAATAGCCATAGTTACAGGAGGTGCCCGTGGAATTGGCCAGGCCATATCCGAACTCTTTGCAAAAGAAGGAGCGACAGTAATTATTATGGACCTGCTGCCGCAAGGACAGAAGGTAGCTGATAGCATAAATGAGACCGGGGGAAAAGCAGAGTATAATCAGGTTTCTGTAACCGATAAACCTGCAGTAGAAAAACTTTTCAAAAATGTAAATGAAAAATATGGTAAAATAGATATTCTTATTAATAATGCGGGAATTACGAGAGACAGAACGCTCGAAAAAATGAGCGAGGAAGAATGGGACTCGGTTATAGAGGTTAATCTGAAAGGGGTATTTATCTGTACCCAGGCTGTTGTACCTTATATGAAGGCCAATACGTATGGAAGGATTGTAAGTGCCGCTTCAAATGTTGGTTTAAGGGGTAATTTTGGACAGACAAATTATGCCGCTACCAAAGCAGGTGTTATTGCCATGGCAAAAACCTGGACGATGGAATTTGGCAAGTATGGCATAACGGCCAATGCCATAGCACCCGGTTTCACCATGACGGATATGGTAGACAAGATACCGGAAGAACATTTTGCTAAAATCAAAGATAGTATTCCCCTGCGTACTGTAGCTCAACCCATAGATATTGCCTATGGCTACCTATACCTGGCATCGGATGAAGCCCGTTTTGTTTCGGGTATATGCCTTACAATAGATGGTGGAACTTCAAGATAATTAATATGGCCAATTTAGAATTAGAGAATTTTGCTGACTTTCGGGCAATTGAAGGTCAAACTTTACCGGCCGGCGATTGGCTAACGGTAACCCAGGAAATGATTAATGACTTTGCCAAAGCCACCATGGATTTCCAATGGATACATGTAGATGTTGAAAAAGCAGAAAAATACTCACCTTTTAAAAAGCCGGTGGCACACGGTTTTATGTCACTTGCACTTTTAGCTAAACTTTTAAAAGATGTTTTGTTAGTTAAATCTGCCAAAATGGGTATAAATTATGGGTTGAATAAAGTACGATTTCCAAGCCCTGTTTTAGTAGATAGTCAGCTCAGGTTAATCTGTACTATTCAAAAAATTGAAAATTACGGGGAGAAGGGTCTGAAAATTACTAGTAATTGTGTGGTGGAGATTGAGGGATATGATAAACCAGCATGTGTGGCTGAATTTATTAGTTTGATGTTTGAGTAAGTTTCATAATTTATGTGAACAACATTGATCATTCAAATAATTACTAATTTTATAAATAAACCAATGCCAAACCAAAAAATATAGTGTCCTATGACCAGACTTTTTGACCTTCTTTACAATCAACTAAACACCAACCCTCTTGAAGCTTCCTTAAGTGGCCGGGATGTTGAAAGTAATTGGAATTCCTATAGCACAGAAGATGTAAAAAATTATGCAGAACAAGCTGCGTCAGGTTTAGTGAAACTTGGATTAAAGCCCGGGGATAAAGTGGCAATGGTAATCTATAAAAACAGGCCCGAATGGGTAATTATGGATTTTGCTCTGCAGATGGCCGGACTTATAAGTATTCCATTATACCCAACAATAAGTATTTCAGAGTTTGAATATATCCTGAATGAAGTAGAAGTAAAGGCTGCCTTTTGTGGCGGACTCGATCTTTATGATAAACTGTCGTCTACCCGAAAAAATGTTGCAAGTTTAAAGAGTATTTACACTTTTGATAATGTCAAGGGGAGACCATTTTGGGAAGAAATACTGTACAAGGAAGGACTAAAAGAAGTTGAAGAAATTAAGAAAAAAATTACCGGGGAAGATTTGGCTACTATTATATATACCTCGGGAACAACAGGTAATCCAAAAGGGGTTATGTTAACTCATAACAATATAATGCATGTTATTGTGGAGACCTCAAAATTTTTAGAAGTGGATACGGGTGAAAATGTACTGAGTTTTTTACCACTTTGTCATATTTATGAAAGAGCGGTTTCATTCGCATGGTTCCATGAAGGAACTTCAATTTATTTTTGTGGTACAGATAACCTGAGTGGACCGAATGGTGATTTGGCATCTGTAAAACCAGTAGTATTTACAACAGTGCCAAGACTGCTGGAAAAAGTATATGAAGCGATCTACAATAAGGGCCTGAACTTAAAAGGAGCAAAAAAGGCACTTTTCTTTTGGGCACTTCGCTTAACAGATAATTATGAGCTGGATCAAAATTTATCTCCCATTGATAAGATAAAATGGGGGATTGCAGATAAATTGATTTTTAGCAAATGGCGTGAGGCCCTGGGGGGGAATGTACGTCTGATTGTTACGGGTTCTGCCCCTTGCCCCATGAACATAATTCGCGTTTTTTGCGCGGCAGGAATCAACGTGCGCGAGGCCTACGGTTTAACCGAAACCTCCCCAACCTTAACCGTCAATAGCGTTAAACCGGGAGGGTCAGTAATAGGTACTGTAGGTTATGCAATAAACGGGGTAGAATTATATATAGATAAGTCGTCCGGAGAATATAATGAAGACGAAGGTGAAATACTTGCTATTGGGCCTAATGTTATGTCGGGCTATTATAAAAAACCTGAAATAAATGCTCAGGTGTTTAAAGATATAGATGGCAGAAAATGGTTTTGCACCGGGGATATTGGAAAATTGATCAAAGGCCCCAATGGAAAGGATTTTTTAAAAATAACAGACAGGAAGAAGGAGCTATTGAAAACTTCCGGAGGAAAGTACGTCGCACCTGCACCCATAGAAAATAGGATAAAGGAAAATTTTGTTATTGATCAGATCATGGTTATCGGGGATAAACAAAAATTTGTTTCTGCACTCATTGTGCCATCAGAGGATGGATTAAAGAATTGGTGCAGACATAAAAATATTAAGTGGACCAATTTGGAAGATATGGTAAAACAGGACAGGATTCTTGCAAAATATCAAAAAGTAATTGATAACTACAATCCCGAATTCAGTCATATAGAGCAAATAAAGAAATTCCGCATTGTCCCGGCTGTGTGGTTACCTATACACGAAGATGATTCTGTAGCCGAACTTACACCAACATTAAAGCTCAAAAGACGTGTGATAAGGGAGAAATACAAAAAGGAAATTCAGGAAATATATGCTTAATGCTGCTTCTTGTATTGCTTAAGAATTTAAGAGACCCTTATGGGTTTTGATTCTTTAGCGCGTTGAGGCTGTCCATTTCCTTTCTGAATCTTAGGATCACCAATGAATCTAATTGCTGTGAAATACTATCTTTCATTGCTGCCCAGTTGGCCGTATTCATTTTTGAATTATACTTTAGTATCTTGTTGAATTTTGCCACGTTAAACCGGTTGGCTTCCCAAGCTGCAGCTGTACTTTCCTCATGTTTTAAGTCTTGCAGGTATATTCCCACACCAAAGCCCAGGATAACAACAACTAAAACAATGGCTAAAATTTTGGTAGATTTTGGCATTTTTCAGGTATTAAGATCATGATATTAATGAGAACATCATGACGGATTTGGAGTAGAAAGGTAAAGCAAAGATACAAATTAGACTAACCTGACTGAAGTAGAGCCTACATTAAATTGGATGCTACCATGAATACCATAAAAATAACAAAAGCACTGCCAAGCGTCAGAACAAACGTGATAATTTTGGATTTTGTTTTCATATCCGTAAAATTAGATTTGTCTGCCCTAATTACAAAAGATATCCGTTCAAGTTTAATTTACTTGGACAAAATACTCTTAGATTCTTATTTGTCTAAATATGTGAATGCCTGGCTATCTTACTTGCCGACAATGGATGTTATTAATGAGACCTCGACAGGCGACTGAACGGTAGTCAAAGGTCTGGTAGACTCCTGATAGTTATCGGGATGACAGTGAAGGGCCACCTTGCTCTGCCATAGCGGCTACGCGAAGGCGTGGCTGGTGCGTTGGCATCCTGTCGCACAGGATTAAGTTCCGCCAATTGGCGGATCATGATCCTGATAAAGCTCCGCTTTGAAAACCACAAAAGGAATCCCTTCGCTTTATTTCAAAAAAGAAGCGAGCTCCTTTTTGAAACTCGCTTGTATTTCCAACTTTTTGTGGTTTATTCGTGACCTCGACAGGATTCAAACCTGTAATCTCTTGAGCCGTAATCAAGTGCATTATTCAGTTATGCTACGAGGCCAAATATATTATGTTCCCCAAAGGGCTGCAAATATATTTCTTTTTACATTTAAGGCAAAATTACTAGCTATCAATTAAATGGATTTTAAAAATTACATTAGAGATATTCACGATTTTCCTGAGAAAGGAGTGACCTTTAAGGATATTACCCCCCTTTTAAAAGATGCCACCGCATTGCAGGCAGCGGCAGATGCCATGTTAAAAATGATTGGCAATGTAAGGGTAGATAAGGTGGTTGGAATGGAAAGCAGAGGTTTTTTCTTTGCTCCAATACTTGCATCACGATTAAATGCCGGATTTGTTCCCGTACGAAAAGCCGGAAAATTGCCATCGGATAAGATTAGTAGAACCTATTCATTGGAGTATGGGAAAGACACTCTGGAAATGCATGCAGACAGTATTCAGCCCGGCGAAAGCGTAATTATACATGATGATGTTTTAGCTACAGGCGGGACTGCAAAAGCCACTTGCGAATTGGTGGAAGCATTAGGAGGCAAAGTAATACAATGTAATTTTTTACTGGAGTTGTTGAGCCTTAAAGGTGCTGCTAAATTAAATGGTTACCAGACTAAATCATTGGTTAGTTTTTAATCCAGGGCATTGGTAGTAATAAAGTAACGCCACCCAATAATGGCCATTTGATACTTGGAGGCTTTGGAAAGGTCTAATCTCTTTTTAGTAAAGGAAGGTAATATCAGTTTGTTAATCTTGGCAAGAAGCTTAAAGAGTCCTTTTTTCATGTATGGCTTTTTGCAAATATACTATCTTATACAGAATACAAATGAACGCATAGGGCTTTCATTTATATAAGTATATTCCTAAACTCTTATTAGGTAATTATTAGTATCAGGGATACCAATACGAATATAATTATCTTGGCAATAGTGATCATAACTTGTATTTTATAATGTTAAAAAAATCTTTTTGATTAATTAAAAATCGAAGATATGCGAATCCAACCTACCTCGACAAGTAAATCACCAATAATTAATGAGATTGAATACAGTATTGTAAGTAAAATGACGGTTTGAATTTTAAATTGATTGTAATGCCCTTGCTTAATGTTATAAATGGTAAGATAAATTAATCTAACAAGTTACAAATAGTAACATTTGTAGGGGGTATTTTGAACTTTTTTTGAAATGCAAGGGTTTTTTATTGATAAAAATCACCTTTTTTGGCTATTCCGTCATGAAATAAAAAAATACCGATCAGAAATGTGGCCGGTATTTTAAGTATATAAATATTAAATTTAGATGCTTTCTGGAATTAGTTCTCTTTTTTGGTTTTAATTACTATTACCCCATCTTTTGCTTTTTTTCCATACTTTTCAACCGCCTTATCACCTTTGTAAACATCTATGGTTGCAATCTTATTGGGGGATAAAGATTTAACATCTTCTTTACTGCCTTCTTTTCCGTCAATAATATAAAGTTGATCTTCATCTTCATCAGTATCAATAAAGAAAAATCCATTACCATTTTCACTAATTACTTCAATATCATCTTCATCATCTGTATCCTTAACTATAAATACCTTGGTATGTCCACCAGATGAGCTCTTTTTCTCTATCCGAACATGTTTACTATGCACCTTGTCTTCTTCCTCCATCTCTTCAAAGGCTTCGCGTGAAACTTCTTTGCCATTTACAATAATTATTTCCTTGCCATCATCTATTTTTATTTCAACAAGCTTATGTTCCTCATCATCGTTGTAAACCCAGGTGTTAACATCAGTTTCTTTATGTATAATCTTGTGTTTTGACTTATTATCACCCATAAAAAAGGAGTTGTTATCTTCGTCAAAAACAATAGTTATGGGATCAATGGGTTTTCCATCATTGTCGAATGAAGAGGAACCTCTTAATTTTTTGCCGTCCTTCTTCTTAGAGCGCATATCAATTTCGATATTTATAATCTCCTTCTTATCATTACGTACTGCCGTGTAAGAGAAATCTATTCCTTTGGCTGAAAGATCTTTTTTAAGTTCCTCCAGTTCTTCATTTGTGGTATCCTTATTTATTAGGATATCAATGGTTTTAAGACTTTCTGCAACCATAATAGCAGAACCCTGTGCTGTCTTCGGCACGTAGATCGTATGCGTGTTAAAACTTAAGAGAAAAATTGCTAAGGCAGGCAGGATTAGTGCCATTTTAAGTAAGTTTCTTTTGTGTGATTTTGATTTGTGTAACATGACCATTCGTTTTTTGATTAATGAACTGTAAAAATTATTTGTGATTGGTGTAAAAAATTGATTTCCGGATACTTTGAGTAAAGCGTATTTATATGCTTTGCCTGAGACAACACTTTGTATAGCCGTATCGTCTGCTAAAAACTCAAGATTTTGTTCAATATTTTTTTTGTATAGCCAACTAAAAGGGTTTGCCCACATAACAATGGTAACCAGATGGGCTATCAGTAAGTCCAGAGAATGCTGCTGGCAACTATGCGCACGTTCGTGTTTTAAAATTGCTTCAAGTTCCAGGGCCTCAAATTTGTCTGGGTTATAAAAAATATACCTGAAAAATGAAAAAGGGGCAATGTCCTTATCAGTTTCTATATAATTGTAACCATCCTTTTTAATGATTTTGTTTGAGTGAATCACTTTCCTTATGGCAAAGATTTGGAGAATAAACTTGAGTCCTAGTATAAGCATGCCTATACCGTATACTGTATAAATTAAATCCAACCAATTAATTAAGGGCTGACTTGTCTCAAAAGAGGAATTTACAGCTGAGGAATTAGGAGTAGTAAAAGGAGTCGCTGTAATTTCCACATAATTATTAATAACGATAAAAGGACAAACAAAGGCAGCAATTACCCCGATGAGTAAAAAATGGCGGTTAACCCGGAAAAAGGTTTCCTTTTTTAGAAATACCTGGTAGACTAAATAAAATAGAATAAGTATTCCCGAGGCTTTTAAAAGGTAAATCAATAATGCTTCCATCTAGTTTTCTTTTTCAATTAGTTTTATAATTTCCCTGAGTTCCTCAATGGATATTTTTTGCTCCTTTGCAAAAAAAGACACCATGCTTTTATAGGAATTGTCATAATAATCCACAAGAGTGTTAGAGATAAAGCGTTTTCTGTAATCTTCTTTTGTGACCAAAGGATAATAGCGATGGGTATTTCCAAATGCTTCATGCGAAACGTAATTTTTCTCCTCCAGCTTACGCACTATAGTTGATAAGGTATTATAATGGGGCTTGTCTCCCTTCAATTCGGCCCTGATTTCCTTTACAAATGCCTTTTCTAATCTCCAGAGGATTTTCATTATTTCCTCTTCCTTATTGGTGAGTCTCTGCATGATGCAATTAATTTTAATCAAACATATTACTATTAATTTAGTTAAGCAACTACTTTTGTAGTTATTTAACTATATTTTAAGTTTTTATTGGGTTGATAATTTAATTCTCAGGCATTGTCCATGGGTAAAAAATCATCTCTGATTTATCTGAAAAGATGGTGTTTATTTAATGATATGCACGCCCCGTTCCGGGCGTATTCTGCTATATTTGCTAAAACCTTTCTGATGTTCAATTTGTTGTTTATCGCAATTGGTTTGGCTTTATTAGTACTGGGAGGTAACTGGTTATTAAAGTCGGCTGTAGCTTTTTCTTTACGCCTGAACATATCCAGGATTATAATAGGCATGACTATAGTATCCTTTGCAACTTCCGCCCCGGAACTTATAGTAAGTATAAATGCGGCGGTTGATGGTTTTCCGGATCTGGCGCTGGGAAATGTTATTGGATCTAATATTGCTAACCTTGGTTTAGTACTGGCAATTATTCTATTATTAGGTAATATTGATGTGCGTAAGGCATTCTATATAACCGATTGGCCGGTGATGATGGCTGCTTCATTCTTATTTTTTGGTTTTCTTTATTTTGATGGTGTTTTACAGCCCTATGAAGGTGGAATTATGGTGCTTTTTCTTTTTCTTTTCTTGATTTTTTTACTTCGCTTTCAGAAAACAGCTGTTGTGGAAGATCTTCGCGAAGATGATAAGCCGCTACCTCTGTATAAAGCGGTACTTTTTTTAGGATTAGGGGGTGTAGCGCTTTGGGGGGGCTCGGAATTACTCGTAAAGGGTGCCGTTGGAATGGCTACTTTATATGAGGTTAGCGAACGTATCATAGGAATAACTGTTGTTTCTGTGGGTACGAGTATTCCGGAACTGGCCGCTTCTATTATTGCCATAATTAAAAAGGAAAAAGCTATTTCAGTTGGAAACCTTATTGGATCTAACATTTTTAATTTATTGGCGGTCCTGGGTATTACCTCGATGATCTCTCCAATTTATGTAATAGATCAGGGGCTTTTAACCAATGACATCTGGTGGATGCTTGGGATTTCATTTGTTATTCTGCCATTGGTATTCTTTCCCAAAGGCCTCCGACTTGGTTGGCGTGATGGAATAATTTTACTTTCTCTTTATATCTTGTTTTTGTATTTTACATTGTTTTATGGTCAATAGTTTGTTAAGATGGAGAATTCGGTAAAGTTTTAGATGAATACCCATTTAAAGACTATAGATAATTAAAAAACCCGTCTTTATAACTTTAAAGACGGGTTATGAATTGTAATTATCTAAAGGTAGTTAATTAGCTACTGCTTCTATTTTTGCAGACTTTACAGTTTTAATAATTCTTCCTGCAATCTTGTATGGGTCACCATTAGAAGCAGGTCTCCTGTCTTCCAGCCATCCTTTCCACCCTCTTTCAACGGTTATGATCGGAATTCGGATTGAAGCACCTCTGTCTGATACCCCATAACTGAAATCCTTAATAGATGCCGTTTCGTGCAGGCCGGTAAGTCTTTCGTCATTAAAAGCACCATAAACGTCTATATGATCACTAGCCACAGGTCTGAAGGCCTCACAAATTCTTTCATATATTTCTTTAGAACCACATGTTCTTAAAGTAGTATTAGAAAAGTTTGCATGCATTCCGCTACCATTCCAATCGCCTTTAACAGGTTTTGGATGTAATTCTATGTAATAGCCATATTTTTCAGAAAGGCGATTCAATAGATAACGTGCTACCCAGATCTCATCACCCGCTTTTTTAGCGCCTTTGGCAAAACACTGAAATTCCCATTGTCCTGGTGCAACTTCCTGGTTTATACCCTCGAAATTAATTCCAGCCGCGATACACAGATCCATATGCTCTTCTACAAATTCTCTCCCCCAGGTGTACCTTCCACCTACGGAGCAGTAATATTTACCTTGAGGTCCTGGAAATCCACCACGTGGAAACCCAAGAGGTAGATCCGTTTCAGTATCCATTAAAAAGTATTCCTGTTCAAATCCGAACCAGAAGTCATTATCATCATCATCAATTTGAGCACGATGATTAGATGAATGCGCTGTGCCATCTGCATTTAACACTTCTGCCATTACCAAAAACCCACCAGCTCTTTCCGGATCGGGATAAATAGCTACCGGCTTCAAAAGACAATCTGAAGAACCGCCTTCGGCTTGCTCTGTGGAACTTCCATCAAAAGACCATAAAGGGCAATCTTCCAATTTACCACTGAAGTCTTCTTCAATCTTGGTTTTACTTCTTAATTCTTGCGTTGGTTCGTGCCCATCCAGCCAAATGTATTCTAATTTACTCTTGCTCATAATCTTCGGTGTTAATTTTTCAATTTTGCGATCTCCAAAAATAAATTATTTTGAACACATCTATTAAAAAACTAGGGGTATTTATCAAAAAATTAGACATATTTATCAACACCCCTATTTTTTTAAGGGTATTTTGCAATATTTATATAATTAATCGATAATTCTATGAATTGTTTAATTTTGCTTTGATCAAATTATAAAATTCAGCTTATGTCCAGATTAAGATTCAATGCAATTACTGAAAGTTACCAACATAAACCGCTACCCATTACAGAAACAGGGCGGCGATCAGAATTTTTCGGAACCCATGTTTTTAATGAAGAAAGAATGCTGCAGTATCTTACGAAGGATGCTCTTTTAAGTGTAAAAGGGGCTATTTTTTCAGGCTCCAAAATTGATAGAAAAATAGCCGATCAGGTCGCGGAAGCAATGAAAGCATGGGCTATCAGTATGGGTGCAACACACTACACTCATTGGTTTCAGCCTTTAACGGGAGCTACGGCAGAGAAGCATGATGCTTTTTTTGATTTGTTAGCAGATGGAAGAGCTGTGGAAAAATTTGGGGGTGCTCAGCTTGTACAACAAGAGCCAGATGCATCTAGTTTCCCAAGCGGAGGTATACGAAATACCTTTGAGGCAAGAGGTTATACGGCTTGGGATCCAACCTCACCGGCATTTATTTATGGTACGACACTTTGTATTCCCACAATTTTTGTTTCCTATACTGGTGAGGCCCTTGATAATAAAGCTCCACTATTACGAGCATTACATGCGGTAGATATAGCGGCTACCGCCATTGCTAAATATTTTGATAAAAATGTCTCCAAGGTCCACGCAACACTGGGGTGGGAACAAGAGTATTTTCTAATTGATAAAGCATTGGCTAGTTCGCGGCCTGATTTGGTTCTTACCGGACGTACACTTGTTGGACACTTGGCTGCTAAAGGGCAACAACTGGATGATCATTATTTCGGTGTAATACCTTTAAGGGCCATTAATTTTATGCGAGATCTGGAAAAAGAATGTACTCGTCTGGGGATTCCTGTTAAAACCAGGCATAATGAAGTAGCACCAAATCAATTTGAGTTGGCTACGATTTTTGAGGAAGCAAACCTGGCGGTTGATCATAATTTGCTTCTAATGGATATTATGGAAAAGGTAGCGGATAGGCATAATTTTAAAGTCCTTTTTCATGAAAAACCATTTGCCCGAATCAACGGATCAGGGAAACACAACAATTGGTCTCTGGCAACAGATACTGGGGTAAACCTTTTAAGCCCGGGTTCAACACCCATGAAAAACCTGCAATTTCTAACCTTTTTTGTGAATACAATTAAAGCTGTAGATACTTATGAGGAACTGTTAAGGTCTTCAATTGCTTCTGCCAGTAATGATTACAGGCTGGGCGCAAATGAAGCTCCACCCGCTATTTTTTCAATCTTTATAGGTACACAACTAAGTAATGTATTGGATGAATTGGAAGGGGTTTCCAAAGGAAAGCTTTCCCCGGAAGAGAAAACGGAATTAAAACTCAATGTAGTAGGAAAAATTCCTGAGATTTTACTCGATAATACAGATAGAAATCGCACCTCGCCTTTTGCCTTTACAGGGAATAAATTTGAAATGAGAGGGGTTGGTTCAAAAACCAATTGTGCAAAACCAATGACCATTCTAAACACTATTGTAGCAAATCAATTAAGGGCATTTAAAAAGGAAGTAGATGTTTTAATTAATAAAAAGAAATTAAAAAAGGACGAAGCGGTTTTTAATGTATTAAGAGAATATATCAAGTCTTCCAAAAGAATTCGTTTCGACGGTGATGGTTATAGTGCTGAATGGGAAAAAGAAGCAAAAAAAAGGAAGTTGAGTAATAACAAAACCACTCCTTCCGCGATTCAGGTTATGACTTCCAAAGAAAGTCTGGAACTTTTTAATAGCCTGGAAGTAATGAGTACAATAGAAGTTGAAGCGCGGCAAGAGGTTGAATTAGAGACTTATATTCTTCACACCCAAATTGATGGCAGGGTCTTTAATGATTTGGTTTATAGCCATATTATTCCTTCGGCTATTGAATACCAAAATAAGTTAATTAAAAATGTTCTGGGCTTAAAAGAGATTTATGGAGCGGCACATAAAAAATTATCTGAAGGTCATCTTACTCTTATTGAACAGATTGCAGAGCATATGGTTGAATTAAAAAAGAATACCGATGATATGACCAATGCCAGAAAAATCGCAAACAATTTAAAGGACCTGAATAAGAAAGCTTTTGCTTACAGCGATAATGTTCGGCCCTATTTTGATAAAATCAGATATCATTGCGATAAGCTGGAGCAACTAATTGAAGATCAGTCATGGCCGCTGACAAAATACCGGGAACTATTGTTTATTAAATAAGCATATAATTAAAGCTCACATTTTGTGGGCTTTTTTTGTGGTTTATCCTATTTTTGCGGAAACCAAAACCCATGGATTCATCTACCAGCAAACGTTATGACCAAAGAGGAGTTTCTGCTTCAAAGGAAGACGTGCATAATGCCATAAAAAATATGGACAAAGGCCTATTTCCAAATGCATTTTGCAAGATTGTAGAGGATTACCTGACCAAGGATAAGGAATACTGCCTGGTAATGCATGCAGATGGTGCGGGTACCAAATCTTCGCTTGCTTATATGTATTGGAAGGAAACAGGGGATATGTCTGTTTGGAAAGGTATTGCCCAGGATGCGTTGATCATGAACCTGGATGATCTTCTATGTGTGGGTGTAACAGATAATATTCTGCTGTCCTCTACCATTGGGAGAAATAAAAACCTGATTCCGGGAGAAGTCATTTCGGCAATAATAAATGGCACTCAGGAATTAATTGAAGATTTAGCAAATCACGATATAACCATTTATGCAACAGGCGGGGAAACCGCTGACGTGGGCGATCTTGTACGCACAATAATTGTTGATTCTACGGTAACAGCCAGACTAAAAAGAACTAATGTTATAGATAATGCGAATATTTGCCCGGGGGATGTAATTGTTGGTTTGGCTTCCTATGGAAAGGCTACCTATGAATCAGAATACAACGGAGGGATGGGCAGCAATGGACTTACATCAGCAAGGCATGATGTTTTTTCAAAATATTTGAGCACTAAGTATCCGGAGAGCTATGACTCACATGTTCCGGAGGAATTGGTGTATTCAGGAAGTGTAAAACTTACAGATTCTGTTCAGGATTCTCCCCTTGACGCTGGTAAACTTGTACTTTCTCCTACCAGAACCTACGCTCCGATAATTAAAAAAATTCTTCAGAAATACGATTCTAAAGATATTCATGGTATGATACACTGCAGTGGGGGGGCACAGACAAAGATTCTTCACTTCGTAGATAAACTGCATATTGTTAAAGATTCTATGTTCGCCGTACCACCATTGTTTAAATTAATACAGGATCAATCTGGTACGGATTGGAAAGAAATGTATCAGGTCTTTAATTGTGGTCATCGCATGGAACTTTATGTGAAAGAAAGTGTTGCCAAAGATCTGATAACGATTTCCCGCGAGTTCGACGTAGATGCCCAAATTGTTGGCTATGTAGAGCCAAATGCCACCAAAAAACTAACAATTAAGAGTGAATACGGAACCTTTGTCTATTAAGGTATACGAATCACTCTTTTAAAGCGTTCTTTTTATAGTAGTTTTCAGCCCGATTCCTGGGTTGAAATTATATGCATACTTTAAAAAAATAGATGTTATGGAGAGAAAGGAATTTTTAAGAAGCCTGGGAGCAGGTGCGGCTTTTGCGCTTACCTTCCCTTGTATTAACGGTTGTTCAAGTGATGATGAAGAACTGGAAATGCAGCCCATACCAACAGGTGTTGACTTTACTGTGGATCTTAATTCACAGGAAGGTGCAGGGTTGCAGAATAATGGTGATTTTATTCTAAAAAATGATGTGGTTGTGGTAAAAAACCTGGAAGGTAACTTTATAGCTGCCAGTCAGATTTGCAGCCATCAACAAACAGATCAGGTGAGATTTTTGGATGATAATGGAGGAATTTTTCGTTGTTCTACCCATGGATCAGAATTTGATCAAAACGGGGCACCCTTAAATACAATTACAAACAATCCGCTTAAAACGTTTAACACAGAACTAAACGGTAATATACTTCGGGTTTTTGAGTAATTACGGATTAGTCACATTTTGATAATTACGTGAAAAGTTTGGCCCTAAATCTTTTCGTTTTTTCTTGTACATTTTTTTCAATTGACGAGAATGGTACAACGGTACGCCCAATATTTTCACAACTTAAAAAAACACAGTAAGTGAAAAGTTTGGTGGCACTACTTTTTGGTATTCTTGCCATGACTTCAGTTTATGGTCAGGCGAAAAATAATGTCACCGTAAAGAGATCTGTAAAATTGATGGGCAGTCCCTTTGAACTCACTGTGGTAGCACAAAATGAAGAAATTGGATATATCAATTTGGAAGAGGCTATTGCTGAAGTAAAACGTGTCGAAAAATTGATTTCTTCCTGGGACTCTGAATCAGAGACTTCAGAAATAAATCGGAATGCCGGCATAAAACCTGTTAAAGTTAGCTTCGAGCTTTACAAATTAATTGAACGTTCTATTCAGATTTCTGAAATCACCGATGGCGCTTTTGATATTACTGTTGTAGCAATGGAGAGGGTCTGGAAATTTGATGGTTCAATGTCCATGTTTCCAACTCCGGAACAAATCAGTAAGGCAGTTTCTAAAGTAGGCTATAAAAAAATCTCCCTGAATAGTGTTGAAAACACTGTATTTCTGAAAGAAAAAGGAATGAAGATTGGATTTGGGGCAATAGGAAAGGGTTACGCTGCAGATAAAGTTAAGGAACTATTGGTATCCAAACAGGTTCCTGCGGGTATGATTAACGCTTCAGGAGATATTTCAACCTGGGGGACAAAGGCAACCGGAGAGAAATGGTTAATAGGCGTGGATCACCCAAGAGGTAATGGCAAAATATTTACCTGGCTGCCACTAATAGAATCATCCGTGTCAATTACAGGTAATCTGGATAGATATGTAACTTTTAACGGTAAGAAATACGCACATTACATAGACCCAAAATCCGGGTATCCGACCAGTGGAATAAGCAAGGTAACCGTACTTGCCAAAAGTGCGGAACTATGTGACGCTCTTGCTACTGCGGTATATATTTTAGGTAAGGAGAAAGGAATTTCCTTAATAAATCAGCTGGGTGATACCGAAGTAATAATTGTGGATAGCTATAATCAGATGATTCATAGCCATGGGATAATTTTGGACATGAATGAATAATTTTCTCATTCTTCTTTTATAAGAACTCTTTCTATCTTGCTTGTGAAGAGGTTAATATACCTTTAAAAATTTGTAAATTTGGCATACTTAAGAGATGATTGAATGTTAGATAAATTAAATATTGTTAAACAACGCTTTGATGAGGTATCAGACCTAATAATTCAACCTGATATTATTTCAGATCAAAAACGCTATGTAAAGCTTAATAAAGAATACAAGGATTTGCGTTTGCTAATTGATAAAAGAGATCGATATATTGAGCTGACCAATAATATGAACGAAGCTGAGGAGATTATTGGTGATGGCAGTGATTCGGAGATGGTTGAGATGGCAAAAATGCAATTGGATGAGGCTAAGGCGGCTTTGCCCATATTGGAGGAGGAAATAAAGTTATTATTAATCCCAAAAGATCCGGAGGATGCTAAAGACGTAGTGATGGAAATACGCGCTGGGACAGGTGGAGATGAGGCCAGTATCTTTGCAGGAGACCTTTACCGCATGTATTCCAAGTATTGTGAGTCTAAACGATGGAGAACGAATATCATCGATTTGAGTGAAGGTACCAGTGGAGGTTATAAAGAAATTCAATTTGAAGTTAGTGGGGAAGATGTATATGGGACATTGAAATTTGAAGCAGGAGTACATCGCGTGCAGCGTGTTCCTCAGACAGAAACACAGGGCCGCGTTCATACCAGCGCAGCAACCGTAATGGTACTACCTGAGGCCGAAGATTTTGATGTACAAATAGATCCTAAGGATGTACGTATAGATTTCTTCTGTTCATCAGGTCCGGGAGGTCAGTCTGTAAACACAACCTACTCTGCGGTTAGATTAACACATATTCCCACAGGTTTAGTAGCTCAGTGTCAGGATGAAAAATCGCAGCACAAGAATAAAGATAAAGCCTTTAGAGTTTTGCGATCGCGACTTTACGATATGGAACTTGCTAAAAGACAGGAGGAGGATGCTGCAAAACGAAATTCACAGGTTAGTAGTGGAGATCGTTCAGCAAAGATTCGCACATATAATTATCCACAGGGTAGGGTTACCGATCATAGGATAGGCCTAACGCTCTACGATCTGCAGAATATTATCAACGGAGATATTCAAAAGATTATTGATGAGTTGATGTTGGTTGATAATACCGAAAAACTGAAAGAAGCTTCGGAGATTTTTTAGAAATCAGGATGAAAATTGAACACTTAGTTGAACAAATCCATAAAAAAGAATCCTTTCTCTGTATAGGTCTTGATACTGACCTGGAAAGAATTCCATCACATCTTCTGCATGAAGAGTCACCCATTTTTTCATTTAATAAGGCTATTATTGATGCCACCCATCACCTTTGTGTAGCCTATAAACCAAATATTGCTTTTTATGAGGCTTATGGCACAAGAGGTTGGGAAGCCCTTCGTAGAACTATCGAATACCTAAATGAACACTATCCTGAAATTTTTACCATTGCTGACGCAAAACGAGGTGATATCGGGAACACGTCATACCGATACGCAAAAGCATTTTTTGAAGATCTGGATTTTGATTCAATCACGGTTGCACCCTATATGGGCAGGGATTCTGTTGAACCATTTTTATCTTTTGAGAACAAACACACTATTCTCCTGGTCTTGACCTCAAATGAGGGTGCCTTTGATTTTCAAACTAAACAAATTGGTGAAAAAACTCTATATGAACAAGTTCTGGAAACATCAATATCGTACAAAAATTCTCAAAATCTAATGTATGTAGTTGGAGCTACAAAAGCGAGTCATTTAATTGAAATCAGGAAAATAATTCCAGATAGTTTTCTTTTAGTGCCAGGGGTAGGGGCCCAGGGTGGAAGCCTTGAAGAAGTATGTAAATATGGTATGAACAAAAATGTCGGGTTATTGGTGAATTCCTCACGGGGGATTATCTACGCCTCAAAAGAAAGGGATTTTGCAATTATAGCGGCGCAAAAAGCAACCGAATTACGCGATAAAATGGCAAAAGAAATTAGAAATAACTAAATACTATTGCACAAAATCCTCTAAAAGCTTTTTAAGTTTTCTTGCCTTCAATTCAAAAAATGCTGCAAGCTTATCATCTGTAGTCTTAAAGTCTGATGCCTTACTTAAAAAGTTCTGATATTGATATTCCATTAGGGCTAGAGCCTTATGTCCACTTGTTATTGGAGTAATTGCTCCAACTTTACAATATTGATTATCCATGGTCACATTCTTTGTTCTTACAAATATACGGCCAAAATGAAGGTTTGGATGTTTACCTAAATATGTATTCACCTAAAAATCAGGTGATTTATCTAATTTTTAACTAAATTGTTGAATATAAGCACCAAATGCTTCCAAAAATCTAAGATTGCAGGAGTTTGAATGTTTTAGAGGAATCATTGAAAATCAAATGTAAAATCTTTAGTAAATTTTTTTCTCAAATGTGAATTACAATTTGATCTTTTTACTCCAATAATTAATTTGGCACAAAAAAAACCGGTGCTCCCACCGGTTTAAACTAACTAACTCAAAAAATACTAACTCAAATAATTCGTTTAAGGATATCTGCCATATAAGTTAGCAGAACTACATAGGTTTAGAAATTGTAGTGATTTACCTTCAAAATTTTAACGTTAAAATGTTCTGTTTATTGCAAGAATTTTAAGAAATTTTCACTTATTGCTTTAAATTAAACAGAATTCATTGTAAAAACTGACGTTAATTGGATAAATAATTGATGACTTAGGAATCCCCATCGAATATTTAATAGTGATCGGAAATTAACTTCTCGGTTTCTGTTTTGTTTTTAAAAACATCAAAAGTTTTTCCTTGTGTTCGCAGGGCTCCAAGGGTATTTGCATATTGCGCGGCTTTAACGGGGTCTTTGTAAAAAGAAAACCCATAGGCCAGACCTCCCGCAAAAGAATCCCCGCATCCTGTAGTATCTACAACATCTTTCATAAAAACAGATTTTATAAATTTTTTCACAGTAGTATCGTCTTCCCGGTAATACACAACGCAGCCTCTAGAATCCAGCGTAACATAAAAATAAGTGACCCCTTTTGACAGTACGTGCTCTGCCATTGCATCCAAATGATCGGTTTTATCTTCTTCATAACTCGTCATTTCCTCATACTCATATTCGCTTTTGAACCAACACGCCTGAGATTCTTCAAGATTCATTTTAAGAACATCAATATGTGGAAGCCATTCATCCATATCCACCCAAAATTTTCGATATCGATCTCCGGTCATACTCATTGTAGTAGTTGGGCCATGGGCATCAAAGATTATCAACCCCTTTTTAAGCTTTTTAATATAACTAAGCGTACTAAGGGAAATTTCAAAGTCTGTGATAGGAACAAAAACATACGCATCAACATCATCCAAATCTGAAATATCTTTTGGCAAAATGGGCCTCATACATGATGTTTGTTTCTCTAATCGATTATTTTGATCTATAAACCTCAATTCTATAACAGTGCCTCTATCTTCCTCACTTCCAATATGAGAAGTGTCAATATTTGAATAAGGTTTAAACACTTCCAGAATGGGATCAAAATCTTTCTGATGTACATTGGTGATTGGAATAACAGTTCCTTCCTCTCCCAATAGTTTTGACAAAGCAATTACAGGATGTGTCACACAACCATATTTTTGTATAACCTCCTCCTGGTGCGTATAGATGGTATCTCTTGGTATTGGACCTAAAACCGCTATTTTAACCATAAGCCTTAATCTTTGTAAAATATTATTCTGTTAATATACTAAATAATATGCGGGGTAAAAAGGGCTTTTACTTTGGGGTTATGAGAAAATTACTGTTTTATTATTATAAACCATTGTTTTCCTGTTTACGTGAAGCTGAACGGCCCTGGAAAGTACAATTTTTTCGAGATCACGTCCTTTGGCAATAAAGTCTTTTACCCGGTGAGAGTGAGATACCATTGTAACATCTTGCTCAATTATGGGTCCGGCATCCAGAGCTTCCGTAACATAATGGCTGGTTGCTCCAATGATTTTCACGCCTCGTGCAAATGCAGCATGATAAGGTTTAGCTCCGGCAAACGCAGGAAGAAAGGAATGGTGAATGTTGATGATTTTATTTGGAAAATGGTCTATAATTTTACTGCTTATTATTTGCATATAACGAGCCAATACTATAAAATCTGTCTTATGTGACTTTAACAATTCTAATTGTTTCATTTCAGCCTCGCCTTTGGATTCCTTGGTTACAGGTATAAAGTAGAATGGAATTTCAAATTGTTCGGCAATATGTTTAGTGTCTTCGTGATTACTTAATATGAAAGGGATATCTACCTCTAGTTCACCAGATTTATAACGACTGAGGAGGTCATAAAGGCAGTGGTTGTATTTGGATACAAAAATGGCCATTCTCGGTTTTAGGTTTCCGGGATGTATACTCCATTGCATCTCATATGGGATCGCCAATTTCAACCCAAACTCTTCTTTGAACTTAGAAAATACAATCGCATTATTTGAAAACTCACTTTCCAGACGCATAAAAAAAACACCGAGCTCCTCATCGACATGCTGGTCCAGGTAAACGACATTTCCTCCTTTATTGTGTATAAACCCGGTTATAGCGTTAATTATACCCGATTGATCCGGACAGTGAATAAGAATTGTGTTTCTCAAAATGATTTATTTAAGCCTATAAAATTATAATATTATTAACAGAGGCTTGGTGAAACTAATGATTTTTATAAAGTTCTGATTGCAAGGTAATATTTTTTGCATTTTCCGTAAATTGCGGACCTAAAGAAGTCCAAAAATTATCAATGGAACAAAATAAAATCTATAAACCAAAGAATAAAATAAGAGTCGTTACCGCGGCTTCTCTGTTTGATGGTCACGATGCAGCTATTAACATTATGCGACGCATTATTCAATCTACAGGAGTAGAGGTCATTCATTTAGGCCACGACAGAAGTGTTGATGAGGTAGTAAATTGCGCTATACAAGAAGATGTCAATGCCATAGCAATAACCTCTTATCAGGGCGGCCATAATGAATATTTTAGATATATGTATGACCTTTTAAAGGAGCATGGAGCTGGTCATATTAAGATATTTGGTGGTGGCGGAGGTGTAATTCTACCAGTGGAAATAGAAGCCTTGATGAAATATGGGATTACCAGGATATATTCACCGGATGATGGCAGAACAATGGGATTACAAGGTATGATAAATGATCTTGTATCACAAAGTGATACCCCGGTTCCCGACTTAAAACTGGACAGTGGAACTAATCTGATAAAAGCTTTAAAGAAAAAACAGCCAAAGACTATTGCACGGCTGATAAGTCTCGCAGAAAACAGGCCTTCTGAATTTGAAGAACTCTTTTCCGGAATTCGCCGGGATAAAAAAGATGTCCCTGTTTTGGGAATCACAGGTACAGGGGGTTCGGGAAAATCTAGTTTAGTTGACGAGCTGGTCAGGCGTTTTTTAAGGGACTTCCCAGAGAAATCTATTGGTTTGATATCTGTTGATCCTTCTAAAAGAAAAACAGGAGGAGCTCTTTTGGGAGACCGGATCCGAATGAATGCAATCAATGATGATCGGGTGTATATGAGATCCCTGGCAACACGACAATCCAATTTGGCATTATCCAAATATGTAAATGAGGCTGTTGAAGTACTAAAAACAGCTGCCTTTGATCTGATTATTCTTGAAACCTCGGGCATTGGCCAATCAGACACGGAAATTATTGAGCATAGCGATGTTTCCCTTTATGTTATGACACCTGAATTTGGTGCTGCAACTCAGCTTGAAAAAATTGATATGCTTGATTTTGCTGATCTTGTTGCTATAAATAAATTTGATAAAAGAGGAGCTCCGGATGCCTTAAGAGATGTAAGGAAACAATATGCACGAAATCAAGGACTATGGGAAACAGATGTTGAGACATTACCGATATTTGGCACTATAGCTTCACAATTTAATGACCCCGGTATGAATCGTTTATACAAAGCGGTTATGCAACAATTAACAGAAAAAGCAAATGCAGATCTTGCATCAACCTTAGTGATCAGCCAGGAAATGGATCAAAAGGTATTTGTTGTACCGCCATCCAGGACAAGATATCTTTCGGAGATTGCGGAAAGTATTAAAACTTATGATACTAAAGTATCACATCAGGTTGAAGTAGCCCAGCAATTATATGGAATTTATAAAACAATAGGAGGTCTTTCCATAACTCCGCCAAAGTTAACCAGTTCGGGGATAGAAGCTTCCGGTTTGGATATTTCAGGGGAAGGAGAAAAAGATAATTTAATTCAACTTTTATTAGTTGAATTTGAACGGGTAAAACTCAATTTTGACCCTTATAACTGGGAGATAATACTTAGCTGGGATAGTTTTGTAAATAAGTATAAAGACACTAAATATGTTTTTAAAGTTAGAGGAAAAGAGATAAGTATAGATACACATGTCAAGTCACTATCAGGCCTTGCAATTCCCAAAGTGGTTTTACCAAAGTATAAAGCGTGGGGCGACCTGCTTCAATGGAAATTACAAGAGAATGTGCCAGGGGAATTTCCATATACTTCCGGACTTTACCCCTTTAAAAGGATGGGTGAAGATCCCACACGGATGTTTGCCGGTGAAGGAGGACCTGAACGCACAAACAGAAGGTTTCATTATGTAAGCCTTGATATGTCTGCCAAGAGATTATCCACTGCATTCGATTCGGTGACACTCTATGGCAATGATCCTGATCACAGACCCGATATTTATGGAAAGATAGGGAATGCGGGGGTATCTGTTTGCTGTCTGGACGATGCCAAAAAGTTATATTCCGGTTTTGACCTGAGTGATCCCATGACATCAGTTAGTATGACCATAAATGGACCAGCACCAATGCTATTGGGTTACTTTATTAATGCTGCAATTGATCAAAACTGCGAGAAGTATATACATCAAAATGGTCTTGAGAAAGATGTAGAATTAAAAATCAAAACACTTTATAAAGGAGATTCAAAAAATAGGCCAAAATATCAGGGTCCACTACCGGAAGGAAATAACGGCCTTGGTCTTTTTTTACTGGGAATAACCGGAGATAAAGTACTTCGCCCTGAGGTTTACAGAAACATTAAACAGGAGACTTTAAAAACAATCAGGGGAACAGTCCAGGCAGATATACTGAAAGAGGATCAGGCACAAAACACCTGTATCTTTTCAACAGAATTCGCACTGAGACTTATGGGTGACGTTCAGGAATATTTTATTCTCAATGACGTTAGGAATTTTTATTCTGTATCGATTTCGGGTTACCACATAGCAGAGGCGGGGGCAAATCCTATTACCCAATTGGCTTTTACGTTGTCAAATGGTTTTACCTATGTTGAATATTACCTTAGCCGGGGGATGGATATTAACAAATTTGGTCCAAACTTGTCGTTTTTCTTTTCCAATGGAATAGATGCTGAGTATGCAGTAATAGGAAGAGTTGCCAGGCGGATTTGGGCTAAGGCCATGAAAGTCAAATATGATGCAGATTCAAGGGCGCAAATGTTAAAATATCATATACAAACATCGGGTCGCAGTTTGCATGCCCAGGAGATTGATTTTAATGATATTAGAACTACATTACAGGCCCTATATGCTATTTATGACAATTGTAATTCATTGCATACCAATGCATACGATGAGGCTATTACCACACCAACGGAAGAATCAGTTAGAAGGGCAATGGCCATTCAATTGATTATTAACAAGGAATTAGGTCTTACCAAAAATGAAAATCCACTACAAGGATCATTTATTATTGAAGAACTGACGGATCTTGTAGAGGAGGCTGTTCTACTTGAATTTGACAGAATTACCGAGCGTGGTGGTGTTTTAGGTGCAATGGAAACTATGTATCAACGATCAAAAATTCAGGAAGAGAGTATGCATTATGAAATGCTGAAACACACTGGTGAATATCCAATAATAGGTGTAAACACTTTTTTAAGCTCTTCAGGATCTCCTACCATACTACCAGCTGAGGTTATTCGTGCTACAGAAAATGAAAAACAACAACAAATCAATACTTTACAAGGTTTGCAAATACGAAATAAACTAATTGCTCAAAAGCAGTTGAAAGAATTACAGGAAACAGCTATAAAGAATGAAAACTTATTTGAAAAACTTTTAGAGGTCACTAAAGTTTGTTCATTAGGACAAATTACACATGCATTATTTGAAGTAGGAGGCCAGTATAGAAGAAATATGTAAAGTTATTCCAGGAATAATCCGGAATGAATATTCAGTGAAGATATATATGCCTTAAGGGACTTGCTTAGTGCATATAATCATTGAATCCCCAACTTGATCCGCCACCATTTTTACCAATGGACTTTCTCCATTTCTTAAAGGATCTTCTGAAAATCTGAATTTCCTGACGGAGTAAATCCACATATTCTTTCTCTTTTAATCCATCATTTTCAAGTCCGTTACAATAGGAGATTATGTTCCGGATCATAATATTGATAAATGAAGCACTTTTCATTCGAACGGCATATGATTCAGAAGATTCTGCTCGCGCAATCTGCTGTGGGATTAAAATGGCATCAGTTAATAGAGAATCTGCAATATGATCTCTTAAACTATTGGATTGGTACAATTTCAGTAAATCTTTGTTCTGGGAAACAAACGAGGCAATTTCTCTGCTCATAGTGCAGAGTTCTATTGCTTTTCTGTAAACCGGTAAGGTTCTTAAGTTTTTGTAGGGCATTTTCTCTTTAAGCAAAAATTCTAGAATAAAGTTACGTCCAAATTTTAGATATCTTATTTAAAATATAAAGTAATTTTGTAACTTAGCTTTATAAATAATATTAAATAAGACAATTTACTTTGAATAACAAGATTGATGACTTAAACTGGCGCATCCTTAAACTTCTGCAAGAGAATTCAAGGCTGTCGATGTCCAATATTGGAAGGGAAGTAGGGCTTACTCCCCCGGCAGTGGCGGAGCGCGTCAAAAAAATGGAAGACCTCGGAATTCTCGAAGGTTTTAATGCGAAAGTATCGTATAACCTGGCAGGTTACCAACTAAAGGCCATTATTACATTAAGAGCTTTTATGGGTAAATTGAAACCTTTTCTTGAGATGGTTAAAACCCTGGAGGAAGTTATAAATTGTTACCGGATTACGGGTGATGAGAATATTATAATGGAGGTAGTTCTAAAGGATCAGACTCATCTTGAAAGATTAATTGATGAACTCATTAGATATGGGGAAACCAGGACACATATTATTCTGTCTGATGTGGTTTCTGATGCACCAATAAAGCGACTTAAGTAAAGTTCGTTAATTGAGGCTTAAATATTGTAAAAGAGTTAACTCCATTACGGGCTGAATTAGATTTAATGAAAGTAATTCAATTCAGAATTAATATCTTTTTTAAGAAATTATATAAAAAGTTATCGATTCAGCAGCATTTTATAACTGGACATCCGGATTTAGGAAATAAAAAGTTTTGAATATTTGTTGTTGAGGGATTTAATTACTTAATTTAACTTATAGGTCAATAAGTATGTATTCGCTATTCACTTTGAAAGGTTTTCAGTACAACTTTGAGCATTTGTAGAATTCTCAACTATTTTGGCCAGGTTTTTGATTATTTCAGAAATATGAAGCGAGTTTTATTTCTTCTTTTATTTGTATGCTTGGCTTATACAGGCAGTTCACAAACAAGGCAAGCAGTATTTAAAAAGGGAAGGATTATAGATTCTATCCGCATCAACGATTCAATCTCCGAAACATATAAATTATATCTTCCAAAAAAGTTTGATGGTAAGGGCACCTGGCCGATCATATTTGTTTTTGATATGGATGGCAAAAATAGTCAGGTGTTAAATATTTTTAAGGAAGCCGCAGAAGAAAACGGATTTCTACTTGCTTCGTCTAACGATATTAGCGACACACTTTCAATTTCTAAAAATGTTTTAATCGCGAGTAGGATGTTTCAGGAAGTTGCAGCACTTTTACCTGTGAATAGCAATAGATTTTATACTGCCGGGTTTACATCCGGAGCAAAATTTGCATCTTTAGTTCCCTTTTTTATAAAGCAGGTAAAGGGAGTGATATCATGTGGATCTTTCGTGGCAAGTGTTGAATTAGTAGACGATAAAAATCCATTTCATTTTATCGGAATTGTTGGTAATGAAGATTACAATTACACTCAAATGTTACAGGGCAGGGAATTGTTGAACAAAATGAAATTCCCAAATAATTTATTGGTGTTTGATGGAGGTGATCGATGGACTGATTATAGCCTTATAGACAAGGCATTAAAGATACTTACACTTTCGGCTATAGCTAAAGGGAATGTCGCTAAAAATGATGAATTTGTCATGAATAATTATCGCCAAAATTTGGCTGAGTTTCAAAAGCTATTAGATTCGAATCAGATGTTGCCTGCTAATAACCTCCTCAATGAAATCATTTCTGTTTACAGACCGCACCTTGAAGTTGATTCATTAAGGGAGAAAGAGAAAAATCTAACAAAAGATAAGTCCTATAGAGCTCAAAGACGGCTTTTTAATAATGTTCTTCTTCAGGAATTATTTATAAAAGAGGATTATAACTATAATTTAATTGATGATTTATCTGCTCTGAATTACAATAATCTGGGATGGTGGAATTATCAGATGACGGAACTCAAAAAATATGATAATAAGCCGGATCCTTTTGAACGACAAATGGGAAAACGATTATTGGGATATCTCAATGCACTTATCGAAGATAACATAGATATTGAAATGGGGTATCCGGTAGTTAATGATGAGGCATTAAGTTTTCTCTGGATGTTGAAAACAATTGCAGAGCCAAAGGCATATCAGTATTATTTAAAAATAATTTCGGATAGTTCTAAATACGAAGATTTTGGTACGGCCTTATTTTATCTGGAAGAATTGTTAAAAAATGGCTATGAGGACAAGACACGCCTATATTCATTAGATAATACAGCACTATTGAGAATTATGCCCGAGTTCAATGCTATAGTAAATAAGTACTTAGAGGGATCTCGTTATGATGCCATTATTGAGGAATAGATTTTGTAATTGCATTAAGGTCCCAATCAATTACTAATCCTTTGGCAATAGACTTTGCTACTTCTTTTCCATAAAGGTACTCGCATAGATATAAAGAGGCCTCGAAGCTTTTCGCACCACCTGCAGAGGTAATGTATTTACCGTCATGTACAAACAGTACACTGTCTTTCACTTTTAGAAGAGGAAACATATGCTTGTATTTTGCAATGTCGCTCGGAAAAGTTGTGGAGGTAACCTTGTCTAACAAGCCGGCTTTTGCCAGAACAAAAGCACCATCACAATGTGAAGTCATAAATAGCGCATTCTTGTCGACCCTTTTTACAAAATTAAGCATGGCCCTATCTTTTAAATCGGTATCCAGATGGTGTTCTGCACTGGGAATTACCAGTATATCTATAGGCGGAAGGGAATCCCTTAAGTAATTAAAATCAGGTAAAATGCGCAGTCCCTCAAAAGTAGTAATTGGCTCTAAAGTATTAGCCACCGTAAAAGTATTCATGGCCTTAATACCTTCTCTGTATTTGGTGTGCTGAAAAATATCATATGGGGCAGTAAATTCTGTATTATATGTGCCATCCATAATTAAAAAGGCAACATTATAATTATCAGGATGTAATTCAATATTTCTTGTAAGAATGTTACCTGAAGTTTTGGAATGATTCTTTTTGTCGAAGCATCCTGAAACCAAACCTAAAATGCACAAGAGGGAGAGAAATTTATTCATAGATTTTACTTTAGGGAATTTCTTAGAAGTAATTTTTTCAATAACAAAAGTAGCAAAATGCCAAGTAAACCTACAAAAGTGGCCAAATACCAGGTGGTTTGATAACCTAGCCTGGCAATGGAAATCATCCCCGAATTATGTGCGAAAATGTGAGAGATTGAAAAGGAAATACTATAAAGAGCCATATACTCTCCTTGTCTGCCTCTTTTTGCCCTATCCATGGCAAATGCATTAGAGAATGGGAACGCTATCATTTCTCCAAGTGTCATCAAAAACATCCCTATAACAAGGATACCAATCCATGTGGTGAAAGTTAGTATTACAAAACTGAAAGTAACTAGCATTAAACCAATTATCATATTGGTTATTTTAGATGAAGACCTTGTTTCTAAAAACTTTATAAGGGGCATTTCAAATACAAATATTAGGAAACCATTCATGGCTAATAGTAGACCTATCTTAGTTTCATTTAATGCGTGCACATCGTTATAGTAAATTGGGATTGTAGAAAAGTACTGCACAAATATGAATCCGAACAGCACCATTGCAATAATAAACACCAAATACGGCATATCTTTATATGCAGATAACGGAATTTTATTTTCAACGCTATCAAGGACTTTAGCCTTTTTAGGATTCAGGAGTACTAATAACAATATACCTGCGGCGATACAGCTAAGACCATCTACCCAAAATAACCCAGAGTAACCTAAGGTGCCAATAATTAGACCGCCAAGTACTGGTCCGGCAGAAAATCCAAGATTTATTGCAAGACGGATAAGAGTTACGGATCTGGTTTTGTTTTCAGGCTTACTATATGCGCTTAGTGCCACAAATGTTGCGGGTCTGAATGCGTCCGCAATGATCATTAACACAAAAATACCTCCACAAATTGCCCAAAATGAATCAAGGTATTGTAGTATTATAAAAAGCATACCTGTCAAACTAAGACTTACCAGCATCACCGGGTATGAGCCGAACATATCTGTTAATTTCCCTCCCAGCCAGGCACCTATAAGCGATCCTAATCCAAAACAACTCATGATAATACCTACATTTTCCAATGTGAAACCGAGATCCTGGGTAAGATAAAGTGACAAAAATGGAATGACCATGGTCCCCGCTCTGTTAATAAGGGTAATTAAAGACAGCCACCAAACCTCTTTGGATAATCCTTTAAATGAATTTATATAGCTAATATATACCGATTTCATTCTGTCTAAATCATAAAAAAGCCTGACATTCTTGCCAGGCTACAATCTTTAAAATAGTATTGATTCTAAACATAGCAGCATCGTTTCCTTAGATAAAGAAATGCTTTTACCACGCTGAGAATTAATGATCTGTTCATATTAAGTCTTGAAAAGTAAAAATATATAAAAAAAGAGATGTTGTATTTTTGAACGAATTATGTGTTTATGAAAAAAAATCTTTTACTTGGAATCATTAGTTTATATGTCGGCATTTTGGGATGCGTGGATAAGCGTAAATATCACGACACTATAAAGACGGATATAGTTGCCCAAAATTCGGAAATAGTTAAGGAGATCGTCTTATTTCAAAAGGAACTCAATGAAGAATTCAAAAACCCGGATACTTCTCCACTGCCTGACAGGTATCGAAAAGATTTTGAGGGATTAGATTTCTTTAAGCCCGATACTTCATTTAGAGTAATAGCTTCCCTGGAGAGAACGGCAGATGCAATTCCTTTTATGATGCCAACTACCACTGATCGCCTTTCTGAAGAAGTGCTATACGGGGTAGCAGAATTTACTTTAAAAGGTAAAAAATACAGTCTGGAAGTTTACCAAAACCTGGAGTTGATGGAAACGGAAGAATTTAAAGATTATCTCTTTCTGCCTTTTTTGGATAATACGAATGGCGAAGAGACTTACGCCGGTGGTCGTTATCTGGATTTAGCTATTCCTGAAGGAAATTCTATTATACTCGATTTTAACAGGGCTTATAACCCATATTGTGCATATAATAAGAAATACTCCTGTCCTATTGTCCCAAAAAGAAATAACCTTAACACCGAAATTAAAGCAGGGGTGAAAAGCTTTAAACAAAAGTCAAATAATTAAGCCCCGATGTGTTACCATCGGGGCCGGCATTTATTTAACTAAACAAAACAAACCAAACTAATTTTTCTATCTAGAAAGCAAATACAGCAGCCAATAAGAAAGAGGATAGGCTTTTAGATGCTTCTAAATCATTATTTATAAATGCATCATCAGATGCACTGTCTAATCTTATTTCAGGAATAAACGTGAGGTAATCACCAATTGTCACATTTCCCGAAAGGGTTATAGCAAAAACATCGGAATCATCAACTCCGGTTCCAATTGCACCAAAATCACCCATTTCTTTAAAATATTCACCTCTCAAACCAATAGTAAATGTATCTGATGTGGTATATTGAGGATATAAAGCCGCGCCATAAAAACCAACGCCATCAGTATCCTGGTAAGTGGCATTTATTCCAAGAAAAAATGAATCACCTATGTCAAAACCACCGGTATAGTCAATTTGGAAAAGTCCTTTAATATCAGTATCCGTAGGAACACCAGTAACAATGGTTTCATTGAAACCTTGTTTTCCATAAATAAAATTTAAGAATTGACCGGAATAGCCAACTTGGGCTCCAAAAGTATATTCACTAAAGGGGTTAATATCTGTAAAATCGGTTGGATTCATAATTGCTACCATAGCGGACCAATCGTTCCCAAGATCAAAATCGGCTTTTATACCGGCATGCGAAAAGGGTCCGTATGAAAACATATAGGAAGTACTGTAGTTAAAGTTACCAGTAGGCGAGATAACCTCATACCCTAGAAAAGTGTTGAAATTTCCAAAAGTTAGAGTGGTTTTTTCACTAACATTCCAGTAAACATACAGCTGGTTAATAATATTTGCAGAGCCAACCGGTGAGCCGAAAACTGCTTCTTCACCTCTTGGGCCAAAAACTAAATCAGCAACCACCCCTACTTTTTTGCCTTCATAAGTTCCTATTAAATTAACCATACCCAGTGCAAAACCAGGTCTGTTTGCAAATGAAGTTCCGGGCGCGGTTGGTCCAACAGATCCACCAGCATCGACTGGTATTACTTTGTTAAGGCCATTAAAATTTGCCCTGAAGTAGCCATCTGCGGATCCACTAAAAGAGAATTTCTTTTTCTCTTCTTCTTCTTCAACTACAATTACTTCAACATCCTGTGCAAAAGAAGCTTTGCCAAGCAATAACAATGCTAAAAGAAGTAAATTTTTTATGTAACTTGTATTTGTAAATGTTTTCATAATTCAATGTTTTTAGTTTCCTGTCAAGGAGAACGTTAAATGATATTTAAATTGATTTTATTGAAAATGTTTTATAACGGAGCGTTCTGCCAAACGCTCCGTTAGCTTTTCATCTTATTACTGTTCACTCATTCTAAAGTCGGCGTAAGCATCCATTCCATGTTCAGCCAGGTCCAGCCCGTCTATTTCTTCCTCTTTTGGGACTCTTATTCCTACTGTTTTCTTAAGCGCAAAAATGATTATGAAGGCCGAGATACAGCAGAATACTCCCACTGAAGCAATTCCGGTTAATTGATATATTAACTGTTGCCCTCCGGCTAAATCTCCAAATATGCCTACTGCAAGTGTTCCCCAGATTCCGCAAATAAGGTGTACGGTAACCGCTCCAACAGGGTCATCTAATCGAATCCTATCAATTAGAGCCACACCAAGGACAATTATCATACCAGCTATAAGACCTATAATTACTGCCTCGGTTGGCGACATAAGGTCAGCACCTGCTGTTATACCTACCAGGCCTCCCAATATTCCGTTTAGGAACATAGTTAGGTCCATATTCTTATACATAATTGTAGATAATGCTGCGGATGCAATACCGCCAGCCGCTGCGGCCAAACAGGTAGTCACAAGTACAAGTGATGTAGCAGCTGGGTCTGCAGATAAAACAGAGCCACCGTTAAACCCAAACCAGCCCAACCAAAGTATTAAAACGCCCGCTGTAGCCATTGGAATACTATGTCCCGGGATAGCATTTGGTTTCCCGTCCTTACTGAATTTGCCTATTCTGGCTCCCAAAAGATAAATTGCTATTAAAGCTCCCCATCCACCAACTGAATGTACCAGAGTAGATCCTGCAAAATCATAAAAGCCTCCTCCTTCTTCTCCTCCTAATGAAGAAAGGAATCCGCCACCCCATTGCCAGGAACCGGCTATAGGGTATATAAGACCTACATAAATGATTGTAAAAATCATAAAAGGACCTATTTTAATACGTTCGGCAACCGCTCCTGATACAATTGTTGCCGCTGTGGCTGCAAACATTCCCTGGAACAAGAAATCTGTCCACCAGGTGTAACCTCCATCGGCGTATTCAGCTGTCATTCCATTTGCCGGAGGGTCAATACCAAAACCGGCAAATTCGAAAATACCCATCGAGCCTTCTTCAAAACCGGGATACATTAAATTAAAACCACCTATATAATACAATAGTAGTCCTGCTGTAATAATAAAGATGTTTTTAAAAAGTATATTAATTGTGTTTTTTTGTCTGGTGAGGCCAATTTCTAAAAAGGCGAACCCTGTATGCATAAAAAATACAAGGGCGGTACATACCATCATCCAAACATTATTAGCTGTAAATAATCCTGCTTCCATTTCTTTTAAGTATTAGTTAGTGACTTTTTAGTTGATTCCGGCCTGGCCGTTTTCCTTGGTTCTTATTCGAAAAGCTTGTAAGACATCAGAAACAAAGACCTTTCCATCACCTACATTTCCTGTATAGGCGGCTTCCAGTACCGTGTTTATTGTTCTTTCAAGAAATTCATCGGACACGACGATTTCCAGATACCTTCTTTGGATGTCTGTGGTACTGTATGAAATACCCCGATAGACATGTCCTTGTTTTTCATTTCCTACTCCAGTTACATCCCAGTAACTAAAGAAATTTACCTCAATTTCATGAAGTGCTTTTTTAACATCATCAAATTTGGATTTTCTAATAATTGCTTCAACTTTTTTCATTTTTAAATTTTATTGTTGATCGCGGCAAATATATATTAAAATAATTAACACCCCATAAAAGTTTGGGGTGGTTATGTAATTTTTATATAAATTTTAATTAAACCCCTTTAATTTTGAGGGTATACTATTAAAAAGTTAATAATTTGTTTATTTGATGATTTTGTGGGGGAGTATTAACTAAATTTGTAGGAAAGCCAAAAAACCTACTTATTATTTCAATTATGAAGAGGTTTATAAATTACTGTTAATAAGGTAAATAGCATTTAAATACCGGTGGTAGTTATATTAATCTGGAGAGCCAAAGTCCCAATACAACCGCGAGAACGCCAACTGTAATACTACTTAAAGTATAAAATGAAAAGTGTAGTAATTGACCGGATTCAAGCAATCCGTGATTTTCTAAAGTAAATGCTGAAAAAGTAGTAAATCCACCGCAAAAGCCGGTAGATAGAATCAGGATTTGATCTTTTGAAAGAAGATTTCCTTTCATTGATGTACCCAGAATAAAACCAATTATTAGGCAACCAATAATATTAACCAGGAATGTGCCTAGGTAGAAATTATGAAAATAATCGTTGAAGGTTTTGCCAATAATAAAACGAAGAAAGCTACCAAACCCACCCCCAATAAAAACAAGTAAGAATTGTTTCATACCCTAAAGGTAAAAAACTAAATTGCTTTTTTGTAATTGGTTGGATTTAAATCCAGAGGATAAATTTTACTTAATGATTGCTCTGAAATACTTTTCTTTAACTTATTCACTCTCTGTCCAGCATTAGATACGCTAAAAAATAAAAGTGCAGCATTCAAAAGTATTAGAATAAAAAGAATTGTTAAAAAAGTGGTCATTATTAGAATGATAATATAATTGGTTAACGCAAAATTACTTCTTTTCTTGTATTATACGAATGAAACAGCAATAATGTTGTCAATCACCGCATTTTTGTGGTGTTTTTAGTAAATATGTTAATTTTTGAGGATGTACTTAATTAAAAATAAGAATATTACGAATATTATAAACACAATTCCTACCCACTTTACCCCCCGGTAATTTTTAGCGTGAAGTTTTTTGTCTTTTCGATAAGAAATTATCAAGATCAATGTGAATAACAAAATAAAAACTACCGCAAATATTAGTTGTCCTGTGCTAAACATATTCATTATTTTTACGCAAAACTAAAACAAAAAAACCATGATAAAGAAAATTGCTTCTGTTGAAATTTTTCATAAATCCTTTGGGCTAGGAGTATCCCAATCTATGAAAGCTGATCTGGGTGCTGTAAAGAACAAATTGAGATTTGACCTTATGGACGAAGAAAATAAGGAATATCTAGAGGCAGCACAAAACAATGATTTGGCAGAGGTAGCAGATGCTTTAGGGGATATGCTTTATATTCTATGTGGAACTATTCTGGAACACGGTATGCAACATAAAATTGAAGAAGTGTTTGAAGAAATACAGCGCAGCAATATGAGTAAATTAGGAAAAGATGGTAAGCCAATTTATAGGGAGGATGGTAAAGTGCTTAAAGGGCCAAAATATTTTAAACCAAATATTCAGGCTATTCTGGATAAATAAAACGGACACTAAACTTTAGTGCCCATTTCTTTTTGTTTTATTGGAATACTATACCTTGTACCTCCATCCAAACTTATCCTCAATCTTATTATATTGTATATCCAATAGTTGTTGCTTTAGGATTGATGCATATGAATTTTCAATTTTTGGTAATTCGTAGCGTTCTTCTTTATAGCCAAAGCCCAGTATTGGATTAATCACCGCTGCTGTTCCACTACCGAACATTTCTTTTAAAGAATTATTCTTTATGCCATTAACCAGTTCAGACACTTTTATAGGTCTTATTTCTACTTCAATTCCCCGGGCTTTTGCCAATTTAATGATGCTTTTTCTGGTTATACCATCCAAAATTCTATCACCTGTTGGACAAGTAATTAGTTTGTTATCTAGTCGAATAAAGATATTCATGGTACCGGCCTCTTCAATGAACTCATGTGTGCTGGCATCTGTCCAAACCACTTGTTGATACCCTTCTTCCTTCGCAAGGTTGGTTGGATAAAACTGTCCCGCATAGTTACCGGCGGCTTTGGTAAAACCAAATCCACCATCTGCGGCCCTGCTATATTTTTCGGCAATCTTTACTCTTACTTCACCTCCGTAGTAGGATTGTGCTGGTGAGCAAATAATAATAAATTTATATTCTTCAGAGGGAGAGGCAATGATACCTGCTTGTGTGGCTATAACAAAAGGACGGATATATAAAGAATTACCTGCCCCTGGTTTAATCCACTCCTCATCTAATTGTAAGAGCTTTTTAAGACCGTCAAAAAAATATTCTTCAGGAAATTCAGGCATTGCAAGACGGACACTTGATTTATTTATACGCCTGTAGTTTTCATCCGGTCTAAATAACCAAACACCACCTTGATCATCCTTGTAGGCTTTCATCCCTTCAAAAACTGCCTGACCATAATGAAATACCCTGGAGGAAGGTTCCATTTGCAAAGGCTGATAAGGAATTATTTTGGGAATTTCCCATGCACCATTTCTATAATCACAGACGAACATATGATCTGTAAAATACGCACCAAAAGGTAGATGATCAAAATTAACCTTACTAATCTTAGATGTTTCAGCCTTCTCGACTATCAGGTTTTTTGCTACTGTATCCATTGAAGTCACTTTTTCCAGGATTAAAATTAAACAATTATCACCTTTCATGACTTCTTTTTTCGAGGAAAAATCACCAGTTTTGCAGATGGGACATAAATATTATTAATAATGAAAAGTTTTAACATTTTACTTGTGTTTTTAGTACTGTTAGTGGGTTGTAAGAATAAACAAAAGCTATCTGAGGAAAGTGAAAATGTCCAAAATGAAAAGAATTATGCTTCATTTGGCAAGTTAATTGACTTCAAAGGTGCTATTGGAAGCGAAGAAATGCTAGATGAATTTCAGTCACTTAAGGATGCAGATACATTGGAGACAAAGTTTTCAGCCACAGTTACTGATGTTTGTAAATCTAAAGGTTGCTGGATGAAACTGAATTTGAAAAATGGAGAGGAAGTAATGGTGAAGTTTAAAGATTATGGCTTTTTTGTGCCCAAGGATATCGAGGGCAGGGAAGTTGTTGTAAATGGAATTGCTTTTGTAGCTAACATGAGTGTTGATGACCAAAAGCATTATGCCGAAGATGCTGGCAAATCCCAGGAAGATATTTCTCAGATTAAAGAACCTAAAAAAACTTTTGAGTTTGAGGCAGATGGGGTACTAATAGGGCAATAAGTTGATAAGAAAGATAATTACGACAGGAGATGGTTCTAAAACCATCCAAATACAGGATTGGAACGAGCAATATCATTCCATACACGGGGCAGTAAATGAGGCTTACCATGTTTTCATCGATAAAGGTTTTACATATTTAACCAATGAGGCCATAAGTATTTTGGAGATTGGTTTTGGAACAGGTCTTAATGCCCTTATTACTTTGATTGAAGCCGAAAAGAAGAACAAAATAGTTGATTATACCGGCATTGAGGCATATCCCATATCTATTGAGGAGATATCACAATTAGACTACATCGAAACTCTAAAAGCAGATGCTTTTAGAGAAGCCTTTTTGGAAATGCATAGAAGTTCCTGGGAAAACAAAATAGTAGTTAGGCCGCATTTTTCATTTAACAAACAAAAAAAGGACTTCCGAGAAATTTCTGACAGTAATCTTTACGACCTTATTTATTTTGATGCCTTTGGAGCCAGGGTACAACCAGAACTTTGGACAGAGATAATTTTTGAAAAGATGTACAATGCTCTTAAAGAAAATGGGGTTTTGGTAACCTATTCGGCTAAAGGAAGTGTGAGAAGAGCCATGCAAGCCGTTGGTTTTATTGTTGAACGGTTACCCGGACCACCTGGCAAAAGGGAAATGCTGAGAGCCATCAAAGTATCTGGAGAAACTAATTTTAGCAATAATTCATAAACGATACTGTTAAATCCAAATTAAACCTGATTGCCACGGGTATAAAAACCAATATCTTTGGCAAAAATTATGCGATGAAAGTTTTAATCACCGGGGCCACTGGTTTAATAGGGAGCGCGCTAACCGATTTATGTCGTGAAAAAGGGATTTCAGTAAATTATCTTACTACTGATAAGTCAAAAATTAAAAATGAAAAGGATTACCGCGGATTTTATTGGGAGCCAAAGATAAATGAGATAGATGTAAATTGTTTTGAAGGAGTTACAGCAATAATTAATCTGGCAGGGGCTACTATTGCTAAAAGATGGACTAAATCGTATAAAAAAGAAATTCTATCAAGTAGAGTAGATAGCTTAAAGACACTTTATATTGCTCTTAAAAATCTGAATCTGGAAGAAAGAATATCATTTATTTCGGCATCTGCCATAGGTATCTATCCAAATTCCTTATCTAATTTTTATACCGAAGAAGAAACAAGCTTAGATTCTAGCTTTTTAGGGGATGTAACTCAGATTTGGGAAAAGGAAATCGATAAATTTCAGGATCTTAAAGTTACTGTTACCAAAATACGGATAGGTCTCGTTCTGTCATCAGAAGGGGGAGCCTTGCCAAATATGGCCAGCGCGGTTAGAAGATATTTAGGAGCTTCATTTGGTTCAGGTAGACAATGGCAATCATGGATCCATGTGAATGATCTGGCCCGTATGCTCCTATTTGTAGCTGAAAATAGATTGCCCGGTATTTATAATGGCGTTGCGCCAAACCCTGTTACTAACTCAAAAATGGTTAAAGAATTGGCCAAGGTCCTTGATAGACCCTTGTTTTTGCCCAATATACCTCAATTTGTAATGAGACTTATCCTTGGTGAGATGTCTTATCTGTTATTTGTTAGTCAGCGTGTGAGCAGTAAAAAAATAGAAAAAAAAGGCTTTAATTTTAAATTTAATAATATTTGCAGAGCGCTGGAAAATATATACTTAGAGGAAGTTAATGAGGATAATCCGGATGATGTATTGGCCAAAGAATATGTATAGATTTTAACAAAGAACCCGGCAGATAACTTTTGAACATCCTTCAATCAGGATGTTTTTTTTGTGACATTTTGACATTTTTCAAGAATTGGCAGTACTTTTGCCATCCTAATTTGAGGTTTATATAAAGCTATATTAAATGAATAAAAAAGATAAGTCAGAAGAGATAAATGAAATGATACCCGAAGAACAGGAAATACAGGATGAGCAGGATTTGGTATCAGATCCAAATAAGCACCCAGAGGAAATAAAATCCATTGAAGAACAATTACAGGAAGATCTGAATAAAGAAAAAGATAAGTTTTTAAGACTTTTTGCGGAGTTTGAAAATTACAAAAAACGCACTACGAAAGAACGTATGGACCTTTTTAAAACTGCCGGTCAGGAAGTCATAGTAGCCCTGTTACCTATCATGGATGATTTTGATAGGGCTCTAAAGGAAATTTCTAAGTCTACCGATAAAGAATCGTTTAAAGGAGTGGATCTTATTAGCAACAAATTTAAAGAAACTCTTAAGTCTAAGGGATTAAAGGAGATAATAACCAAAGAAGGCGATGCTTTTGACGCCGAAGTGCATGATGCAATTACTCAGATTCCGGCCCCTCACAAAAAGTTAAAAGGTAAAATCATAGATGTTGTTGAGAAGGGATTTAAACTTGGAGATAAAATAATCCGACATCCAAAAGTGGTTGTTGGAAATTAAATTTACAAAAGACTTATGAAGCAGGATTTCTACGAAATATTAAGTATTTCCAAAAATGCCACAGCAGCCGAGATTAAAAAAGCATATCGCAAAAAAGCGATAGAATTTCACCCTGATAAAAACCAGGGAGATCCCGAGGCAGAAGAAATGTTTAAAAAGGCAGCAGAAGCTTACGAAGTTCTGAGTGATCCGGATAAGAAAGCCAGATATGATCAATATGGGCATGCTGCTTTTGAAGGCGGCGGTTTTGGTGGTGGAGGTATGAATATGGAGGATATCTTTAGCCAATTTGGTGATATTTTCGGCAGTGCATTTGGCGGTGGATTTGGAGGATTTGGAGGTTTTAGCGGTGGTCAACGCAGGATGAAAGGCAGCAATTTGAGAATTCGTGTTAGTTTAACCCTTGAAGAGATTGCTCATGGTGTAGAGAAAAAGGTTAAAGTGAAGCGCAAAAAGCAGGCTGCTGGCGTGACCTATAAAACTTGCACTACTTGCAATGGTGCAGGGCAGGTAACAAAAATAACCAATACAATTCTGGGTAGGATGCAAACGGCAGCTACTTGCAGCAGTTGCGGCGGAAGTGGACAAATAATAGATAATAGACCAAGTGATGCTGACGCTCAGGGCTTGAAAATAGTTGAAGAGACAGTTTCTATAAAAATACCACCCGGTGTAGAGGAAGGCATGCAGCTAAAAGTTTCCGGTAAGGGTAACGAAGCTCCTGGTAATGGAATAGCAGGCGATTTGCTGGTGGCCATAGAGACAATCGAACATGGATCCTTAAAAAGAGAAGGTGATAATTTGCATTATGATTTATACATAAGTATTTCGGATGCGGTTTTAGGTACCACCAAGGAGATTGATACTGTAACAGGTCATGTTCGCATTAAATTAGAATCCGGGATTCAGTCGGGCAAGATTCTAAGATTAAGGGGAAAAGGTATTTCCAGTATCAATGGTTATGGGACAGGCGACCTTTTGGTGCATGTAAACGTCTGGACACCAAAGGAACTAAATAAGGAGCAACGTGAATTTTTTGAGAAGATGCAGCATAGTGAGAACTTTGAACCTAAGCCTGAAAAATCAGATAAATCCTTTTTTGAAAAAGTAAAGGATATGTTCTCTTAACGAATTAAAGTTTTCTTTTTAAATAAAAAACGTATATTTGAATCAATATTGGGAAACCAATATTAATTTTCTTTTTCATAGCAATTTTTTTCCCATCCTTAATTCTTTTAAGGGTGGGTTTTGTTTTTTATGCGTTTGGACAACATATAACATTGCTCTTTTTTATTATAAAATTGATTATAAGTCGATTAATTATCTGGATATTATATTGACAATCTTTGATCTTATCAGAAATTTCGATTCTATTTCGCTTTATATACTATAGGAATATAAAATAAGAATGATAGATACAGGCTTTTATCGGCAAATCAATGAGGTGCAAAACAAAATGTTAAGAATTACAAAACCATTTTAATGCATTTCTATATCTTTGAATCCTATAAAAAGGGAATGATAATAGATTCTGATTTGTTAGCTTAATAATATTGTAGTCGTTGTAATTGTAATTTTTTCTAACTTAACTCAAAACTCATTTTGAACACTTTACTTATACAATCAAAATGTAACAAAAATTGCCTGAATGAATAACATCCTTGTTGCCAGTAATGTTACTAAAAAATTTGGCAACCAATTTGCACTAAACAATGTTTCACTGGCAATACCAAAAAATAGTATTTGCGGCCTTTTAGGCCCCAATGGCGCTGGTAAAACAACTTTATTAAGGATAATAAATCAGATTACCTATCCGGATTCCGGTGAAGTTATGTTTGATGGAGAACCACTGCAACCACATCATATTGCACTTATTGGTTATCTTCCTGAAGAAAGAGGCCTCTATAAAAGTATGAAGGTTGGCGAGCAGGCACTATATCTTGCCCAGCTTAAGGGATTGAGCAAATCTGACGCCAAACAGAAGCTTAAGTATTGGTTTGATAAACTGGAGATAGGGGATTGGTGGAACAGGAAAATTCAGGAACTCTCAAAAGGTATGGCACAAAAAATTCAGTTTATTGTAACAGTTCTTCATGAGCCTAAACTCCTTATTTTTGACGAACCTTTTAGTGGTTTCGATCCTATAAATGCCAATATTATAAAGGATGAGATAATAAATCTAAAGGAAAAAGGGGCGTCTATTATTTTTGCAACTCACAGAATGGAATCTGTTGAAGAACTATGCGAATATATCGCCTTGTTGCATAATGCAGAAAAGATTTTGGACGGCAGGCTTGAAGATATCAAAAAACTGTACAAAAACAATATGTTTAGAGTAGGGCTTGAATTGGAAAATGGAGAAAATTTTTTAGATCTGATTTCCGATAAATTTGATATATCCCATTCTCACCATGATATGAACAGAAAGCAGTTAGACTTTACAGTTCAACTGCCCACAGATGATACCAGATCTTTTTTGACATTTTTATCTTCAAAGTCGGTCATTAATAATTTTGTAGAGACCATCCCTACCGTTAATGATATTTTTATTCAAACAGTACAACGCAAAAATGACCATGAATAAATTATCTCTTATCATTAAACGCGAATATCTGGCCAAAGTTCGAAACAAATCATTTGTGATCATGACTTTTCTAAGTCCCATACTGATGGTGGGAATGATCGTGCTTGTTGCTTATCTCACCAAGGTAAATGATAGTCAGAAGAGAATAATTGCGGTATTTAATGAAAGTGATTATTTTTCTAATGACTTTAATACTACCGAAAGAACTTCCTATATTTTTTTTAAAGATTTGTCATTGCAAGCCGCTAAGGATTCTACTTTAAGTCTTGGCTTTTCCGGTCTTTTACATATTCCTAATCACAGCGACCTTGAAGAGGTAGCCCAAAGTTCTTACTTTTATTCAAAAGAAGCTCCAAATAGTTCTGTTCTGGATCCTTTGGAATATATATTTGAAGAACGCTTAAGACAAAGAAAACTTATAGATATTGGGGTTTCTACAGAGGAATTTACTACAATAAATGACAGATTCGAAATTAATATAGCAACTTTCACAGGAGAACAGAATTTAAAGGGGATAAATGAAATGAAAGCCTTTGTGGGGGGCGGTTTTGGTTATTTGATAATGATGTTTATTATAATTTACGGTGGTTTTGTGATGCGCAGTGTTATTGAAGAGAAAACGAGTCGTATTATTGAAGTAATAATCTCATCAGTAAAACCATTTCAATTAATGTTAGGTAAAATTATCGGGACTTCCTTAGCGGGAATAACACAATTTACAATCTGGATAATTTCTGCATCCTTGTTGCTTTTTGTAGTTTTTTTAGTTTTTGGAATTGATCTGACGGGTCTGAGTGATCAATCTGGCACATCTCCGAATCCTATGAATAGTATTTCGCCTTTACCACCAGCGCCAGATACAATGCAATTGTATGCAATCGAATTCCTGGAGATACCTTGGTTTATGCTTATTTCTCTTTTTTTGGTGTATTTTATTCTCGGATATTTAATTTATAGCTCAATTTATGCCGCTATTGGGGCAGCGGTGGATAACGAGACAGATACTCAGCAATTTATTTTTCCTATAATACTTCCTTTAATGTTGGCCATTTATGTTGGATTCTTTTCCGTATTTAGCAACCCCAATGGTCCTATTGCTGTTGCGTTTTCACTATTTCCGTTAACCTCACCAATTGTTATGCTGATGCGTTTACCCGGAGGGATTGGAGAAGGCGGGGTTCCATTGTGGCAGGTAATTCTATCCATTATATGCTTAATTGTAACTTTTATTGCTATCGTATGGCTTGCTGCTAAAATCTACCGGGTGGGAATTTTAATGTATGGTAAAAAACCTACTTATAAAGAACTGTACAGATGGCTAAAATACTAATAATGCAAGATGAGAAACCTGGCAAGGTAGAGAATTTTATTCGTGAAGAGGTTTGGGACTCCAGCCTTTTATTTTCAATCCATTTTTATATTAATGACAGTTTTAATGCGTTAAAGATAAAAGGCAGAATCCGGTATGTAATTGACTCTAAATTCCAGGAAAATAATATCAAAATCCCGTTTCCTCAAAGAGATGTTCACTTATTTAAAAAATAAAAGCTTAATATTAATTGATGAATTGTTATAGTAAGTCTAGAATAATAAGATGGTAAAACGTATTGGATTATTCTGGTTCTTACTTTTAGTAAGTGGAATTTGTTTTGCTCAAAGCACGGATATTTTGAGAGTTGAATATACTTCGCTCCCGAAAGAAGAAACGGGTAATGCAGCATCGCGATACCGATTTTTACTAAATGTTCCTATTAAGGTTGGCTTAGATAAGTATTTGGTATTAGGGGGTGAGTTTAATATTATTGATTTTGATATCACTCAGGATTATCCATTTGATTCCAGTGAGTTGAGTACCCTTTATGTCATTGATCTTAATGTGGGTTATATTTTTAAATTCAATGAAGACTGGCGATTTGTGGGCATTGTAACTCCAAGAATAGCATCTAATTTGGTAAATGGCCTTCAGGGAGATGACTTTTTATTAAACCTTACTGCTACTATGTGGAAGGAGAAAAAGGATGTTGAGAAACCCTTTAGATTAATATTAGGCCTGACTTATAATAGTACTACCGGTCTGCCTTTTCCCCTACCTCTAGTGAGCTATCACAAACGGTTTCACAGGTCCTGGTCGTACTCCCTGGGAATTCCAAGGACGGATATAAAATATCACATTAAAGATAAACACATCTTGCAAATGGCACTATTTTTGGACGGTTACTTTGTAAATGTGCAAAATGACATTCTTTTGCCGGATGGTGAGCTTGGATCCTCTGTTTCTCTTTCGGCTATTGTTGGCGCTGTTGGTTACCAATATAAAATTAATAAGCGTATGTCTTTTTATGGAGTTGGCGGAATTACGATAAACCAACGAGGTTTGCTGAGAAATAGTAAGAGGGATAAAGTATATACCTTAACTGAAAAAAAGGCTGGAAGTCTTTACTGGAAAGCGGGATTTAAAATTTCAATTTTTTAATAATAAAAACATGTCAAAAATACTTGTTATAGAAGATGAAGCAGCTATCCGCAGGGTTTTAGTTAAGATTTTATCTGAAGAAAGCGAAATGTATGAATTGGATGAGGCAGAAGATGGTTCACGTGGTCTGGAAATGATTAAAAAAACGGACTATGACCTTGCCCTTTGTGATATAAAAATGCCTAAAATGGATGGGGTTGAAGTTTTACAGGCAGCAAAAAAAATAAGACCGGAAATACCCTTTATAATGATTTCAGGACATGGGGATTTGGATACTGCTGTAAATACAATGAGGTTGGGGGCTTTCGATTACATCTCCAAACCACCAGATTTAAACAGACTTCTAACTACAGTTCGGAATGCGCTGGATAAAAAGGAACTTGTTAAAGAAAACAAGATCTTAAAGAAAAGAGTTAGTAAAGGCTATGAAATGATTGGTCAAAGTAAGGAAATTACCACTATCAAGGAGATGATAGATAAGGTTGCGCCAACAGATGCAAGAGTTTTAATTACCGGATCAAATGGTACCGGAAAGGAACTTGTGGCCCATTGGCTACATGAAAAAAGTGATCGTAGTAGAGGACCATTTATTGAAGTAAATTGTGCGGCAATCCCTTCAGAATTGATTGAAAGCGAATTATTTGGTCACGTAAAAGGGGCCTTTACTTCGGCGATCAGGGATAGAGCAGGTAAATTTGAGGCTGCGAATAAAGGAACTATCTTTTTGGATGAGATTGGAGATATGAGTCTTTCCGCTCAGGCCAAAGTACTTAGAGCCTTGCAAGAGAGTAAAATTTCAAGGGTTGGTACGGACAAAGATATTAAAGTTGATGTGCGTGTAATAGCTGCAACCAACAAGGATCTTCAACATGAAATTGCAGAAGGAAAATTTAGGGAAGATCTCTATCATCGTTTGGCCGTTATACTCATAAATGTACCATCTTTAAATGACAGAAGAGATGATATTCCGCTCCTAATAGATCATTTTACTGCCAAAATTGCCTCTGAGCAAGGGATAGTTGACAAAAAGTTTACCAAAAAGGCTATTGAGCTTTTAAAAAGTTATGATTGGACAGGTAATATTCGTGAATTAAGAAACGTAGTGGAACGCCTGATTATACTTGGGGGTACAGAAATTTCCGAAGAAGACGTTGCCCTGTTTGCAAGTAAATAGTTGATTTGGGCATAGGTAAACTTTTATAGTTCTCTTAGGAAATCCTTCCGCACTATTTATTACAATCCTTTAATTTGTCAAGTGCTATTGCCGTAATTTGTTGTGTTCTAAAATTGTAATACTTTTTCGCTTCGCTAAGATTCGGCTTTAGAAGTTCCTGTTCACAATGTGCATAAATTTTGCTTGCAAACTCATAGGCCTCTTTGCATTCTACACTGATGACAACCTCATTCAGAGAATTTTGATAATTTACAAGCGACAGATCAATTTTTCTTTCCAATTCCTTGCCCACTGGCATAACCATACTTAATTTTTCTTTTTCTGCATTTTTTGTATTCATCACAAGCATATCATTGGCATATAAACTTCCCTGGTGTTCATCGTGTTCTCTTATAGCTTCTAGGCTTCCCGAAGAATTATCCAATGCTCGTGCTAAAAGAATTTTAGCGCTGTTTAAGGAAGAGACTCTAGTGGCTTTCTTTAGGTTATCCAAACCTTCATAAATACTCTCTTTAGCATAATCGCAACCGCAGGCTTCAATTTGCTCTTTCGATTTTTCAATGGCATTAAGTGCTTTATAAGCAAAGAAACGCGAAGAATTAATGTCTTCCGCGGCAAGAGCGCGTTCTGTTTGGGACTTGATGTACCCAATATTCGACCCTGCATATTCACAGGCTTTACTCATATCAAAAGAAGACATAGAGAAAAGCACAAGGAACATCAGAATGGTACATAAGACCTTCATAGCTTCAGAGTATTAATTATGTAAAATTTAGGCAGGGTAAAGATAAAGAGAGTAGCCCCCGGCGCCTTATTTATTCGTTTAATTAACCGGTCTTTCCTGATTAAAGGTCGAATGGCACATTATTAAGGATAAAAGGTTATTTTTAAATTTGAGCCTTTTTTAGGACAACAAAATATTATATATTCAACTCATGAAGAAAATCGATATAGCGGCCTACAAGATAGTTTCCGAAATAAAATTAGCAGATCTCAATACTTTGGAAAATCTTGAAAGTACAGAAAAGAAACTCAAAAAAAAACTTGAAAAATTGCGTGAAGATTTAGGTGATTTTCAAAATAAGCTATACGCACATGGCAAATATGCCGTCCTGATTTGTTTTCAGGGGATGGATACCTCAGGTAAGGATAGCCTTATTCGTGAGGTGTTTAAAGATTGCAATGTTAGAGGAGTGGTTGTTCATAGCTTTAAGGTACCGACGGAACTTGAACTGGATCATGATTATATTTGGAGACACTATATTGCACTCCCACCAAAAGGAAAATTTGGAGTATTTAACAGAACCCATTATGAAAATGTTTTGGTAACTAAGGTCCATCCTGAGTATATTTTAAACGAGAATATTCCAAATATAAATTCGGTGGCAGATATTGATAAATCATTTTGGGACAAACGATATAAACAGATTATTGATTTTGAGCGCCATATCACGGAAAATGGTACCCTTGTATTCAAATTCTTTTTAAACATTTCTAAAGAAGAACAAAGACAGCGCTTATTGAGAAGATTGCGGCTGCAAGATAAGAATTGGAAATTCTCACCTGGTGATCTAAAAGAGCGCAATCTTTGGGATAATTATCAGAATTGCTATGAGGAAGCCATTAATAGAACGTCTAAAACCAATGCACCGTGGTTTGTTATTCCCGCTGATGATAAGAATGCTTCGAGATTAATAGTAGCTAGTATATTGCTGGAATCGTTAAAAAAATACAAAGATATTAAGGAACCAGAGCTTGATGATAAAATAAAGGCTAATATTGAAACCTATAAATCCCAATTAGAGAAAGAAGAATGAAAAATTTATGCCTACTACTTCTATTAATGGTTGGAACTGTCTGGTCCCAAACGGATGACAAAGAACAGTTTAAAGCAATTTACAATACATCGCTTACTCAAGGTAAGGCTTATAATTGGTTGAATTATTTATCCAATCAGATAGGAGGTCGACTTTCAGGTTCTGTGCAGGCTGAACTGGCAGTGAAGTATACCAAACAAAAATTGGATTCCCTCGGACTGGATCGGGTGTGGTTACAACCCGTAATGGTTCCTAAATGGGTTAGAGGAGTACCTGAATTTGCCTATATTGAAAGTAAACCGGGAATTACCAATAATGTGCCCATTTGTGCATTGGGTGGGTCCGTTGCCACCCCTTCTGGTGGCATCAAGGCAAATGTTATTGAAGTAAGTGGTATTGAAGAATTGGAAAAGCTCGGGCGAAGTAAAATTGAAGGTAAAATTGTCTTTTACAATCGCCCTATGGATCCGGCGAAAATTAAAACATTTGAGTCATATTCTGCAAGCGTGGATCAAAGGTATTCCGGGGCTAAAGAAGCTTCAAAATATGGAGCAGTAGGGGTTATTGTTCGTTCTATGAGCCTTCGTCTGGATGATTATCCTCATACCGGACTGATGAGTTATGGGGAAATTCCTTTAAATAATAGAATTCCTGCCGCCGCAATAAGTACCAACGGTGCTGAATTGTTAAGCACTACATTACAACTTAATCCGGGGATAAAATTTTATTTTAAGCAAAATTGCAGGCAAATGCAGGATGTTCAATCCTATAATGTTATAGGAGAGATAAAGGGCAGCACATATCCCGAAGAAATTATAGTAGTTGGTGGACATCTTGACTCCTGGGATCTTGGTGATGGTTCCCATGATGATGGTGCCGGCTGTGTTCAGAGTATGGAAGTTCTTCGGTTATTGAGAATAACGGGATATGCACCTAAGCGAACAATCCGTGTGGTACTTTTTATGAATGAAGAAAACGGTTTAAGAGGTGCAACTACCTACGCGGAGATTGCATTAAACAAAAAAGAGAAACATGTATTTGCGTTGGAAAGTGATTCAGGGGGCTTTACACCCAGAGGTTTTTCTTTTGACTGCCAGGAAACGGATTTTGCCAAAATTTTACAATGGAAACCTCTTTTTGAGCCATATCTAATTCATTTGTTTGAGAAAGGAGGAAGCGGTGCGGATATTGGTCCTTTAAAAAATGACCAAATTGTACTTGCGGGATTGCGACCCGATTCACAGCGGTATTTCGACCATCATCATGCTGAGATTGATACATTTGAACATGTTAATAGACGTGAACTTGAACTTGGTGCTGCCACAATGGCTAGTTTGGTATACTTATTTGATAAATATGGTACAAGTTCAACAAATATTGAAGGAGGTAAATAGTACCAAGCTACTATTTCTATATTACCCCCAAATGCAGGTTATAAGAAGGCCAAAATGAGCACCTGTAAATATAAATTTATTACATTTGCAGCTTATTAAAAAAATGAGATATGCAAGACGGAATTTACGCAAAATTCAATACTTCAAAAGGAGAAATAACTGTAAAGTTAGCTTATGATAAAACCCCTGGTACCGTAGGTAATTTTGTAGCATTGGCTGAAGGAAACCTGGAAAATAGTGCCAAACCAAAAAACACACCTTATTATGACGGACTTAGTTTTCACAGGGTAATCCCGGATTTTATGATTCAAGGTGGTTGTCCTCAGGGAACCGGAACAGGAGATCCCGGTTATAAATTTGATGACGAATTTCACCCGGATTTAAATCATGCAGGACCAGGAGTGCTCTCTATGGCTAATGCAGGTCCCGGCACAAACGGCAGTCAGTTCTTTATTACACATATCGCTACGCCATGGTTAGATAATAAACACACCGTTTTTGGAAATGTTATTGAAGGACAGAAGGTTGTTGATGAAATTGCTCAGGGAGATTCTATTAATAGCCTGGAGATTGTTCGTGTTGGAAGCAAAGCAGAATCATGGAATGCGGTTGAAGCCTTTAAGTCCTTTGAAAGTTCAGGGGAAATTAGATTACAGGAAGAAAAGAACAAAGCAGAGGCAGAATTGGAAAAAGTTGCTTCTGGATTTGATAAAACAAACAGTGGACTTCGTTACAAGATTCTTAAAAATGGAGATGGTAATAAAGCAACAAAAGGAAATACTGTTTCTGTTCATTATGAAGGTTCATTGACTAACGGACAAGTATTTGATTCGTCCTACCAGCGCAAACAGCCTATTGATTTTCAATTGGGAACAGGACAGGTAATACCTGGATGGGATGAAGGAATTAGTATGTTAAAAGTTGGTGATAAGGCACGTTTTGTAATTCCATCTGAACTTGGTTACGGGAGTGCTGGTGCCGGGGGTGTAATACCTCCTAATGCTACGCTGGTTTTTGATGTTGAGCTTATGGAAGTTAAATAAATAATCATATTCTTATAAAAATACTAGAGAAGTAGAGACCTTCGATAGCTCTATATAATTAAGTAAAACTTCTTTCAATTTTTTGAAAGAAGTTTTTTATTTAACCCTGTTTGCACTAAAAACAAGTAGAATTAAATTGATAGCCAGTAAAAAGAAGAGGATTACAAAAAAAATAGACATAGTAACTTATTAAGGTTATTTAATGGGGAACCTTCTTACTTATATAACACCTTTGTGGTTGAAAACCCTACCTGTTAACCATTTATTAAATTATTTCATGGAGTTGTTTACAAAAAGGGGGAATGTCATATTGTATAATCTAATTATAAAATTAAAGAAGGTTGAACAAAAGACCAAGCCTAACCTTAGTTAGATATCAACATTTGTTAATCATTTCTGTATTCGGGTTCACAGCATCCAAACTTTCAAAAAGTTAGGGTTGGGATCAACCAATTTTATAGTCTTATAATTAGAAAAAAAAAGCCTCCTGTGATCAGAAGGCTAATATTCATACTAAAGTTCATTTATACCGCCGTAGGATCCGGTGTCATTCGTAAGTAAGGTTTAATTTCTTCTACTCCTTTGATAAACATATCTCGTGCTTCATCAGTTGATATAGATGGACTTACTACTACATCCTCCCCATGGTTCCAGTTGGCCGGAGTAGCCACTTTGTGATAGGCAGTTAGATGCAGAGAATCTATGACCCTTAATAATTCGTGAAAATTACGACCGGTAGAAGCAGGGTAGGTAATAATAAGTTTAACCGTCTTATCCGGAGCTATTATGTATACCGAACGCACCGTAAGATTATTGTCGGCATTAGGATGTATCATATCATATAATGAGGAAACTTTCTTGTCCTCATCCGCAATTATAGGAAAGTTAACCGTTGTATTTTGTGTCTCATTAATATCCTTTATCCATTCATTGTGGGAATCTTTACCATCAACACTAAGGGCTAACATCTTTACATTTCGTTTGTCAAATTCTGCTTTAAATTTAGAAGCTGTCCCAAGTTCAGTTGTACAAACAGGGGTGAAGTCAGCTGGATGCGAAAAAAGAATACCCCATCCGTCACCTAAATAATTATAAAGATTAATTGTTCCTAAAGAGCTTTCAGCAGTAAAATCAGGGGCAATGTCACCCAATCGAATTGTAGCCATATTTAATTTTTTTAAGTTGAAATTTAAAAGTGTATAAAATTAGTAGTTAATGAAATGATTTTGGTCAATATCAGGTTAAATATCTATTAAAGTTTAGTGAATTAAACAGTCCTGACTTCTGAAAACAAAAAAATGCTATAAATGTTGAGCTTGGTTACAGGAAATCAAAATCACTATTTTTGAAATATGGAAAAAATAGAACTGGATGCATTGCGGTATCCCATTGGTAAATTTGAAGTGCCTTCTTCAATTTCTGCAGAGCAAGTTTCTGAATGGATTAATATTTTGGAACATTACCCAAATAGATTGGAATTACTGGTAAATGAATTGTCAAATACTCAATTAGAAACTCCCTATAGACCTGGCGGGTGGACTGTGCGACAGGTTGTTCATCACGTTGCCGATAGCCACAACCATAGCTATATTCGCTTTAAGTGGGCATTAACAGAAGAAACTCCTATAATAAAACCCTATCTTGAAAAGGAATGGGCAGAGCTTTTTGATACACGGACGGCCCCTGTAGAATTATCGCTAAATCATCTCAGAGCAGTACATGCCAAATTGGTATATTTACTTAAAGGGCTTTCTTCTTCAGATTTGAAAAGTAGTTTTATACATCCAGAGAGTAAAGAATCAACTACAATTGTAGAAAATATTGGTCGATATGTCTGGCATGGTAACCATCATTACAGCCATATTAAAAATCTTTTACAAAGAGAGGGTTGGAATTGAAAGGGCAGAGTAAATAAATCTCAACTAATAAACTGAGGTTTTTTTACTTTTTTCATTAGTACGAACATCGGCTTTTGTTTGTCCAAAACCTGATCAAATTTCAATTGCTTTATTTTTAGGATATTATATCCGTTTTTAAGATAGAATTTCAATGCTGGCCCTATTTGCATAGTTTCCAACCAAATTAGTTGTTTGTTAGAATTTAGGCAGTATTTTTCAACCCAACGCAGTGCAAGGCTCCCTATCCCAAAGCCTGAGAATTCATTTAAGATATATATTTTTTCGAGTAATATGGCTTCCTTTGAATTATATTGTTTTATTGGAGCACCATTGATAAGTTTAAGAATGCCAACCGCTGTATCTCCCTTATAGATTAGACAAAGAGATGATGAATTATCTTTCAATTCATGTCTTACCACATCTAAGGTAAAGCTTTCTTCAATGTAAGGAGTAGGATCATTATTTTCCCATAAGTGCAAATAGTGCTCTTTGTATGCCTTTATTCCTAGTTTACAATAGAGCTCACAGGTTTCACTTGTTACGGCTTCAAATTTTATTTCCATTTTATATTACAACCTATACTCGGTTTTTGAATCGGATTTATTGGTTTATTGTTTAACAAAGCCTCTATAGCATTACTTAGATCCAATCCGGTTGAGGGAATCCCATTTCCTGGTCTGGAATCGTCTAATTGGCCCCTATAAACAAGTCTTAGGTTTTGGTCAAAAAGATAAAAATCCGGAGTACATGCGGCCTCATATGCCATGGCCACTTCCTGTGACTCATCAAATAAATACGGAAAACTATATCTTTCTTGTAATGCTGTTTGTTTCATAAGTTCGGGGGCATCCTGAGGATAATTTACCACATCATTACTAGAGATAGCTATAAAAGCTATTCCCTTAGATTGGTAAGTAACTGCCAATTGTACTATTGTAGAATTTAGGTGTTTAACAAAAGGACAATGATTACAGATAAACATGATCACCGTACCTTTTTCCCCATTTATTTGATTAAGACTGACAATTTTGTCATTTGTGGTATCCGGTAAAGTAAAATTAGGGGCAATTGTACCTAAAGGCAACATATTGCTTGGTGTTCTTGCCATCTTTTAAAGATTTTTTAGAGAGGACTAAAGTTAGCATTTATATAGCAAATAGAAAGCGATATCGTTAACACTAATTACAACAACTATTAATTGTTATCTGGTTTAATATTAAGGTTAGTATTTCCATAAAGGGATATTTGATCATTTTTGTATCCAAAATTAATGAGGTAAGAACAGTTTTGTTTATCCACGAATATCGGCTAGTAAATTATTCCCAAAGGTAATCCTGCTTTTGTCTGAATGATATACCCCGGGCTTCAGGGCATAAAAAAACGATCTTTGAATACAAGGATCGTTGAGTTGTTTAATTGATTAGAGTTTTAGAGTTCATCAAAATCTAAATCTGTGAATTTATCTTTGGAAGAAATCTCACCATTCTGACCCGGCTCTTCCTTTTTGAAGTCCTTTTGATGTCTTTCTGAGATGACTTCATGCCCTTTCTCGTTAATTATATAGTCCATCATTTCTTCCATGATCTCTCTAAATGATTGAAAGTCTTCTTTATAGAGATAAATTTTGTGTTTCTTATAATGAAAGGAGCCATCATCATGCGTAAACTTTTTACTCTCCGTAATGGTCAGATAATAATCTTCTGCCTTTGTACTCCTAACATCAAAAAAATATGTCCTTCTCCCAGCTCTTAAAACTTTTGAGAAAATTTCTTCCTGATCCATGAAATCTTTATCGCTCATTTGTTAAATATCTAGTTAGTATTTAAAGCTAAAATATATTCAAAAATGGGCAAAAAAAGCGTATCCAGCAAGATTTTTCTAGATTTCTTTCGCTGATAGTTGATTGATATATAGCTCCTTGTAATAACCGTTTACTTCTATCAATTCATTGTGAGTGCCTTCTTGGAGCACCTTTCCGTCTTCCAAGACTATAATCTTATCGGCATTTTTGGCCGAAGAAACACGATGACTTACGATAAGGGTGGTCCTTAGATGTGAAGCTTGTTTTAAGTTTTGTAATATTTCTTCTTCAGTCTCAGTGTCCACAGCAGACAGGCAATCATCGAACAGATATATCATGGGATCTTTTAGTAGAGCCCTGGCAATTGAAACACGCTGTTTTTGACCTCCGCTAAGGGTTATTCCCCTTTCGCCCAGAATTGTATCATACTTTTTAGAAAAGCCCATGATGTTTTCATGCACAGCAGCCTTTCGGGCCACTTCTAAAATTTCATTTTCGGATGCGTCCTCCTTCCCGAATTTAATGTTATTTTTTATGGTATCAGAAAAAAGAAATGCATCTTGCGGAACGGCACCTATAGATTCTCTCAGGCTAAGTAAATTTAATTTTTGAACCGGGACATTGTCAATTAAAATCTCACCTGAAGAGCTGTCATATAGCCTGGCAATCAGATCCAGGATAGTGGATTTTCCTGAGCCGGTTTTTCCTATTATAGCAACTGTTTCACCTTCACTAATGGTGAAAGATATATCGTTAAGTGCGGTAATGTTAGTGTCGTCATAAGTAAATGTGACATTCTTGAATTCTATTGCGCCCTTAATCGGGGTATCTTCTAAAACTTCATTTCTTATCTCGGGTTGTTCCTTTAAGAACTCATTTATCCTTTTTTGAGAAGCTTCGGCGCGCTGAACAATAGATGTTAACCACCCTACAACGGCTACCGGCCAGGTAAGCATATTTACATAAAGTATGAATTCTGCTATGGTACCAATAGATGAAATTTCGCCATTAATATATTGCTTACCTCCCACATAAATAACAAAAATGTTGCTGATACCAATTAACAGGATCATCAAGGGAAAAAACCAGGCGTTCACTTTGGCTAAGTCCATGCTTTTCTCCTTTCCCTCATTAGCAAGCACAACCACTTCACTATTTATCTGAGGTTCCAGGCTATATGCCTTCATAACTGATATTCCAGAAAAGGATTCCTGGGCAAAGGTTGACAAAGTGGACAGGTATTCCTGAACTTTGGTACTTCGTTTATGAATAATTTTACTTATCTGGTATATCAAAACAGAAAGTATAGGCAGGGGTAATAAGGAATAAAATGCAATGGTTGGAGCCTTAATAAACATTAAAGGTATGAGACAAACGAATAAGGTGAGTGTCTGAATTCCATACATTATTGCAGGTCCGGTATAAAGCCTAACCTGCCCAACATCCTCACTTATCCTGTTCATCAGGTCACCAGTTCGGTTCTTTTTATAAAAATTTAAACTTAAAAGTTGGTAATGATCGAAAACTTCATTTTTTAAATCGTATTCAATATATCGCGATACATTTATGATGGTCTGTCGCATTAAAAAAGTAAAGAATCCCGATAATAAAGCTGCCCCAACGATGATAAGGATGTATTCCAAAAGCAAGTCTCTTGCCTGGGGTTCTGTAATTTGTGAAGCCACATAATTTTCAACAACTTCTATGGATTTTTTTACATAGGAAGGCATTACCAATTGAAATATCCTGGCAATAATGGTGATAATTATGCCGATGAGTAATTTAAACCAATATTTTTTGAAGTATTTGTCTAAGTGCCTGAGTTCTTTCATTAAAATGGCTGGTAATGCAAATAGGGTTTAAGCAAAGGACAAATATAGCTGATTGGACCCAAAACAAATGTTATAAAACTTATAAGATAAACTGATAATTAGGTTTGGATTTAAAATAGATTAGTATTTTTGCGGCGTTTTGTATTTCTAATTTAACACAAGGTTCTTTAAAATGCTTACACGAAGGCAAATCAGGGTAAAAGTGATGCAATGCATTTATGCCTTAACCTTATCGCACGATGAATCATTAGAAAAACAGAAAAACTTCCTCCGAATAAGTATTGACAACACTTATATCCTCTATCTACTTGTTGTAAGTCTTCTAATAGAACTCCATAGAATGGAGGAAAATTTCATCAGATTATCTGCTAAGAAATATTTGAGTGAAAATGATGAAAAATATCCGAATAAGGAAAAGTTTCTAAATAATGCAATACTTAAGCAAATTGTTAATAATTCGCTGTTGCAGGATGAATTGGTTAAAAGGAAATTGAAAAATTGGGATCTGCACGAGGATTATGTAAAAATTGTGTTTAATGAAATAAAAAAAAGAATTTATGAATATTTTGAGGATGATAAATTAACCTGGGTAGATGACATCCCCTTGGTAAATACCTTTGTACTGAAACAATTGAGGAAGGTAAATAAAGAATATAGCCAATCCTTCTTTGTGCCAAAGCTTTTAAAAGACACAGATGATATGGTCTTTGCTAATCAATTATTAACAAAAACTCTCTTAAATAATAAAAAATTTGAAGAAGAAATTCAAATAAAAACACCCAATTGGGATAAGGATAGAATAGCAGATATAGATGCTATACTTTTGAAGATGGCCATTTGTGAGCTAACTGGTTTTTCTTCCATACCCGAGCGAGTCACCATTAACGAGTATTTAGAAATTGCTAAAGAATATTCTACACCTAAGAGCAGTATTTTTATTAATGGCATATTAGATAAATTGGTAAAAGAATATAGGATTGATGGAAAATTGAAAAAAACAGGGAGAGGGTTATTATAAACAAATATTCCTTAATTTTGCATGCAAATCTTAAACTTATATTGAAATGAAAAGATTATTTATTGCCCTCGGTTTAACCGCAGCGTTAGTGCTTAGCTCTTGTAAGGAAAATGCTTCGAGCAAGGTAAATACTGAAAATGTTGAAGTGGCAGCAGAAAGAGATTTGCAGGCAAAAAATCTACCTGTAATGAATTTTGAAAAAACGGAACACGATTTCGGAACCATCACTCAAGGTGCTCCACAGGAGACTATCTTCAATTTCACAAACACAGGTAGTGCGCCCTTAATTATTACAAATGCAACCAGTAGTTGTGGGTGTACAGTTCCCAATCCACCTAAAGATCCTATTGCACCGGGTGAAACAGGTGAACTTCTTGTGAAGTTTAATGGTTCAGGCCAAAATCAGGTTACTAAGACCATTACCGTTACTGCAAATACAGAAAAAGGGCAGGAAATTTTAAGAATTAAAGCATTTGTTAACCCTAAAGAAGGAGGACCTTCAGCAGCTCTTGGTCCAGTTAAATAAGTAATCCAAAACTCAACAAAAAATTATGGGTGATATAGGACAATTTCTTCCAATGATACTAATCTTTGCCGTGGCATATTTTTTTATGATACGCCCTCAAATGAAACGTCAAAAAGATGAAAAGAAATTTGCGCAAGCATTAAAGAAAGGTGATAAAATAGTAACTAAAAGTGGCTTGCACGGTAAAGTAGTGGATTTGAATGATAAGGATTTTTCCTGTATTATTGAGACCATGGCCGGAAGGCTTAAATTTGACAGATCATCCATTTCTATGGAAATGAGCGCCAAATTGAATGTTAAGCCAAAGGAAAAATAGGGTTAAAAACAATTTCATTAAAAAACACCGGTAGCTACCGGTGTTTTTTTTGATCTGGCTATTAGTTGAAAATCTTTGTATTGATCTTCTCAATATATAATGATATGAACAGATAAAGGAGAAGCTATATTTAGAGAAGGCTCATTGTTAACTAGATTCAGAGAAGTAGCATTCCGTAAAATTAGGTGAAATCAGATGGGTTAAAGCCTTGGCATATCTGGGGTGGATGTAAGTTGTTCCTATAATAGCTGGAAATTATCCCAATAACAAATAAGCAATATATAAAGTTGACCTTTTCAGAAATTTAAGGGCACTAACAGGGATAAATAGCTATAAGTTTATTTGTATTTATCATTTAATCCCTGGCCTTTAGAAATCATTGGAAGTATCTTTTCAAGTCGCGATTCCTTTGTCTTTTGTTGTTTTGCCTCTGCGATGTACTCGCAATAATCTCGTTGCTTATAAGGAGTAAGTTCATTAAATTGTTCGTTCAGTCTGGTATTTTCTATCAAAGAGTCCAATAATAGTTTCGGAATAATTATTTCTGTCTTTCGCGATGGTTTTAATTCCAGTCCTTTCTTTTGATTTGCGATAGCTTCCTTTATATATTCAAGAACACCTGCTTCATCTATATCGCTTACTGCCTTAAATTTCCAATGCCTCATCGATTTTGTTTTGCCTTCTTGTGCATTTTCTAAAACTCTCTTGGGATCACTAAGGAAAACTCCGTTAAAAAACCATAAGCCAAAATAACTTTTAAAAGCTAATATCCCCAATACATTTTTATTGTCGATAGTGTAAACAGGAGAGCCCCATTTATAAGTTTCTACCAATTGGGTTTTCAAGGCAATCTCCCTTAGCCGGGCAATACCCTCCCTGAATTTTTGATCTTTGGAATAATAGGATTCTATTTTTTCTGCTATTACCATATTCCCAATTATTTGCTGCCTACAATTTCGCAAATTTTCACGATAACCTCAACTGCTTTTTGCATACTTTCTACTGGTACGTATTCGTACTTTCCATGGAAATTATGTCCCCCCGCAAAAATATTTGGACAAGGTAGGCCCATATAACTAAGTTGCGAACCATCTGTACCACCCCGTATAGGTTTTATGATTGGTTCTATATCGAGTACTTCCATAGCCTTTTTGGCAATTTCAACGACTTGAATTACCGGTTCTATCTTTTCCCTCATATTGAAGTATTGATCTGTTATCTCAACAGTTAAGAAATCTCCATGTTTTTCATTCAGTTCATTGACAATATTCTTTAATAACTTTTTTCTCTTCTCAAATAAAGACCGATCATGATCCCTTATTATGAGTTCCAATTCTGCTTTTTCTATTTCGCCCCGGAGGTGATTTATATGAAAAAATCCTTCCCGGCCTTCTGTTTGTTCCGGCACTTCTTCTTTTGGCAATAAATTCATTAATTCACTAATGAGGCCAATTGCATTTACCATTTTTCCTTTTGCGTATCCGGGATGTACACTTTTACCTATAGCCGTAATTTTTGCTCCGGCTGCATTAAAATTCTCATACTCCAATTCTCCTATCTGGCTCCCGTCTATAGTATATGCCCAATCTGCATTAAATTTTTTAACATCAAATTTATGGGCTCCGCGCCCTATCTCCTCATCCGGCGTAAAACCAATACGGACAGGGCCATGCTTAATTTCCGGATGCTGTATAAGATACTCCATTGCTGTGATTATTTCGGCAATACCAGCTTTGTCGTCTGCTCCCAGCAGGGTAGTACCATCCGTAACAATAAGGGTTTGTCCTTTGTAAAGAAGTAAATCATCAAAATAATCCGGGGAAAGCACAATGTTGTTCTTCTTATTAAGTACGATGTCCTTTCCGTCATAATTAGGTATCAAACGAGGCCTTACATTGGTTCCTGAAAAATCGGGTGTTGTATCAAAATGTGAGATAAATCCAACAGTTGGTACCGCTTTTTTAATATTTGAAGGAAGGGTAGCCATAATATAGCTGTTCTTATCAATAGACACATCTTGCAGACCAATTTGTTTTAATTCTTCAGTCAGTTTATTGGCGAGCACCCATTGTTTTTCTGTACTAGGAGTACTATTTGAATTTGGATCACTTTGAGTATCTATAGTTACATAGCTAATAAAACGGTCAATAATTTTTTTCATGCTAGTTAATTTTATCAAAATTACAATAATACTTTAAAGCCTCAAAGAGCACAATATTAGTTGCTTGGCTCAAAATCCAAATGAAAAAAGTATAGTTAAAGGGTATTTAACAAAGTTTTTTCTACCTTATGCAGATATTAACTCAAATTGGATAAGATATGAAACAGTATTACTTAGTTTTTTTAGTCCTCGTTTTTGGCGCTATTTGCATTGCAAATGGTCAGATAAGTGGAACGGTCAGCGATGATCAGGGAGTTCCGCTTGTTGGAGCTTCAGTTGTAAAAAAAGGTACCAGCATTGGTACTACAACAGATTTTGATGGAAACTACACAATTGATGCAATCCTTGGTGACAGGTTAATCGTTTCTTTTATTGGGTATGAACCTCTGGAAGTTATGGTAAATAGTACTATTCTGAACATCACCCTGGTTTCCGGTTTAGCATTGAGTGAGGTAATTATTACAGGTTCCCGTAACCCCAACAGAGTTGCTACAGAGAGCACGGTTCCTGTAGATGTTATAGATGTTAAGGAATTGGCAGCTGTTGGTCCTCAGGTGAATTTAAATCAGATTTTAAATTATGTAGCGCCGTCATTTACGTCGAATACACAAACCATTTCGGATGGAACGGACCATATAGATCCTGCCTCACTCAGAGGTTTAGGACCTGATCAGGTATTGGTTTTGATTAATGGAAAAAGAAGACATACATCTTCACTGGTAAATGTGAATGGCACATTTGGGAGAGGAAGTGTAGGAACAGATTTAAATTCTATTCCTGCGGCTTCAATACAACGTGTTGAGGTACTGAGAGATGGAGCTGCTGCTCAATATGGGTCGGATGCTATTGCAGGTGTAATCAATATTATTCTTAATAAAGGGTCAGGTGAATTAAACCTTACCGTAACTACCGGCGCGAATTTTTCAAAGAATGCCAATGAACAAACAGGAGGTTCAGATGGTGAAGCTACTAATGTAGCTGGCAGCTATGGAATTTCTTTGGGTGAAAGAGGAGGATATTTAAATTTTTCAGGAGATTTTGATGTTCGTCAGGATTATAGTCGTATGAAAGAATGGGAAGGTGATGTATTTAATCAATACAATACTGTAGAACGATTTGCAAACGCTGATGGTTATGATCTAGCTGCATTACTGGATGACGATGTTACCGATGTAATTCAATACGCAAATGCTGCAGGAATTGATATAATGGGAGCTACTACTAAGGCAGAATTACAGCCTATACTCGGGGTTGATAATACAGAAGCTGAATTGACAGCAAGGGGACAAGTAAGGAGTGATTATAATATGAGAGTGGGGCAGTCCGCATTAAGGGGTGGTCGTTTCTTCGCTAATTTTTCACTTCCCCTGGACGACTATGGAACAGAACTATATTCTTTTGCGGGGATAAGCTCAAGAACGGGTAATTCTGCAGGTTTTTACAGACTTCCTAATCAGAGTAGAACATTTACCCCTGCATATATCAACGGATTTTTACCGGAAATAAATTCCAATATTAAAGATCAATCCATAGCAATAGGTATCAAGGGAAAAGTAGGCGATTGGAGTGTCGATTTCAGTAATACGTATGGAAAGAATGCATTCCTTTATACTATAGGAAATACCTTTAATGCTTCCCTGCAGAGCGCATCACCTACTAGCTTTGACGCGGGTGGGTTTTCCTTTGCACAAAATACAACTAACCTGGATGTTACCCAGTTTTATGATGATATCTTTAGTGGTTTTAATGTCGCTTTCGGTGGAGAATACCGTTATGAGAATTATGAAATTGTTGCCGGGCAGGAGTCGTCTTATGCTCAATACACGGGTGCAGGAGAAGTAATTACACTTGCTACCCAGCAACCGTCACAGGATTTCTTTGGAAATTCCAGGCCTGGCGGATCGCAGGTTTTTCCGGGATTTAGTCCTAACAATGAATTATCGAGAGACCGAAGCAGTATTGCGGGATATTTTGATTTAGAAGCGGATTTTTCTGAAAATGTACTTGTGAGTTTAGCCGCTCGCTTCGAAAATTACAGTGATTTTGGATCTACTTTTAACTTCAAGCTCTCGTCAAGAGTTAAGATTACTGATGAAATTAATATTAGGGGTGCCGTAAATACTGGATTTAGAGCGCCATCTCTTCATCAGATATATTTTAATTCAACTTCCACTATTTTTGATCAAGATGGCAATCCTCAAGAGGTGGGAACTTTTTCCAATGATAGCAGGGCTGCCAATCTTCTTGGGATACCAAGTTTAAAAGAAGAAACATCAAGTAGTGTAAGTATAGGTTTAACAGCTCAAATACCTTCTGCTAACCTTACCATTACTGGCGATGGGTATTTTGTTAGAATAAATGATAGGGTTGTATATACGGGGCAATTTCAAGGTCCTGGAACCGGAACGGAATTGGATAATCTGCTTAGACAGGCAAATGCATCTGCAGCTTCATTTTTTGCTAATGCAATTGATACAGAATCAAGAGGTATTGATTTAGTTGTTACCCAAAGGGCTAATGTATGGGATGGATGGATGCTTAATTCATCTTTGGCAGCTACTTTTTCTAAGACGCAGCAGGTAGGGGAGATAAAGGCATCTCAGGTTCTTGAGGACGCAGGTTTGGTAGATACTTACTTCCCTGAAGATAGCAGGGTTTATCTGGAAGAAGCGGTGCCAAGAACAAAGGTGAACCTGACGTTTAATCTGTCTTCAGAAAAATGGATCTTCTTTCTAAGAGGCGTATATTTTGGAAAAGTAACTGAAGCAACTACAAATATAGATAGACAACAAGTCTTTGGTACCAAATTTGTAACTGATCTTTCGGTGAGTTATAGAGCTACACCCTCACTTACCTTTACAGTCGGGGCAAACAACTTATTTGACACTTATCCCGACAGGGCGGCCGAAGTTTTGGCTGACGGTGGGAATAATCGTAGTAGCGGTCGTTTTGATTGGTCTCGTAGAGCACAACAGTTTGGTATTGGAGGTAGATTCTTATTTGCCCGGGTGAATTTCATTTTAAAATAAGCCATACAATGGCAATACTAAAAAAGCTACCTTATTGGGTAGCTTTTTTTGTTTTTGGCGTTAAATTGACTGGAAGTATAATTTTTGATAAAGAATATAGTTTATATATAAGTCTATTTAATAAATTCCTTAAAGGATTTGTGCTCATGAAATTGAATAATTATTGTTCTATTCTACTGTTTTTTATCTTCTTCACAAGCGTAGGTCAAACTGTTGACTGTACCTTGGGTATTGGTGGTAAGGATACAGAAACCATTATTAAAGTATTTCAGCTTAGTGAAGAACAGTTAGTACAAATGGAAGGCTGGATTGAGGAATTGAATAAATCTAATGAATTAATTGAAGAACAAATTGATGTCCTTTTGGACAAGCATCCGCAAAGTAACGAAGAGGAATTACAAGTTCTGGCTGAAAAATTTAAACCACTTCGTGCACAGATTATCGCCAATTCAAGAATATGCGATCAAAAATTAGTGGGTATACTGAATGAAAATCAATACCAACGATATATTAGTTTGTGTTTCGAGGCTGTGCGCAGACCACTAAAAGGATTAACTTCTAAGGAGGATTCCGCACCGGAGTGAATTTCACACTACATAAAAGTCGAAATAGTTGGTAATGGAGCGCTAACCTAATGGAAGTTTGTATTTTTGAGCAAAGTTTTTATAGATTATGTACAAGCTCCTCATCAGACCTTTTCTATTCCTTTTGGACCCGGAAAAAGTACACCACCTTTCATTTATGTTTATTAAATTGCTCTCGAAAATTGGATTTTCTGGTCTCTTCAGATTCCTTTATCTTATAGATGACGAACGTTTGGAGCGAGAGGTTTTTGGAATAAAATTTAAAAATCCTGTAGGCCTTGCAGCCGGATTTGATAAGAATGCCAATTTATATAACGAACTCTCCAATTTTGGATTTGGTTTTATTGAAATTGGTACTGTAACACCTAAACCACAAGCTGGTAATCCAAAAAAAAGACTTTTCAGATTAAAAGCAGATCAGGCAATAATAAACAGAATGGGCTTTAATAACCTGGGAGTTTTTGAAGCCGTTGAAAACTTAAAGAAAAAACACAATGTTATAATAGGCGGCAATATTGGTAAGAACAAAATCACTCCAAATCAGCTTGCAATCAAAGATTATTTAATATGTTTTGATGTACTTTTTGATCATGTCGACTATTTTGTGGTGAATGTAAGTTCTCCAAATACTCCGGGCCTTCGGGAATTACAGGATAAGGAGCCTCTTACCGCGCTTTTGATGGCATTAAAACGTGAAAACCATAAATATTCACAAAGTAAACAAGTAATTGAGAAGCCAATTCTTTTAAAAATAGCACCTGATCTTACTAATGACCAGTTATTAGATATAATTCAAATTATGGAAGACACCCGGATTTCCGGGATAATTGCCACTAATACTACTATAACAAGAGAAAATTTGAAATCGGATTACTATCTCAAGGAAGAAAAAGGAGGATTAAGTGGTAAACCCCTTGCGAACAGAAGTACAGAGGTTATTCGATTCTTGTCTGAAAGAAGTAATAAGGCGTTTCCAATAATTGGGGTGGGTGGAATTCATTCGGCAGAAGATGCCCTAGAAAAACTAGAAGCAGGTGCAGATTTAATTCAGCTATGGACAGGATTTGTTTACGAGGGCCCGGCACTGGTAAAAAAAATAAATAAGGCCATTCTGGACAAAAGCTAAACGCGGTTATTTAATTTCACTTGAATTCGATTAGTGATGCTTTACCTTAAAAATGGCAATCCAGACTATTATTTTGTCCAATAATCAACCACCATTACATCATCTACCGAAGGTCCTATAAGACTGACAAACGCCTTATGATCTGGATGTGGTAAATATATTGCACGATCTTTTTCACTTTTAAAACTGATAAAAAAGCAATGTGTAAATCCTTTATCCAGTCCTTCCGGGCTATTGTTTAAACCCCATTCGAAATCAGAGATTTGTGGTATTTTACCCGCTAAAGCTCCAAAAGCCTCTTCAAAAGAATCTAGTTGTTCCTCAGACGTTTCTTCCTTAAACTTAAAAAGGACCACATGTCTTAAAACACTGTCCTTCGTATTTTGTAATTCCGTTTTGGTCTGAATTAATTTTTTATCCATTTTTAAGGAAGTAAAGCTGAGTGACACCAGGCCAAGGACTGCTGTTATTAAAAGTAATTTAGTTTTCATAAATAAAATTTTTGTAAGATAAAGAAAAGCAGGAAACTTTTGTATTTTGAGCAATGATACTCATAAATTCATAACTTGAATTACGAAATACTTTCTGCTTTTATCCTGGCAACGGCTGCGCTGGCCATATCACCGGGACCCGATAATATTTATGTTTTAACACAAAGCATATCCAATGGTATAAAATATGGCATTTCAACTACCGCCGGTCTAATTACCGGATGTATTGTTCACACTACTTTCCTGGCATTTGGCGTCTCGGTATTAATTAAAGAAAACGATCAGTTATTTTTCGTTATTAAACTATTTGGAGCATTTTACTTGTTTTACCTGGCTTATAAGGTTTATAATACCAATGTGCATATTAAATTGGACAGTACAGAGATTCCGAAAAAATCTTTGAGTCAATTGTTTAGACAAGGTTTTATAATGAATGTACTCAATCCGAAGGTTACTATTTTCTTTCTTGCTTTTTTTCCCGGATTTCTTTTTAGCGAAGATTTGGATACGGTAATTCAATTTTATGTTCTTGGTTTAATATTTATGATAGTTACATTCCTTATCTTTTCTTCAATTGCATTGCTTTCAGGGTCTATTGCCGAACAAATAAAAAGACATAAGGGGATAGCATTATTTCTTAAGTGGTTACAAATAGTAGTCTTTTCCGGCATAGGCATTTACCTGTTATTTTCGAATAAATAACACTAATTTTGGTAAATAATAGATTAGTAATATGCCCGAGAATGTGAAGATTATTGAATGTCCCAGAGATGCGATGCAAGGCATTAAAGACTTTATTCCAACTGAGAGGAAAATTGCATACATTCAATCATTGCTGGGTTGTGGTTTTGATACTATAGATTTTGGGAGTTTCGTTTCACCCCGGGCTATACCACAGATGGCAGATACTGCTGAAGTGCTTTCAAATTTAGACCTGTCCAAATCAAAGAGTAAGTTATTGGCTATTGTAGCCAATGTACGAGGGGCAAATGAGGCAAGCGTTAACCCGGAGATTGACTATATGGGTTATCCATTTTCCATTTCAGAAAACTTTCAAATGCGTAACACGCATAAAACAATCTCACAATCCACAGATGTTCTGGATGAGATTCTTGAAATTGCAAATGCAACTAACAAAGAGGTAGTTACTTATATATCTATGGGATTCGGTAATCCATATGGTGATCCATGGAGTGTAGAAGTTGTGGGAGAATGGGCAGAAAAATTGGCTAATATGGGAGCCCGGATATTGTCCTTGTCTGATACAGTTGGGACCTCCACCCCTGAAGATATTAACTATTTATTTTCACATTTAATTCCCAAATATCCGAATGTTGAGTTTGGAGCGCATTTGCATACAACACCAAACAGATGGCATGAAAAAGTTGATGCGGCATATAAAGCAGGCTGTCGCAGATTTGATGGTGCGATAAGGGGGTTTGGGGGCTGTCCAATGGCCAAAGATGAATTAACCGGAAATATGCCTACTGAAAAAATGTTGTCTTATTTCACTGAAAAAAAGGTAGATACGGGAGTGAATTGGATGGTCTTTGAAGCAGCACATAATAAGGCTTCCGAGCTGTTTTCCAACTACCAATAAAGTTTTCATAAGAATTGAATTCCTTTGCCGGTATTATTCTCGATATTAATATTGCAATAAGACCCCAATAAAACCTCCAAAAGGATGGCCTGGGCGCAAACCTGCGGGGACGCGGGATACAGCATATGTCTCATCCAATAGATTAATGATTCTCCCATTGATACTGAAATGATCATTCAGATGATACTTTGCCGATAAATCTATTACAAAACTGGATGGTACTAATTCATTGGCAGGAATCCTGCCACTACCGGCTTTGGTTCTAAAAGAGCCATTGTATCTTCCGCTGAGATTTAGTTCATAGGAAGGATGCTCCAGAGAAATCAAGGCATTAAACTGATGTTTGGGGATATAGGGCATTTCATCTCCTACAGTAACTTCTCCCCAGATATCATTGGGGCTGTCAAAACTACTTCTGAATTCTGCATTGGTGAGCGTATAAGCAAAAGTTATAGGAAGCCTTAGATTCTTGTGGTTATTTAAAGCACTGTAATTTAATAATACTTCTAATCCTGTCACATTTACTTCTCCGGCATTAAACTGTTCCAAACTTCCAGTGCCTCCGGTAGCAGCCAGATCGCTTCCTAAAAGATTGCTATAATCATTAAAAAATCCTACAAGTTCTCCTGAAAAGCTTCCCAGTGTAAATCGGGATCCAAGTTCATAATTGACACTTTCTTCCGGCTGTTCACCTTCTTTGCTTGTTGGCGGCGAAAACCCTTTGTGAATACCACCAAAAAGCGATATCTGGTTGAAAATATAATTGAAACCTATTCCTGGAATCCAAACGAACACTTGGTTTTCACGAGTAGAGAGGTCAATACCCTGGCGTGAGACGTCATTTTTACCATAGTCTTTTCGCCCCAGTGAAATAGACTCATACCTTAATCCCGGGGTAATGGTAAGGTTTTTGTATTTAAGTTTATAAAGTAAATAACTGGAGAAGGCACTGGCATCACTTATCCGATTGGCATCAGTACCTCGGGTGCCCGCCGTAGTCAGGTTCATGATACCATCGTTAATACCATAACTATCAACCCATTGAAATCTATCTTCAAAGTCAGTATGAAAACGAGCCCCTAATTCCAGATCATGAAAGGTATTGTCGCCACTCCAATGGTAATCAAACTTCGTCTGAATACCTTTGGAAACATATTTTCTATTATTGGCCTTTACTAATAAGGCATCGGCCGCTTCGTCCTGGTTCCCTGAGATAACGCTGTAATATTCCTCATTGTTTATAGGGTCTTCAAGAATATTTGCAAGGCTTCTGCGATCTCCATTTAATGTCACGGCGTCTAGTTTATACCAGTTTCTGGCAAATCCGTTGTAATAAGCTGTAGTAGTTATATGGAAATAATCGCTGAAATCCAATACATAAGTAGCGGCCACCTGAATATGATCATTAACCATTTCATCTTCCTGAGACCCGGCATATCTCCTAAATGGGGTATTTGCAAAATCATTATCAGTAAGACCAACATATGTTTCATTGGAATCCTCATCGGAATATTGGAATTTCATGTCCAGAATATGCTTTAGTTTGGCTTCCGGATCAGAATTTAGTCTAAACTTTGCAACAACATCATTTTTGTCAAAACCTGTATTTCCGCCATTATCCAAATCTTTAAAACCATCGGAATTAAAGTTTAAATATTCAACACTATATCCAAAATGCTTTTTGGTATCCCCTAATTTTACATGTAGTTCTCCACTATGATAACTTCCATAACTTGCCAATAATGAGGCTTGAAAAGAATCAGGAATTGTTGAAGAAATCATATTTATGGCGCCACCGGTGGTAAAAGGACCGTATTGAACTTGGCTACTGCCTTTAAGAATTTCTACCGCCTTCATCCGGGCAACTGATGGGAAATAATAAGCAGCCGGAGCACTATAAGGTGCAGGAGCAATTAGTACACCATCTTCCATCAAAGTAATCTTTGCGCTCCTTTCCGGAGAGGTACCCCTTAGACTAATATTTGGACGTAACCCAAATCCGTCTTCTTCAACAAGAGTTACTCCGGGTACAGATCGTAAAACCCGGTTAATATCCGTGTAGTTATATTTCAATAATTCAGGTTGCGATACATAGTAGGCAGAGCCAGTTCTGTTCTTCGCCTGGAATTTGCTTCCCAGAATGGCATTGGCAGATAGCACTACTTCTTCCAGTTTTATAAGGTTAGAATCCTGGACTTTAGTAATGAGACGGGTTGATTGCCCATAGGACAGATTCAGAACAATACCGGTTAAGAGAAAGACAAGAAAACACTTCATTTAATTTAGACTAATTATAAATAGAGTTAAATGTAGTTGTCAAAATTAGCAACTAAATTCAAAAGATAAAAGCTTATTTAGATTAAATAAAAATAAAATTATTTACTTTTTTCATTTTGAGAGGGTTGCATCTTACACTGAAACATGATCTCCGATTAAAATGACATTGTCCAAAAAGTTCTTCTTGTAAAAATGTGTATATTTGCACGCAATTAATCCTTAATTGCCATGGAAGCTCACCTTAATAAAATTCTTGGAGAAGGCCTCACATACGATGATGTCCTTTTAGTTCCTGCTTATTCCGAAATACTCCCCAGAGAAGTAAGTATTCGGACAAAGTTTACCAGGAACATCACTATAAATGTTCCTATAGTTTCAGCTGCGATGGATACGGTTACTGAATCAAAAATGGCTATTGCCATGGCTCGTGAAGGAGGTATTGGTGTATTACATAAGAATATGTCCATTGAGCAACAGGCAGTTAAAGTTCGAAAAGTAAAAAGAGCTGAAAGCGGGATGATTTTGGATCCGGTGACATTACATCTAGATGCATTGGTTGGCGACGCCAAAGCAAATATGCGGGAACATAGTATAGGGGGTATTCCCATTGTTGATGAAAATCAAAAACTTATCGGTATTGTAACCAACAGAGACCTTAGGTTTGAAAAGGACAATAGCCGTCCTATTGCGGAGGTAATGACAAAATCCAATCTTATTACTGTCGCAGAAGGAACTTCCCTGGAGCAGGCAGAGGGGATACTTCAGATCAATAAAATTGAAAAACTTCCGGTTGTCGATAGTTCGAATAAACTTGTAGGACTTATCACCTTCCGGGATATTACGAAGCTAACTCAAAAGCCAATATCAAATAAAGATAAATATGGAAGGCTAAGAGTAGCAGCGGCTATAGGCGTAACTCCAGATGCCTTGGAAAGGACAGAAGCACTGGTGGCAGCCGGAGTTGATGCTGTAGTTATAGATACTGCCCATGGACATACAAAGGGCGTAGTTAAGATACTTAAGGACGTTAAGAAACAATTCCCGGAGCTGGATGTTATAGTTGGTAATATTGCCACGGCGGATGCCGCAAAATATTTAGTAGAGGCCGGGGCAGATGCCGTCAAAGTTGGGATAGGACCTGGTTCAATTTGCACAACAAGAGTAGTGGCAGGTGTTGGGTTTCCACAATTTTCGGCAGTGTTGGAAGTTGCAGCAGCTATTAAGGGTAGCGGCGTTCCGGTTATTGCTGATGGTGGAATACGTTATACCGGAGATATCCCAAAAGCGATCGCAGCCGGAGCAGATTGTGTTATGCTTGGCTCTTTATTGGCGGGGACCAAAGAATCTCCGGGAGAAACAATTATCTACGAAGGTCGAAAATTTAAGTCCTATAGAGGAATGGGGTCTGTAGAGGCCATGAAGGAGGGAAGTAAGGACCGGTATTTCCAGGACGTCGAAGATGATATTAATAAATTGGTACCTGAAGGTATTGTAGGTCGCGTTCCTTATAAGGGAGAGCTATATGAAAGTATACATCAATTTATTGGTGGTCTCAGGGCCGGGATGGGTTATTGCGGTTCCAAAGATATTGACACTTTAAAAGAAACAGGAAGTTTTGTTAAGATTACAGCGAGCGGTATTAATGAGGGCCATCCTCATGATGTGACAATTACTAAGGAATCTCCCAACTACAGCAGATAATTTATTTTATATTTCCACTATAAGTTTTCCAGTCTTTTTCCTTATAAATATTATCTCCAAAATATCGGGCAATATTTAAAAAGGGATCTGGTTTTTGATATCCGGGTACAGGAGAGAGCATATTGAGTTGCTCATCCATGAATACCACAGTCGGGTAGCTTAACCGCCCTTGCATTAGAGCCGCAGCAAACTCATGGTAACCTCTTTTACCCGACGGTACATACTTATAGGTCTTGCCCTTAAAATCAATGGGTTCTTTCCCTTCTCCATCCAGCTTAACCATATAAAAGTTATTGGACATGTATTCTGCCACTTCTGCATTTTGAAAAGTATCCTTATCCATTTTTTTACACCAGCCACACCAATCGGTATAGACGTCCACAAAGATTTTCTTTGGATTCTTGTCTGTTGCTGCCAGTGATGCAGCTTCATTCCAGCTAAGCCAATTAACCTGCTGAGCGCTTGCGGTAAAGGTTAATAAACCAATAATGACTACGAGAAAGGGCTTAGAAATTGCCAGGGACTTAAATTTCATAAGATTTGATTTGAGTTATTAGTCCAAATACTATACCAAAACTAACGAAAATTTAACTGCTTTATTTCACTATGGCTTTTTGATTCTTTGTTGCAAACAGATCTTTAATATCAATTTGATTTCTAATCAGATCATCAAAAGATTCTCTTTCCCGTATAAGTACAGATTTACCCTGATACCAAAGGACTTCAGCCGGTCTGTATCTCGAATTGTAATTACTGGCCATACTAAAGCAATAAGCTCCTGCATTTTTAAAACAAAGGATATCACCTTCAGCAATTTCATTGATTCTCCTGTTATTGGCAAAGGTATCGGTTTCGCAGATATAGCCAACTACTGAATAATAGCGTTCTTTTCCTTCCGGATTGGAGATGTTGATTATTTCATGATTGGCACCATAGAGCATAGGGCGAATTAGATGATTAAAGCCGGAATCTACACTGGCAAAAACGGTAGAAGTAGTCTGTTTTACCACATTTACTTTTGCTAGAAAGTATCCGGCTTCACTTACAAGAAACTTCCCTGGTTCAAAAGCCAAAGTCAGTTCTTTTCCATACTCTTCACAAAAGTCATTAAACCGACTACTTAATTTTTCACCCAATTCCTCAATATTGGTCTCTATATCTCCATCTCTATATGGTACTTTAAATCCGCTTCCAAAATCTATAAAGTCCAGCTCTTTAAAATTTTTGGCAGTTTCAAAGAGAATTTCTGAGGCATATAAAAACACCTCAATATCCAAAATATCACTCCCGGTGTGCATATGTATGCCATTGATTGTCATTTTAGTTAGTTCAACAATTCTCAATAAATGAGGAATTTGATGGATGCTAATACCAAATTTTGAATCAATGTGGCCCACCGATATATTAGAATTTCCACCGGCCATTACATGAGGGTTTATTCTAATACATACAGGAATATCAGGATGTTTGCTGCCAAATTGCTCAAGGATAGAAAGATTATCAATATTTATTCGTGCTCCTAAAGCTGCGGCTTCTTCTATTTCCTCTAAAGAAACTCCATTCGGGGTATAAATGATTTCTTCAGGCTTAAAACCAGCCATAAGTCCTAGTTTTACCTCTTGTATTGATACGGTGTCCAAACCACTCCCAAGGTCATTCATTAACCTCAATATTGTTAGGTTGGAAAGTGCTTTTGCAGCGTAATTTAATTTTAATTTTTTAACTGTTTTAAAGGCATTGGTTAGCCTGTTGAACTGAGATTTTATCTTTTCAGCATCGTAAACATATACAGGATTTCCGTACTCTTTTGTAATGTTTAATAGATCGGTATACTTCATCTTAACCTTGCTTTTGAACAAAACTAAAATACTTGGGGCTATTGCACAAAATAAAACGCAGAATAATTATAAATAAAACAAATAGTTACAAATATAACAATCTTAATTAATGCATCATTTGCGACTATGTAGTTCACTTTGTATTTTTAGAAAAATATTTTAATATGAAACTACCCTTTTTCCCTTTGCAATCTGTTTTCTTTCCCGGTGAAAAGGTGCCTTTACACATTTTTGAGGAAAGGTATAAACAACTTATCAATGATTGCCGTAAAGAGGCTATTACATTTGGTATACCAGTGTATATTGATGATAATATTGCTTTTGGAACTGAGGTTCAGTTGATGGAAGTCGTTAACACCTATGAAAGTGGGGCAATGGATGTTGTATGTGTAGCGAGACAGATATTCAGGGTGGTTTCTTTTGATAACTCAATGAATAAAAGACTATATGCCGGTGGCGAGGTACAATTCATAGATAATATTAAGGACAGTGAATTAACTGCGAAACAAGAAGTATTTCAAAAACTTAAGGAGTTATACCAACTTATGGAAGTTCCTTTTGCGCCCATTGGAATAGAAATGTTTAATAGCTATACCCTTGCCCACAAAATGGGTCTTTCATTTGAACAGGAATACCAGCTCTTACAGTTAGCAAGTGAAAGGGAACGTTTGCAATTTATAATGAATCATTTATTGGTAACCATTCAGGTCCTAAATGAAGTTAATCGTACTAAAGTACTCATAGAATTGAATGGTCATTTCAGAAATTTTGATCCATTAGATTTTAAAGCTTTTAAAATTTAGATATAAAAACTGACTGGATGACTATTAATATTCCTTTCCAAAGAATACTACTCCAAAGTTTGTGGATTCTTAAAAAGATTAAGTCCTATTTATCGTTTTATTAGGGTAAATGCCGTCCGTTTCCTATTTTTGCCTCTTAACAATCACAAATTGTAATATGAATCTTCACGAATACCAGGGAAAAGAAATTTTGGCAAGTTTTGGAGTACGAATTCAACGCGGTCTCGTCGCCCACAGTCCGCAAGAAGCCGTAGATGTGGCAAAACAACTTACAAGAGAAACCGGCACTAAATGGTTTGTGATTAAGGCACAAGTGCATGCAGGTGGAAGGGGAAAAGGAGGAGGCGTAAAGCTGGCAAAAAATTTAAAAGAAGTAGAGGAGGTTTCAGGTAATATTATAGGAATGAACTTAGTTACCCCTCAAACTTCAGCAGAGGGTAAAAAAGTGCATCAGGTACTGATTGCGGAAGATGTCTATTATCCGGGTGAAAGTGAAACGAGTGAGTTTTACATGTCCGTTTTACTGAATAGGTCTAGTGGAAGAAATATGATAATGTACTCAACGGAAGGGGGCATGGATATTGAAGATGTAGCTGATAAAACACCGCACCTTATTTTTACGGAGGAAATTGATCCGGCTGTTGGATTATTGGCATTCCAGGCCAGAAAAATAGCTTTTAATCTGGGTTTATCCGGAATTGCTTTTAAAGAAATGACCAAATTTGTTACAGCACTTTATAAGGCATATGACCAAAGTGATTCTAATATGTTTGAAATAAATCCGGTTCTTAAGACATCGGATAATTTGATAATGGCTGTTGATGCCAAGGTATCTATAGATGATAATTCCCTATACAGGAGAAAGCAATATGCCGAAATGCGGGATTTGCGTGAAGAAAGCCCCATTGAAGTAGAAGCGCGTGCTGTAGGATTGAATTATGTGGATCTTGATGGAAACGTAGGATGTATGGTCAATGGAGCGGGATTGGCAATGGCAACTATGGACTTGATAAAAATGGCAGGCGGGGAACCGGCTAACTTTCTTGATGTGGGTGGTACTGCTGATGCCAAAAGGGTGGAAGAAGCATTTCGTATTATATTAAAAGATACTGCGGTGAAAGCTATCCTTATAAATATTTTTGGAGGTATCGTTAGATGCGACAGAGTAGCACAAGGGGTCGTAGATGCTTATAAAAATATGGGAGATGCTATTAAAATTCCTATTATTGTTCGATTACAAGGCACTAATGCCGAATTGGCCAAGGAGATAATTGATAATTCCGGACTTGCCGTACACTCAGCTGTTCAATTCCAGGAAGCAGCGGATAAAGTAAAAGAAGTTTTAGCCGAAATTTAGGATTACTAAGATTTTATAAAAAAGGGCTATGTTTTGAACATAGCCTTTTTTTTTATTTCTATAAGTAACAATGTGTTATCTATATTAAATTACCATTAACCTTTTTTAGGGCTTTATATCACACAAATAATTTCTGGTTTCTAAGGAATTAGTAGTTAAACTATTGATTAAAGTTTTGTTAAAACTAAGAATAGCTGTAACATTCTTAATTATTGGTCGTCTATTATAACAAATCATCAATTAATTTATTCATCAATCATTAAACAAACAACATCATGAGAAAATTCAGTTTCGTTTTAGTAGCGGCAGTTCTACTAACATCAGGAAATCTTTTTGCAACCGAACCTACATCAACAGATCCAAACACTAATATTGCTACTCAAATAGGAGAGCTGTTAGAAAGAAACAATTTTATTATTAACGATAATGATTTGACAGCCAATGTTTTGTTTACTTTAAATGCAGACCATGAAATAGTGGTCATATCCGTTGATACAGAAGATGACGTCTTGGAAATGTTTGTAAAAAGCAGGTTGAATTACAAAAAAGTACAAGTATCAAGTGTCAAAGAAGGTAAAATGTATACGGTTCCGGTTCGTATTACGGAATAACAAACTATTGATGCAAGAGAAAATCCTGAATTTATTCAGGATTTTTTTTTGTTTTTGTATTTGACATAACTAAGATCAGGCTTTTTTTTCGGTTTTTCATATTTCCTAGGTGGAGTGCTTTCCGGTTTTTTTGTTTGTTTTAAAACCTCTATTGGGATTTTTGGATTTTCTTTTGTCCCTCTTAAATGAATAACTAAACCGTTAAGGAAATTGCGCAATACCTGATCTCCACATTCACGGTATTTAGGATGTCCTTCCTTCCGGCAAAAAGCGCCGATTTCACTTTTTGAAATTCTGAAATCAACTAATTCAAGAATTTCTACAATTTGATCATCACGAAGCATTAATGCCACACGAAGTTTTTTTAATATATCATTATTGGTCATATCAGGCATTTTATGCAAGTTATTATAAATAACGAATCCTTAGCCGTTTTTGAGTCTTTTGGACCGTTTTTTATACGAAATTGGGCATTTTGGTGTTATAGATATGACTAAATTAAAGGAGGGATTAACAAATTAAAGAATGAGTAGCTATAAAGAAAAACTTAGCATATTATCCGAAATGATTGCTTTTGCAAAGGCCGATCATGCTTTAAAAGATGCTGAATATAATTTTCTATTCGGTGTGGCTGTTATTTTGGGTATTGATAAGGATATATTTGATTCACTTCTCGACAAACAGGAAAAAATAACTGTACCTAAAACACAAGCAGATCGTATTCTGCAGTTCCATAGATTGGTGCTACTAATGAATGTTGATCAGGAACAACATCAAATTGAAATTGGTAAACTACACAATATTGGCCTTGGCATGGGTTTACCACCATCTGCCATCGAACAGGTTCTAACCGTTATGCATGATTATCCGGATAAAATAATTCCCCCTGAAGTGCTAATTAATATTTTTAAAGCACATTACAACTAAATTTAAGCATCAATATTTTATTAAATTCATTCTTCTGGGTATATAGCCCATGGCTTTCAATAAACCTTTTAGCAACTAAAAGTTATTGCTTTGTGGTTAAGTAAATGCGCCATAATGGCATTAAGAATACCCGTTAATAAGCCAAAAAGGCAGTTAGTTAAGCTTGGTATATGATTTGACTATTAATAATCAAGTAAATAAGTTTAATAAAAAAGATAGTATCATGAGTATAGTTAAAAGAAATAATTTGGTTTTTCCTTCCTTAATGAATGAAATCCTTAAGCCTGATTGGTTCGGCGGATTGGAAAATTACAGGAGCGCATTTCCTCCAGTTAATATTCAGGATAATGAAACAAGTTTCGAATTGGAGTTATCTGTTCCTGGAAGAAAAAAAGAAGATTTTAATATTGAAATTGATGAACAGGTTTTGACAATTACCAGTGAAGTGCAAAGAGAAGAAGAAGTTAAGGAAGCGAGTTACACTCGTAGAGAATTTTCTTATTCTTCATTTAAAAGATCGTTTACGCTCCCAGAAACCGTGAAAGAGGAGGGAATTAAAGCCTCTTATGAAAATGGTATTTTAAGGTTTAGTTTACCTAAGAAAGAAGAGTCACTTCCTAAACCCAAAAGATTAATTGAGATTGAGAAATAAGTATTAAAAACACTATGTGGTACCCTCTTAAGGGTATTCATAATAGTTGGTTTGTTTAGTTGGTTAGGAAGAGCGTCTTGATTTATCAGGGCGCTCTTTTTTTAGCTCTGGTGTTGCAGCATCTTTATTTCATCTCTGAGTTTTGCAGCATGCATAAAATCTAATTCTTTTGCTGCTTTTTCCATTGCTTTTCTCTTCTCTCTGATCAGCTTTTCCCTTTGATCTTTCGTAATATATTGCAAGTCAGGTTCTGCAGCTCTAATTTCTTCTTTTATAAAATGGTAGGTAGAAACAGAATTCTTGGCAAGTGCATTGTCCAAACTTTTGTTAAGTGCCTTAGGAATGATATTATTTGAAATATTATACGCTGTTTGTTTTTCCCGTCGGTAATTCGTCTCATCTATCGTTTTTTGCATGCTTGCTGTAATTCTGTCCGCATACATAATTGCTTTGCCGTTTAAATGACGTGCAGCTCTTCCCACAGTTTGCGTTAATGAGCGGTTACTTCTCAGAAACCCTTCTTTGTCTGCATCCAAAATTGCCACAAGTGATACCTCAGGCAAGTCCAAACCTTCTCTTAATAAATTAACTCCAATTAAGACATCAAAGACCCCTTTTCGTAAATCCTGCATTATTTCAACCCTCTCCAAAGTGTCCACATCACTATGTATATATCGACATCTCACATTGATCCTTGCAAGATATTTAGCGAGCTCCTCGGCCATTCTTTTGGTAAGTGTGGTTACAAGGGTGCGTTCGTCTAGTTCTACCCGTTGTTGTATTTCTTCTACCAGATCATCAATTTGATTTAAACTTGGACGGATATCTATTTCCGGATCTAAAAGGCCTGTAGGACGAATTACCTGTTCAACAAAAACACCCTGACTGTTCTGCAATTCATAATCTGCGGGGGTAGCACTGGCATAGATTACCTGATTCTGAAGCGCTTCAAATTCTTCAAATTTTAAAGGTCGGTTGTCCATGGCTGCCGGTAAGCGAAATCCATACTCCACAAGATTTTCTTTTCGGGACCTGTCACCACCATACATTGCGTGCACCTGAGGTATTGTAACATGACTTTCGTCTACAACCATTAAGAAGTCATCCGGGAAATAGTCCAGTAGGCAGAATGGTCTGGTGCCAGGTTCACGACCATCAAGATACCTTGAATAATTTTCGATACCCGAGCAATATCCTAATTCTCGGATCATTTCCAAATCAAAATTGGTACGTTCTTCGAGTCGTTTGGCTTCAAGAGGTTTAGGAATACTTTTAAAGTATTCAACCTGACTTACAAGATCTTCCTGTATTTGATGAATGGCGCCCTGAAGGATATCGGGTGAGGTCACAAACATATTCGCAGGATATATATTTAGATTTTCATAACGCTCCAATGCCTTATTCTTATAAGGATCAAAAGCTTCAATTTCTTCTATCTCATCCCCAAAGAAATGGATTCTGTAGGCGTGATCAGCATAACTTGGAAATACATCTACCACATCCCCTTTTACTCTAAAATTCCCATTTCGGAAATCCGCTGTCGTTCTTGAATAAAGACTCTGTACAAGTTGATGAAGGAATTTGGTTCTGGAAATAACCTGATCTTTCTGTATGGAGATAACATTTTTTTGAAACTCCACAGGGTTTCCGATACCGTATAAACAGGAAACTGAAGCCACCACAATAACGTCTCTTCTTCCGGATAATAGAGACGAAGTAGCGCTTAGTCGCAGTTTCTCTATATCCTCATTTATGGAAAGATCTTTTTCAATATATAATCCCGAGGTAGGAATATAAGCTTCAGGCTGATAGTAATCATAATAGGAGACAAAATATTCAACGGCATTTTCCGGAAAAAACTGTTTGAATTCAGAATATAGTTGGGCCGCTAATGTTTTGTTGTGAGCCAAAACCAATGTTGGCCTTTGAACTTCTTCAATTACATTGGCCACAGTAAACGTTTTACCAGATCCGGTTACTCCTAATAATGTTTGATAACGTTCACCAGTTTCTATACCTTCTGTCAGCTGTTTAATTGCTTCAGGTTGGTCTCCTGTTGGTTCAAATTCAGATACTACCTTAAATTTCATTTAGCAAAGTTACAAAAGGGTAAATATTATTCTTAGAAGGGTATTTGTTATGTATGTTTTACCTTTTTAAGGCAAAAAATCCCCTGATTTCGTTATTTAAGTTATCCCTTGCATTAAACCAATAACTGGAGGCGGGTAGTGGTTGTCCATTAAATGTGCCATCCCATCCCTTCGAAGTGGGCATAATCTGGGTTAATAAAATCCCATATCTATCAAAAATGTAGATTACACCTATGTTCATTTCTCCGGTCAAAGAGGTTGGAATAAACTGCCAGAAGTCATTAACCCCATCACCATTGGGTGTAAAAAATTTAGGAAACCCTTCCAGCGTCAAATCCTGTTCTAATAGTTCTTGCGCAATTCCGCACCCATTTTTATCTCTAACGTATACTGTGTATGAACCAGCCGGACCAGTATTAAAAACATTACTGTCCTGATAAGGTCCGTTTGTGTCATTCAATGCATATTCATAGTCACCAATACCACTGGCATCTACCGTAATTCTTATGTCCTCTCCTTGTTCGGTTATATTCACAGAATTAATCGTTGCTATTTCCGAAGATACCACATTAAAAAATTTGGATGTGGGGCATTCTACAGTACCACTTGCCTGTAAAACAGTATTGTAGGCTTCATAACGGTACTCACCTGTCTCCACAAGGGAAACATCAGACGTATCTGAGATCAGTGTTTCATTCCCAAATTCATCTATCTGAAACCACCTGAATCCTTCCGCTGCATCTGTTGAGGATACTAAAAAAGGAAGTTCATCCTGACAAAAAGAAATAATGTCGGGAAAAGATATTTCGGGATTTATGATGATTAGTTCCCCTGTAACTGAATCAAAATAGGGCCCGCACCCAATTATGGTTGAGAAAGATTCTGTGATGCAACCAATAGCTTCCCCTGCAGCGTTAAATGGTATTATTGTTATAAAAAATGTGCGATTGGGCTCAAAGTTTATCACAAAAGTAGAATTAGTTGAGAAAACCACATTGTCCAGTACTTCTGTTGTAAAGGGCGAACTTCCTATAGTCACTTTATATCCGGCAGCTCCTGCCACTGCTGTCCATTCTATCAAAGGGGTAAGTGGCACATTTATTTCACCATTTAAGGGACTAATAAGGGTTGCACAGCCGGGGAGGACAGCCACGGCGCCCGTAGTAAAACTTTGTTCCAGGCAGGGAGACAAATCTCCATTCTCATTGTATGGCGTTATTTGAACAAATATCTGCGTACTTGGTGGCAAGTCCAGAATTGGATTATATAACAGGACATTACCTACGTCCTGATCATTTACAATATTACCCGTACCAGAGACCGTACTCATAGAAATTCGATAGCCGGTAGCTGTGGGCGAATAATTCCATGAAATATTTGATCCTATGTTTACATTTATTGCACCATCAGCAGGGCTCGTCATTGTTCTACATGGGGGTGGGCTGGTCACATCCTCAGTCCGAAAAGTTGAACTTGGGCACATGACATCGGGAATCGCCGGGTCAAAAAAGAAAAGGGTTATGGTGACATATATCTGAGTATTCTCGGGGAAACCTAATGGAGGAGTGTAAGAAAGGGCAGCTCCCACATTGGTCTGATTTACAATATCCACTCCACCCAGAGTTGTTCCTATAGATATAATATAACCAGGGACTCCTACTACGGCATTCCAGGTAATAGTGGAATTGACAGGCACATCTGTTGTTCCGTTAACTGGAAATGTCAACACAGGAGAATTACATTCCTGTGCCGATAAAAAAAATGACCAGCATAGAAATATAAAAAAGACTGTATTATTCTTACCTATTCCCAATTTGTACTTGCTATATTCAATATCAATAATATTTTATGATTACTTTTTCTTTACCTTTTTAGGGTAAAGTGGCCCTTAATTTCTCTGCCGTCTTCCAGTTTTAGCTTAAACCAATAATCAGAGGCGGGTAGTATGTTAGATCTTGATGTGCCATTCCATCCTTTTTGTTCGGGACTGATTTGTGTAACCAATTTTCCATAACGATCAAAAATAGCGATCATGGCAGCAGGTTGAAACTGTTCATTTATTCCTGTAACTTGCCAGTAATCATTGACTCCATCCCCGTTAGGAGTAAAAAATTTGGGATAACCCATAACGGACAGGTCTTGTAACACTTCTCCACAACCATTAGTGTCCCTCACTGTCAGCGTTAAAAAACCCGGTTCAACATTGTTAAAAACATTCTCTGGTTGATAGTTAGTCCCGTCAAGTGAATATTCATAAATACCTTCTCCTGACACTTCAATCTCCACCGAATTATTATTTGAAAAATCAGTAATATTGACATTCTGAATTATTGGCTTACCCGAGGAAATTACCGTGAATTTTTTGCTATTTTCACAGCGTATTTCCGCACCTCCAATATCATAAATAAAAGTTGTTTCAAGTATATAATCCCCTGCTTCTGTTATATTAACCTCTGGCTTTTCAGATATAAGTTCTTCCCTGTCATTTATTTGGAGGAACCATCTGTAAGAATCAAAACCCTCAGGGCCATTAATAAAAAGCTGGGTGCCTTCACATTTTATATAATTCTCTTCCAGGAATAGTTTGGGAGATTCAGTAACCACAAATTCTATAGCATCCACCCCTAAACACTGTCCGGAACTTTCCCGCAGGCCATAGATGGTGGACGTTTCGGAAATGTAAAGATTGTCTATTTCATTTTGTTCTAAAGCCAAATCCTCTCTTGTTTGAAAAAACCGAATTTCTTCATTTGTATAATTAGCGGCTATAGCTTCCAGGTCAAAGCTGCCTAAGAGAATCTCGTCATTTGGAATCTCATCGCAACTGTAAAATGGACCATATGGACTTGCCTCAATATCAACTGGTGATATTTCGAGTTGGATTTCTCCTGAGTATGTACATCCCGCAATATTTACCGCTTTGTAATACAGTGTTTGGTTAAAAACTGAAGTGTTTTGATATCCGCTTGTATCAGGAATTCTTATGTCATTATCGCGGTTCGAAATACTTTCATAGAAATAAAATATTATTTCAGGATCATTGTTTAACTCTTCTAAATTTATTGTCGTGATGCCATCAGTTGAGTTAGCAATATCAAGATCACATTGAGTTATAGAAAGTACTGGGTCTGGAACAGGAAGGATATTTACTAAAGCTTCACCGAGAATTGGGCAAGCCGAAGGATTGGATGGTGTAATTTCCACACTGTAACGCCCGGAATCATCAATGTCTACATTTCCTATTTCCAAATAATAACCGGTAGGGACAACAATTGGGACTCCATTTTTTAACCAGGTATAGATTGCTCCGGGATTTTCTTCGGCTTCCAGTCTTAAAGTTTCACCTGTGCATTTTGTTAGGGTACTGCTTCTCGTTCCATCATTGTTTAGAACCAATTGTATTTTACCAAAAAATGACTGAATAAACGGAGGTAATCCCTGAGTAGCATTCCCTTCCAAAAACACAGCATTGTGTTCATAATTAGAGGCAGTTCCTTTTTCATTAGGATTATTAATGGCTCCTAGATATGAAGTACCCAGATTATAATTTTCTGCGATTGTTCTGTAAATTTTACCATTATTTGCCAATTGCAGTGCCCCACGAAATATTGGCCTTGAATCTAATCGTAGTTCTGAAGCAGAAATGTCAACCGCTGTTAGGTCATACTGCAGCAGTTGAGATAAATGGCCGGATTCCTCCAAAATATTATTTGAAGTATGTACATAAAGAAAATTACTATTTGGAGAAAATTCTACCCCGTAAGCAAATTGATTGGATGTACGTACCGTAATTCTTTGTTGATTAGAAAGAGTGCCTGTTGCAGCATCAAAATCATAAATATAGAGTCCGCTCAATACATTAGCACTAGCCATTTTAGTACCATCTGCAGAGAGTTTTAAATAGCCCCGTGAATCATTCACCATTAAATCATCGAAAGTTGTTTTAACTGGCGTGTTTACTACACCTGTCGCATTCACTTCATAGGCGTAATATGTATTTAACCTTCCCAATCCTCCATCTGCTGATGCAAGTGTAAGTAGCCATATTGAATTGTCTGAGCAGTCTTTTAAAACTGCGGATATTTTTTCAGAACAGTCTCTTAGTAAATTAACATTTTTCTGAATTACGGCTCCCATACCATTGTTCAAAGAAATATCGACAACCGAATAATTTAATCCAAAATCGGGATCCGTTTCGAAGATAGTAGTATCAACAGTAAATATAAAAAACAGATTGGGGTCCTGGGGCTTGGGAATTATGAGGGCAGACTGTGTACTTGAAGAGTCGCCGTACAAGCCCTCACCATTTTGCATTATTTCATTCGTTTGGTCGTAAACAGTAATCCCATCAGTATAGAAAAGTAGGTTACCGAAAGTGTCAGAAATAGCTGCACAACCTTCAAAGGTATTGAGTTTACCATTTTTAAGTGCAGTAACGCTGCCGTCATTATTAAACCTTAACCCAGCTTCATTTCCAAAATACCAATTGGATGCTTCGCCCTGGCCTGAGACAAAAAAGGGGCAAAGAATCAGAAGGAGCAATAATGTTCCGATCTTTTTCATAGTGTTCTTTCAAACACCACAAGATACTACAAATCTCTCTTTTTTAGTAAAGCATACGATAAATAGATAAAAATGGCAGTCCAACCTATGACTATAAGAATCTCATAGAATTGAACATGATAGTCCAGTGCAAGTTCTTCACCAATTTGATCGGCAACTGTCTGAACAGCGCCCAGTCTGGAAAAAGGTTCTTTTATCAGATTCCACATAGAATTCAAAGGGAAAAAGGCCATTATGGCATCGGTAGTTTCACCATCAAACAACTGCCAACGCATCATCCCCCTTACAAATCCTTCGAAAACCTGCCATAGAACTAGAAAACCCAATGCAAATGCCGATCGCTTTACAAGTATTCCCAGAAATAAACAGAATGAAAAGAATCCAACTAGTTTTATAAAAAATGCAAGAAGGAACTCCAAGTCAGAAAAAATGATGGAGATTTCATTATAATCTGAATAAATAAGTCCCAATATCATTGAAACTACAAAAACAAATACTGTGGAAATCAGGGCAAATGAAATAACGGTAAGGAATTTCGAAAGAATAAATTCCTTTTTGGAAAGCCCATCAATTAGGTTCTGTTTTATCGTTTTATTGCTATATTCATTTGCCATCATTGACACTATGACTATGGCTAAGAAAAGTTTAAAAAAAGCGGTAATAAACGTATTGAAATGCCAGATATAGGGAAAATTAAAAATCCCCTGTTCTGCCAAATGAAACTTAACAGGGCCTATATCGAATTTTATGGCCGCGACCAATGCTATTGAAGTAAGAAGTACAAAATAAGATAGGATAAGAGCCCTGCTGGCCCTATTGTTCCAAAGTTTTATAAATTCTATCTGTAATAACCTTTTCATTATTTTTTGATTGGAGATTTTAAATCGATTGATTTTCAGTTAGTGTTAGGAACTGTTCTTCCAGGCTTTCTCTTCTTTTGACCAAATGCGAGAGGACAATACCTTTTTTAAACAGAGTATTATTCAATTCGCGGGCATTCATCTCCTTATTTAGAACGGCCGTAATAAGTCCGTTCTCCGTTTTAATTTGACTAAAATCTGGATGTTCCTCCAGAAAATTAATCAACACCTCGTTGTTATCAGTTTTAAGTTCAAAGAATCCAAAACTGGCTAACATACCGTCCACGCTACCAGAATAAAGTTTTTTACCTTTTCTTAGAATGACCACATGACTACATACTTTCTCAACTTCGTCCAACAAATGCGACGCCAAAAGAATAGTAGTGCCCTGTGAGGCAATTTCCTTTATGATTTCGCGAATTTGATGAATTCCCTGAGGATCCAAACCGTTGGTTGGTTCATCTAAAATGAGAATTTCAGGATCATTTAACAAAGCAGAAGCAATTGCAAGTCGCTGTTTCATCCCAAGTGAGTATGTCCTGAACTTGCTGTCCTTCCTTTCCCATAACCCTACAAGTTCCAATTTGTCTTTTATTTTTTCTACAGAAACTTCTTTAATTTTACAGACCAATTTTAAATTTTGAATGGCGGTCATATAAGGGTAGAAGTTAGGCCGCTCTATTATTGCGCCCACCTTTTTCAACGCTTCATGGGTTGAGGTATTTCCATCAAACCAGGAAAAACTTCCGTTTGTACTATTGACCACATTTAAAACGATTCCGAGGGTAGTTGATTTTCCACTTCCGTTGGGCCCCAGAATACCATAAACGTTGCCTTTTTCAATAGAAAAAGATAAATCCTGAACTGCGGTAAGATAGCCGAATTTCTTTGTAAGATTGCTTACTGTTAGAATAGTTTCCAAATTAGATGGAGTTTTTGGGTTGTGTCTAGTATACTTGACGAAGAAATCGTTATTTTGTTACAGAAGCAACTAAATTAAAATTTAACATATGTCCGGAGAGCGATTAATGTCGAAGAAGAAACCCGCCTATCCCGTAAGCCCAAAGTTGGATGCTTATTTAGACCAGTATAGCAGAAAAATTGAAATACCGATTTTTTATGAGGACTTATTGCGTTTCGCGGGTTCGGTTGTGGTGTATGATGATGATGGCAATGATACGTTATGGGTTAGAGTTTATTATTCTGATAGTGAAAGACTTGAGATTGATCAAAGTTTAAAACAGGTATATTCTATTTTACATTCTGATGGCAGTGATAGGATATTTCAATATTTGAATATTGATGCTGTTGATTATTGCACTTTTGGTAATTCCAAACCCTTCCGTATCAAGGTCAGGAATATTCTTAATGATAACTTTTTGTATTTCTATATTAAAAAAACGGATGCATCCCGTATTTACGGCCTGGAATTGGAGCATCTGTTATCGCCTTATCACTTAAATTTTCTTGTACATAAGGATACCCTGATAGAGGAGCATATTGCCGGAATTCCCGGGGATGTATTTATTAAAAACATGTTACCTAATTGTTCAGAATCTGAAAAAGCTCAGCTTGCAAAGGAGTTTGTAAAATTTAATGAACGATGTATGATCAGGCTTTTAGGGGATATGAGATCTTATAATTATGTAATTGTTCCCATGCATGATTTTGATCACGTGATTTATAAGATAAGGGCTATTGATTTTGATCAGCAGAGTTTTGAAGGTAAACTCAAAGTATACCGCCCGCAGTTTTTTAAGGAGAACTATATAATGGTTCAAATGGTTCAAAAGAAACTACAGCGAGACTCTGTTGATCAATATAAGATTGAAGAGCGCTCTATTGTCGCCAAGAGGATTATCAGTTCCGGCGATCGAATAAATAGATTGGTCAATATCTGTAAATTGGATAATATCTCACTTCCGGAAAACATTGAATCTTTAAGAAAGCAGATTTATGATCTTACTTTAGACGTTAATTTTAAGAAATGTAAAACCATGGGGCAATTATTGGATCTTGCTCTCGATTTTGTAAAGCGTAATTACCAGGATGTGAGTATGAAGCAAATTATTGAGAAGAAAATCAAGATTCAATAAACATTATGTTTTCTGTTCGTTATTAAAGTATATAAGGTAGTAATACATTTGGCGTTCCTCATCCCATCCCTTTTCCACAAATTTTTCTGCTGATTCAGGATTAATAAAATCCATTTTAATCTGAATATTGGTATCCAGATTAATAACATTTTTTATTTTTTTACGGGTATCAGAGACAGCTTTATTGGCAATATCAAAACTGGAAACATCTTCAATACTGTATTTTGGCCCTTTCTCGTTTTTATAGTGCCTAAATTCAGGGATCAAATCCGGATTCTCCATTACTTCATTCAGGAAATTTCCTTCCTCGAAAGCATCATTTTTTGCAAAATGATTAACAGCCCTGTTCATAAACATAACTTCCTGTTTTTTGTCTTCTGCAGGCAGCACAACATCTTTTGCAAAGTTTTGACAAAATTTCAGATAGTTTTTGGTGTAAAAATTATCGTCTGCCAGGGCATCTACCCCAAGAAAACTCTCTAACCAATATTTCGTATCATACCTATTGCTGTCAATTGATAATACCTTATAACCGTCAGATTTATTTACATTGAATATCAGGCAGCCTTTATCCAGTTTGTTGATATTGATTCCCTGTTGAACAATTAAATCGAGATTGGTTCCATTTTCTGAGAACTGTAAAAAATCCTGTTTTATTTCGCTTTTAAAGATCCCGATCGCATCCGTTTTCTCATTATCCAGAAGGATATCTGTTAGATACGCAATATATATCTCACCACTTTTTATATGAGGATGATTAGATTGATCATATAAATATTTAGTCAGATTAAGTGATATCTCATGAGACCGCTCCGGTTTTTCAAAAATTTCAGAGACAAGCTTATACACTTCATTAAATTCCATATCGATCTCATGCGTAAGACGATAATAATTTTCCTCTTTTTCTCGAAAGGGCTTTAAGAAATATTCTTTTAATAAACCATTTGTTTCGTTGTTAGGGATAAAAGGCTCTTTAGAGAGAAATACTGGTTCTGCTTTACTTTTATTTCCAATACGATGCAGTGATACACCTTCAATTTGGGTGGCATAGAGATTGATCATAGAAAAACTTGGGGATTAGTTTTTTAGTTTATTCAATATATAATTTGGGATCGAGATTAGGCAGCTATATGATAAACATCTGCTTTTGTTATTTAAGTCAAAGGATATTAATTCCAATTTTCATCAAAATCCATATCATCATAGTTTTCCAGAGGTTCATCAAAATCAAATGATGGATCTGATTCAAATTTCTTTTCCGGAGGAGCTTCAGGCAGTTCACCAAAGCTGAATAAAACATTGGGATAATGCTTCCCATCTTCTTTTTCAACTACATCAGCCAATTCAACAAAAAATGTCCACATAATTAAAAAATCATATACATAAATGAGCTTAGGAGTTTCTTCGGTCAGAATATCCTCTAATGATATCTCGTTCATTAAGCGAACATTGGAACCATTTTCACTAGTGTCAAAAAGAGGAATTTCTTCATCCTGTTTCCACAACTCATCGCAGGTGTAAAAAGAGGCCATCTCATTTCCTAAAAAACCAAAGGCCTGAGTAATTGTATTGTGAAAATCTTCCAGTGTAGCATAGTGTTCTATCTCTATGTCCCTAAAGATGTCTTCTTGAGTATCCAGGATTATCCTGATTTTACAGATCATTAACTCTAATTTATGCGTGGGGGCAAAGTTACAAAGATTTCTGACTTATTTTTCCTTTTGTGGCTTCCAAAACCAAATAGAATTGAATTCCAAAGAGAAAAGCTGCCAATATCAAATGCAGTGGTTGACTTGCAAATGGGAAATCGAAATAATACATAACAACCCCTGTAATTACTTCAATAAAAAGAAGACCTAAAACCCATTTTATTTTTGAATACCCCAGCCTCTTTTGAGATATGGAATATGCTAAGTAGAGATTGATCAATACTACCAAAATTGAAAAAGAGCGATGGATATAAAATTGTATTGATGGATTAACCAGCCAAATATTTTTGGCATTTTCCCCTAATAAATCTATTTGATGGTCCACGAACTGTCTTACTTGTGTTCCTAAAATGATTTGTATTAAGGTAAGACCTAATGCGATCCATATGGTTAATGTTACTTTTTTGTCATACTTCTCATTTTGAGAAATAGAATCTGTTTTATAAATGAGATAGACCAGTAATGCTACAATGAAAAGGGCCATAACCATATGCATCGTTATTTTTACAGGTTCAAGAACAGAATAAACAACTGTTGCCCCCAACCATCCTTGAAAGCCCATTCCAAATACAACAAGCCAGGAAATCAAAGTAATTTTTTTATCCTTTCGCCAATATGAAGTCGATGCCAGGGCTAAAAAAAGTGTTGCCATTCCGGCAAGTGCTCCTAAAAGTCGATTTATAAATTCGATCCATGTATGATAGGCATTAAAAACGGCATAGTCATGTCTTTGATACGACTCCCAATTGACTTTATTGTAATTACTCCCAGTTGTGAAATCTTCCTTAGCCACCCATAGGGATTCTTCTCGAATAATCACCTGCCCTTCATTATAAGCAAATTCCGGTTGCCATTGTAACTGAGAAATATCTGTGGGGGGTATATAATAGCCAAAACACTTTGGCCAGTCCGGACAGCCCATTCCACTTCCTGTCATGCGAACTACGGCTCCTGCTATTATTACCAGATAAACCAGTACCAACGAAATTTTGGCAATTTTTCTAAAATTCTTATGCATAGGAACTCAAAATTCAGAGCAAAATTACTATTCTTTTATTCAAATACTCACATATTTCTCTTTATGAGAAATAATAAATATTGATAATTAAATTCATTTGATTAAAACAAAAGTTCTCATTTCAGCTTAAAACAACTTTTCCATAAATTTGTCTTGATTACTTTTCATGAAGACCCAATTCTGCACCTTTTTTGATCATAAATTCATAAGCCGGCTTATATTCATTTAGAATTTCACCTTCAAGAATTGCCTCTTTTATTGCATCTTTGATGATACCTATTTCTTTAGAGGGTTTAAGATTAAAAGTTTTCATAATCTCCTCACCACTTATTGGGGGTTGAAAATTTCTTAAATGATCACGTTCTTCTACTTCAATGATTTTTTGTCTTACAAGCTTAAAATTGTTTTTATACTTTTTCTGCTTATAAGAATTTTTTGTAGTAATATCTGCCTCACAAAGGGTCATAAGATCGTCTACATGTTCTCCGGCATCAAATACCAATCTTCTAACTGCTGCATCCGTTACATTATTCTGTGAAAGAATTATGGGTCTTGAACTCATTCGCACCATTTTCTGGACAAATTTCATTTTGTCGTTTAATGGCATATGCAATCTCTTAAATAATTTAAAGACAATTTTAGAACCTACAAATTCATGTGCGTGAAAGGTCCAACCTATCTTGTTATCAAACCTTTTGGTGGGTGCCTTACCTATATCGTGTAATAATGCTGCCCAGCGTAACCATAAATTGTCGGTAGTCTTAGCAATATTATCAACAACTTCAAGAGTGTGCCAAAAATTGTCTTTATGCCGTTGTCCCTCAATTTCTTCAATACCTTCCAAAGCAGTTAATTCGGGCAGCAAAAAGGGTAATAATTCGGTATTATGTAAAAGTTTTAGACCAATGGATGGCTGATCACATGCTAAAATTTTATTTAATTCATCAACAATTCGTTCCTGAGAAATTATTTCTATTCGGTCCTTATTTTCTGTAATAGCTTGTAGCGATTTTATTTCGATGTCAAAATCCAGCTGAGTTGCAAAACGAATAGCTCTTAGCATTCTTAGAGGATCATCAGAATAGGTTATTGACGGATCTAATGGGGTTCGAATTAGTTTATTTTTCAGGTCTTTAACCCCATCAAACGGGTCTAGTAGTTGGCCAAAATCTGATTCATTAAGTGATATGGCCATGGTATTTATAGTAAAGTCGCGTCTTTTCTGGTCATCTAAAAGTGTTCCATCCTCAACAACAGGCTTTCTACTATCTCTTGTATAACTTTCTGTCCTGGCACCCACAAATTCTATTTCCAAATTATGATGTTTTATCATGGCCGTCCCAAAATTCTTGAAGACAGATACTTTGGGTTTTCCCTTGAGTTTTGAGGCTACCTTTTTAGCGAGCTGAATTCCGCTACCTACGGCAACAATATCTATATCCTTAGATTTACCTCTTTCCAATATAAGATCCCTAACATATCCGCCTATAGCATAACTGTCAACAGATAGCTCCTTTGCAGAGTCTGCAATAATGCGAAAAATAGAGTCTTGTAGGCTTTTTTTATAATTTGTCAGCGTCATAATTTAGATCACTTCTGAATTGAGTTGCCAAAGTGGGTAGAAATCCGGAATTATAAAGCCAGGATTTTTTTGTTGTTCTACTTGCGGATAATTTTTATAGTTCCATCATTACCCAATTTAATAATGGAGGAAGGTGATTTAATAGTTGTTTTCCGCTCCAAATTTACCACATAGTCCACACCTTTTAAAATCAATTCACTTATTTCTGAAAAATTTCCCGGCGTAGGATCACCACCTATATTTGCAGAAGTAGAAACAATGGGTCTTTTGAAATTTTGAATTAACCGTTGACAGAACTTATCAGATGCAACACGTATAGCAAGCGTGTTATCCTCGGCAATAAGATTCCGGGCTACACCTTTTGGATTATCGTAAATAATAGTAACTGGTCTTTCAGATAGATCCATGATATCATAAGCCGTTTCAGGAACTTTTTCTACATATTGTTCCAGCATAAACTGATTAGAGACCAGGCAGATCATTGTTTTTTTATCCGATCTTTTTTTGAGTTTGTATATTTTCTCTATTGCACTCTTATTTGTTGCATCACAGCCAATACCCCAAACCGTATCGGTGGGATAAAGAATAATGCCTCCCTTTTTTAAAATTTCAATTGCAGCCGCTATTTCTTCTTTGATCATTACTGTTTAAAAAAGGATAAAATTTATAACAACTTAATTCAGGCCATATCTTATGGCAAAATACTTTGTTCTTGTTTTAACGATTTTCCCATGGGAAGTCCAATTAATATACGATGGAATAATTTAAAATATTTAGGTTTTACAATGGAAACCAGACCATAACGCAAAATAAAAAACACTCTTAGCAATTGATAATGAAAATACCCGTAGTTCTTTCGTATAACATAGAACATAGATGTTTTAAGTTCAATTTTTGTTCGAATATTCCAAGTGGTTTTTTGGATGCTTTTACCTTGATAATGAAGATAAGACGCCGAGGGGATAAAATAGGTTTTTCTATTTTTTTTCTTTAGCCTATAACAGATATCACTCTCCTCAAAATATAGGAAAATTGTGGTATCAAATCCCCCTACGGAATCAAAATCCTTAGCCCTAAAAAACATAAAGCTGCCATTTACATAATCAACCGATAATGGCGTTGAATACTGTTTTCGTCTGTTGGGCTTCGTTTTTCGAAAAACAAATTCCAACATCTTTTTGCCAAAAATTTCCCTTCCTATAGAAGTAAAATGATCAAAACTAACTTCTTTTTTTTGGTGCTCATTAAAAATTTGAGGCCCGCATAATGCCGCATCCCCTGTTTTTTCCATAAAATCAAAACATATTTTTATAGGATCTTTTATGAGTAATGTGTCGTTGTTTAAAAATAGGTAATAGTTGGCATGGGCAAACTGAACCCCATACATGTTACCACCTCCAAAACCAGTATTTATCCTACTTCTGTAAAGTCTTATATTGGTGTTTTTTAGGTTAGAAATATAGTTTTTCAATGTTTCATAATCTCTATTTTTGGAGGCATTATCTACAATAATGATTTCATAGGAAATTGTACTTGTCGTATTTTCCAAAACACTTTGGATACACTTTTGGGAAAACTCAGAAGAATTGTAATTGATAATGATTATTGCTAAATCTAACTTAGTATTTCTCATTCAACGAATTATCTATTATGGCACTATTGCAATACTTATTTAGAAAAAGAAGTAATTCGTCCTCAAAAAGGATAGGTTTAAAATAAGCGTAGAGGGATCGTATTACTTTTTTAATTTTCTTTTTGTTCATATTTACAAATAATTCCGGATGATAGTCATTTAGATGGATTGCAATATTCAACTCAGATGAACTATCATGCCACGCCTCCTTAACAATAAAAGGACTAAAGAGGCAAAATGTGGGCACCCTTAGTGCTTTGGCCATATTAGCTGCCCCTCCTTCATTCCCAATTAGGGCATCACACTGTGAAAGTATCAGAATAAACTCTCTTAAAGAATTTGCGTAAAAGTCAAAATTTATTAATGATTTAGAGACTTCGTTACACTGGTCATAAATGGCCCTTGCCTCATCTCTTTGATTTGGTAAATAATTAAAAAGTACTATGCCGTCAGTTTTAGAACAAATTACGTCAACAACTTTAGACATATATTCAGAGGGGTAAGTTTTTAAGGCACTACTTCCCAAAATACTTATCATGATCAGTTTCTGATTAGAATTTCTTTTTAATTCTCCAACTTTGTATTTGGCTAAATCAATTTCTTCCTGGCTAAGATATAATTTAGGAGAGATGGAATAATCATTAAATTCAGATGCGATAGGACTAAGTAATTGCAATCTGATTTTGTTGGCAAGTGAATTGTTGTTATCAGCTATTTGGCTTTCAATTACCGTATCAGTATATATCCAGGAAGTGTACCACCTGTAGTGAGCAATTTTGCGTTGCGATTGGGCAAATATAGAAATTAGGTTGCTTTCCAATTTCCCATAAGCATCTATAACTACATCGTAAGATTGCGTTCGGATCGATTTTAAAAATGAATAAAGGGCCTTTTTATTTTCGCTAAATTCTTGTTTAAAAACGATGATATGGTCTATATCTGGATTGTTATTCAATACCGCCAGCGTATTTTCATTTGCAACATAATGTACAGTACATTCAGGGAATAAATGTTTTAAAGTGCGGCAAATAAGGGTACTTGCTAATACATCCCCTATCATTTTTTGTTGAATAACAAGAAACTTCATGTTTACTGCATTCTCCCTTACAACCTCATGCGTTTTAAACCTGCTTTTATGATCTAATTGTATACAGACTGAACTATATCGAAGTTGCTTAAACTTAATGCCATAATTGTGTAAACGTTTTTCAAGTACGCTGTCTTCACCTTTATATCGTATACCTTCTTCAAAACCATTAACTTTAAGAATATCTCTTTTCCATCCAGAAGAATTTTGCCTGTTCCAATTGTACTTCGCAGGTTTTAAAGGATTAAGTGCCTTTGTAATAAACCCTTTTGAACTAGGGTTTGGATTTTTGAGTGATTTTTTTATTCCTTGCTCTTTAAGCCAGTCGATTTTGAAGCAATTTTGTTCTTCTATATCCTTTAGCGTTAAAGTCTTAGATATATTCAAAGGCAACAAATAATGGACTCCCGAAATAAATGTTGAGGGTTCCTTATTTATATAGTGAACCTGAACAAAATCCTCTCTGGGAATACAGTCACCTTCTGTGAAAATTATGTAATCCGAATTGGATGATAAAATGGCCTTATTTAATATTTTGTTTTTCGGAAAGCCCTCATTCTCATGCCATATATGATTTATCACAAAGAATACGCTGGGCTTTATTTTATTAATCAATTCTTTAGTTTGGGCCACTGATCCCTGGTCGGCAATGATCAGTTCGAAATCCATAAAAGTCTGGCAATTGAAACCCCAAAGAACCTTTTCCAGCAGTTCAGGTTGGCTGTAAGTACTAACTATTACACTTACCGCACTCATTTAAGATTATTTATTTTCACCATTATTACAAATGTAGTTTTTTGAATACCATATCCAATATGCTTTCCAAATTAATGCAGGCTTTATGCGCATGAAAAGGGCATTAAGTTCAATAAAGCAAAGATATCTGCAAAGTAAATAAAATGTGAATATGATCTTGTAAAATTAGAAGAGTTTCACTATAACTTAGCGCTAAAATAAGTAAAGATATTACCTCAAATTGGCAAATAAATTAATCATAATTGCCTGGTTCAAAATTATACCTTTCTGTTTATAAGTAATGAGGTAAGAGAAAAGAAGAGTATCTGGACTTATTCTGGCATAACCAAATAATAAGCAAGGTCATTAGTATTCTCCAATCTCTTTAATTCTCGATAACGTTCTAGAACTCCAAGTGCATCAAGATAGCAGATTGTAATGCCTTTTTTCCCATCAAGTATGCCTAATCGAAGGATATATCGATGTAAAAATTTCCAAGCTGGCTTAAGAACCATGTAAACATAATTGAATCTATTCTCTTTGAAAAATGACTCTTTAGCCTTTAATCGACCATAGCTTATCATTTTCTCCTTATATTCCTCAAAATTTTTGTAGCAATAATGAATGAGTTTTTCATTAAAGATTCCCGAAGACCCATTAACATTCAAGGTCTCATGTACCAATTTTTCTTCAGAAAATTTAACTCTACTCTTTCTAAACAGACGATAGTTCTTATCTGTTTGCCATCCGCTAAAGAGTAGCCGTCTATCCTGGAACATAAACTTCCTATAAAACCAGTATGCTGAATGTTCAGGGTTGGAATTTAGTGTTTTTAAAATCTCATATTTAAGATTTTCGGAAACAACCTCATCTGCATCTATAAAGAGAACCCAATCATTTGAAGCCTGTTTTAAGGCAAATGATTTTTGTAAGGTAAAGTTATCAAAAGGATGTTGAATTACTTTTACATTATCCAGATTGGCTAAATATTCATAAGTTCCATCTGTACTAAAAGAATCAACTACGATTATTTCATCGGCAAAATCTATAGATTGGATGCAATTTTCTATGTAACCAATTTCATTATAAGTAATAATTAAAGCTGATACTTTCTCCTTAGAACTCTTCATTTAAAAAATGATATGTAGGTATTATTCCTAAACTATTAACAAAGTTATAACTATAAATTAGAGAAAATATTATCCTAAACATAATTTTTGAAAAAATTATACAGCTACGTTATACTCCCTGAGAGCTTCATTTAAGGAAGTTTTTTTGTTTGTGCTCGCTTTGCGAACACCAATAATAAGAGCACAGGGAACCTGAAAATCTCCCGCAGGAAATTTCTTCGTATAACTACCGGGAATTACTACAGATCTTGCAGGAACCAAACCTTTTCGCTCTACAGGAGTGACACCGGTGACATCAATAATTTTTGTGGAAGCCGTTAAAACAACATTTGCTCCTAAAACTGCCTCCTGCTCAACTCTTACTCCTTCAACGACAATACATCTGCTACCAATAAAGGCATTGTCTTCAATTATAACAGGGGCAGCCTGTAAGGGCTCTAAAACCCCTCCTATACCAACACCTCCGCTTAAATGTACGTTTTTACCAATTTGCGCACAGCTCCCAACGGTGGCCCAGGTATCAACCATAGTGCCTTCATCTACATAGGCACCAATATTTACATAACTAGGCATGAGGATTGTGCCTTTTGAAATGTAGGCACCATGTCTGGCTACAGCGTGTGGAACTACACGAATCCCCTTTTCCTTGTAGCCTCTCTTAAGCGGAATCTTATCGTGGTATTCAAAAATCCCTGCTTCCAGGGTTTCCATTTTTTGAATTGGGAAGTAAAGTACAACTGCTTTTTTAACCCATTCATTTATCTGCCAATCTCCCTTTACAGGTTCAGCACATCGTAATTTTCCATCATCAATTAATTGAATCACTTCCCTTATAGCATCTTGTGTTTTAGTTTCTTTCAGGAGTTCTCGATTTTCCCAGGCATTTTCAATGGTATTTCGGAGTGTATTCATGTTGTAAGAATAATTTGGGCAAAGATAACAGGTAACTATTAATAAATCTTTAATTTTTATAGGCGTAACAAATTATCCCTTATTTTTGCAAAAAAATTGATTTGGCAAGAATTATTGCACTAGATTTTGGGAAACAACGAACTGGGATAGCGGTTACTGATGAGTTGCAGCTTATTGCCTCTGGTTTAACTACCGTTAACACCAAAGATCTTTTGCAGTATCTGAAAGATTATTCGGCCAAAGAAAATATTGCAGTGATAGTTGTTGGAGAGCCCAAACGGTGGGATAATACGCCATCTGAATCAGAAGTATCAATTCAGGTATTTTTGAAAAAGTTAAAGACTTATTTTCCATTAATTCCAATTGATCGGCAAGATGAGAGATTTACATCAAAAGTTGCTTTTCAAACCATGGTCGAATCAGGGCTTAAAAAAAAGCAACGTCAGAATAAAGAATTGATAGACGAAATTAGCGCAACCCTGATTTTACAGTCATATTTAAACAGAATATAGTAGAATGACCTTATCTATTTTAGCATACGGGGATCCTATTTTAAGAAAAATAGGGAAATCTATAAAAAAAGACTACCCCCAAATAAAGGAAATAATCGCCAATATGTGGGAAACAATGTATAATGCAAATGGTGTAGGATTGGCTGCTCCACAAATTGGACTGCCAATTCGATTATTTATCGTAGATACAGGACCTTTTGCAGATGATGATGAATTATCTCCTGAAGAACAGGATGCTCTAAAAAATTTTAAAAGAGTATTTATTAATCCCAAAATTGAGGAGGAGACCGGGTCTAATTGGGCTTTTAATGAAGGTTGCCTAAGCATTCCCGATATCCGTGAGGACGTTACCCGCCTGGATACTATTGAAATTAGTTATTTGGATGAGAATTTCAATCCTCATAAAGAGACTTATGATGGACTTTTGGCCAGAGTTATACAACATGAATACGACCATATAGAGGGAATTCTCTTTACGGATAAGCTCTCCAGCCTTAAAAAAAGGCTACTGAAAGGCAAACTTACTAATATCTCTAAAGGTAAAATTAATGTGGAGTATAAAATGCGTTTTCCTGACTTGAAAAAAGTACGCTAAACTGGAAGATTTATTTAATAGAGTTTAACATTTATTATTTTAAAAATATTTATGAGTTTAGATAAAATACTATCAATTGGAGGGAGGCCCGGGCTTTATAGATTGCTTACCCAAACCAGAACAGGTCTTGTAGCGGAATCCTTACTGGATAATAAAAAAGTTACTGTGGGCATGAGCAGTAATGTGAGTGTGCTATCTGAAATTGCTATTTATACTTTGGAGGAAGAACTTCCGCTAAGAGCCGTATTTCAAAAAATTCAAATCAAGGAAAAAGGAGGTAAAACCTCTGTTAAGCATAAAGATGATAAATTAAGCCTTGAGGAATATTTTTTTGAAGTATTGCCTAAATACGATGAGGACAAGGTCTATGTAAGCGATATCAAGAAAGTTATTCAATGGTATAATATTTTACACGATCATGGAATTACAGATTTTACGGCATCTTCTGAAGATGCTGATAAGGCAGACGAGGAAGAATAGTTTACTTTAAAAACTAGTCCTTTTGAATAGATTTATAAGTAAATCTACTTTCCTTCCAATCAATTAATTTGGATGGGTAAAATTTTACATCCATTCGTTCCATATATGGAGCCTGATTGGCCAGGCGTACCTTGAAATTTTCCCAATTTCGGTTTTCTTCAGTACTCCAGCTCAGTTCAGAATACCCGATAACCCTTGGAAATGCCAGATATTCTAATTCATCAATATTGCTTATAGTTTCGGACCAAAGAGGAGCCTCAACACCTAAAATGTTTTCTTTTGGAATACCCGCATAACTCTCTGGAGACCATATATATGCTGTATCAACAGGAATATATGCTGCCCAATGGAGTCCATGTTTGGAAAGGGTATCATATTCCATATCCAAATATGCTTTTTTTGCAGGTGAAATAATTACCCTCATTCCTTTTCGAGAAGCTTCCATGGCATTTTTCTCGCTGTCCCAGAACTGTGCAATAGATGTGCTATCCAGATCTGCAGTTGCCACTTCATCCCATCCAATCATTTGCTTACCATACTTTTGAACAATTTTTTCTACTTTATTGACAAAGAAGTTATAGTCGTTCTTTTTGGTCACATGGCTTTCATCCCCGCCGATATGGAAATATGGACCTGGTGTAATAGCAGAGATCTCACGCACCACATCATCAATAAAAGTATAAACCGTATCCTTTCTGGTGTCAAAAGTGCTAAATCCCACCTTAGTACCCTCATACAATTTCGGAGTTTTTCCATTTCCATTTAGAATGGGATAGGAGACTGAAGCCGCATTAGTATGTCCGGGCATATCAATTTCAGGAATTATCATCATATATCTTTGCTGTGCATAGGCCACGATATCCTTATATTCTTCCTGTGTAAAGAAACCGCCTGCTTCTCCACCAACTTCTGTACTACCCCCAACTTCGGTTAGCTTTGGCCATGATTTGATTTCTATCCGCCAGCCCTGGTCATCTGTCAGATGCAGATGCAGCACATTTATCTTATAGTAGGCGAGAAGATCAATATATTTTTTTACATCATTAACGCTAAAGAAATGTCGTGCAACATCTAACATGGAACCCCTGTATTCAAAATTAGGTTTATCCAAAATTTTTCCTGTCGGGATGGGCCATAATGGCATTTCGGCAAGTGTATCATTACTTGTTTCCGGGATGAGTTGTCTAAGGGTCTGTACTCCGCGAAATGCACCTTCAGATGTTTTTGCATTAAGTATAATTGAATCTTTAGAAATATATAATTGGTAGGCTTCCGGACCTTCAAGTTCGTCGCTTTCAGATTGATTTATAAAGATCATTCGGTCAACCTGTCCGGCATCTGTTTTGTTTACGGCAAGCCTTAAATTCGTTTTCGATTTTATTTTATCGGCAAGAAAGGAACCTACCTCTTCAAAACTATTGTCGGTTTGTGAAGTGTAGATCGCGGTAGTATGATCTAAGCCAAAGGCGTCATGGGTAGGAACTATCTTCAGTGGTTTTGGAATCAGATTTTCTAAACTCAGGTCTGTCGGAGGAAATACTATTTCTTTCATCTTATGCTCTTGACATCCAATAAACAAAGCAATTACAAAAAGTAGTACAAACGGTTTTAAAAGAGTTGAATTTATCATTATCACAATTTTTATTGAACATAATTACTAATTATCTGATCCCATAACTCATATCCTTTAGAATTAAGGTGGAGACCGTCATCAATGAATATATCTTGTCGTAATTTCTTTCCATCAAGCATGATATCCCAAATATTGGCATAATCCAGATCTTTTTCTTTTTAGATGCCAGCGGGCCAAACTGGGTTTGGCAGAAATAATAACAATCCGGGTACCAGGATTATAATTCCTTATTTTGGCTATTATTTCTTTAGTCACGTAAATAATTTTCTTAGGTTTTTTATGATCATTTAAATCATTATCTCCCTCATATATAAAAACCTTTTTCGGATTGTATCGTAATATTAATTCATCTGTATACGCTAATAAATCAGTTGCCTGAGAGCCACCAAAACCCGAATTAACTATCTGGTATTCAGGAAAAATTACCTGGAGGTTTTTCCAAGTTCGTATACTAGAACTACCTGTAAAAACTATAGTCTCTTTGGTGCTGTCCCATAGTGTCTCGTATTTCTCTTGAATTGCCTGAACTTCTTCCTGAAAACGGGAAGGATCCTGGGCCACAGATCCAATGCCTATAAACATAAAGAAAACAATTAAAGGAATTCGCATGCTCTAAAAAAGAAAGCAAGATACTTTTAATTAAGGGAATGTTCAACAATTTTGGAATAATAGAGAGTAGCCCTTTCTTCAGAAAAATGGTCCAGCACAAATACATAAAATGATAAAAGCATTAATGCAATACCAATTGCTCGGATATTTGGGGCATGTGATAACAGCAAAAAAAGCATACCCAGGATCATAACACCAAAAAATATTTTTTGTGTAATTGGATACCATCTTATAAAATCTGCTGTCCGTTTTTTTTCGCTTTCTAAAAACTGTTGTGGATTTTCTTTAAACTGTATTTCATATCTGGGCATTCGTTTCTGGTTTGTACTTACGAGGTAGATTCCTGCACTTATGGTCAGGATGGCAATTACAAGTAAAGGCAAAAACATGGCTCTGGCTCCCGGGGTACTTCCCCATTTAAAATAAGCCAGGCTTATTAGTAGAATGAACAGTCCAAATAAGAGGCTCATTTTACCCTCAAAAACTTCTCCTTTGCACCAGTTGAGTGTCTCATTAATAAAGTCCATTTCTTCTAAAATTTAGCTTAAATTATTCGGAATATTCATAAACTCCGGGAAGTTGGAATAGCCAAAAAATTATTTGTAAAAGTAACCAAATCCTTACCTTGATTAATCGTAAACTTCCAAAGGATATTTACAATGATGGTTTATCTGAGGTTTATATTGCAGTTCAGGCCGCTGAAACTGGCAGAATCTAATTTAGAAATATAAAAATAAAAGAGTTTTAAATTAATTAATCCAGAAGATAAATAATGCCACTTTATTAATTTTTAACGAAAAATGATGGGTAATTATGTGGAGGATATTTCATACAAATGTCTTATTCATCCAATGAACTGTCGGGATCTTCATTTGCCTGAATTTCTTCTTTGTTAAGATTATGTTGCATAATGTTCAGATTTTTCAACTTGGCTTTCCAAGTTGCCAAGGTTTCTTTCTGACGGTCTATGTTCTTTACAACATCTTTAACAAGAGGATTGCCTCCTGAAGCATTTGAGAAGAATAGTAAATTGTTTTCTAATTGGCGAATTTCATTTAAGCTTTCATCTATCTTTCTTCGGATGAATGTTCGCTCATTCAACAGGGCTCTTTCATCATCTGCGTTTGCAAGTTTTTTAAGCTTGTTTCCATATTTCATTAGCTCCGATTCTTGTCTACTAACATCAAGCTTTTTTAAAATAGCATCCAGAATGGTGTTAAACTTCACATTAATATTCTTTTTATTAAAAGGAACCCTGCCATAGGACTTCCATTCTTCAATAAAAGACTTCACTGTGGTCAAATCTTTTTCTTTATCACCACTCAGTTCAAATGCTCTAAGTTTCTCAAGACAAGCGAATTTATTATCAAAATTTGCAGACTCTTCCGTATGAGCTTTATTTTTTACGGCATGCAACCTGTCAAAATAATGATTGCAGGCATTTTTAAAATCATTCCAAATCTTATCGGAATATTTTCGGGGCACATGCCCAATAGTTTTCCATTCCCTCTGAATTCTTTTCATTTCAGAGGTTGTCTTATCCCAGTCCTCACTTTCCTTTAATGATTCTGCTAGGCCGAGAAGGTCTCTTTTTTTCTGGAGGTTATCCTGCTGATCTTTTTTAAGTTTTTTATAATAGGCGTTTTTATTTCTGTTAAACCCTCGAACAGCTTCTTTAAAATCTGCCCAGGTTTGTTCATTTACATTCTGTGGTACTTTACCGGCCTTAAAGAAAATTTCTCGTTGTTCCTCTATATCTCTTATTTGTTGTTGCAAGTCTTTATGATTGCTGGCCATATGAGATCCTATTTCGACAATCTTTTGAATGGTGCTTTTTTTCTTTTCCAAGTTTTTTTCATACACTTTGTCAAGATCCTTAAAATAATTCTGTCTCCTTTGGTGCATGGCTTTGGTAGCATTACTAAAGCGTTCCCAAATTTCTTCTCGATGTTTTTTATCAACCGGCCCAATATCTTCTTTCCAAACCTTATGAAGTGTTTGTAATTCCCTAAACGCTTTATTGAGGTCCTCTTCTTCAACCAGGGCTTCAGCACATTCAACTAGTTTTAACTTTTCCTCTAAATTATGCTTAAAATCCAGGTCTCTTAATTCCCTGTTAAGATGCAGGAAGTCGTAAAAAATCTCAATATGGTGATGGTATGTTCTCCATACATCATTGTAGTTATTTCTTGGGATTGGTCCTGCATTTCGCCATCTTTCCAGAATGTCTTTAAAATTTCTGTAGGTGGTGTTAATATCTTCTTCAACATTCACGAGCCCCTTAAGCTCAGCAATAATTTCCAGTCTGTTTGCAAGGTTTTCGTTTAGATTTTGCTCTAGACTTTTATAGTATGTATTTCTTTTATCACGGTATTCAGAATAGACCTCGTTGAATTGCCGTTTGGTAACAGAATTATATCTGAAGTCAATTTCGTTACCACCCTTGGCTATAAAATCTTCTTTTTTATGCTCTAAAAAATCAAGAAATTTTAAGTCAAATTCGTATTTTATGCCATCGACATGTTTTTTAATGGCCTGCACTTTCTCATTTCGAACCAATCTCTGTAATTCCCCAACCAGATTTTCCATAGACATGGCGTGATAATCCTGGATTGGAATATGATGCCTCCGATGATTGTCTTTGTCTTCGGCGTCTTCCGCGTTAGATTCATTTATTTCATCATGGACGTCCTCTTTAACAGTTTCATCATTATCGGCTGTTATTACTTCCTTGGATTTATTTTCTGGTTCAGTGCTTTTCTCTGATTCCTGTTTAGATTCAGTAGTTTCTGAATTTACTTCTCCCTCTACATTATCCTGTAGTTTATGGTCTTTATTTTCCAACATTTTATTTAATGTTTCTATGGATTTGTTAGATCCTCCATCGTAAGATACTAACAGCATTTATAACTACAAAGGTAATCAAACTACTTTTATGCATCAATTAATACGCCAACTGTTATGAGGTTGGTCTAATACAAAACTTCAGGTTCAGAATATCAGGAATTCCATATTTGCCAGGCTTTTTCGGCTTGTAGCTCCAGCATCTTTTCACCATTACAAATAATTGCACCTTTGCGTTCTCCTGATAATAGAAATGCAGTTTTTACAGGATTATAGATAAGATCAAAAAGCAAATGGTTTGAATTAAGAAATTCATATGGAATATTTGGTTTGGCATCAGTATCGGGGAAAGTACCTAATGGGGTGCAATTAATAAGCACGGTGTACGAACTAATAATTTTCTTATTTAATTCTGCATAGCCGATCTGATCTCCTATTGGGTTTCTTGAAACGTATTTGAACGAGATACCTAATTCTTTTAAAACAAATGCAACAGCTTTAGAGGCCCCGCCTGTGCCGAGAATCAAAGCTTTATTGTGGGATTTTTGCAATAATGGTTCGAAAGATTTTTTGAAACCGTAAACATCTGTGTTATATCCTTTGAGACGGTCCTTTGTAAATTTTATTGTGTTCACAGCCCCGATGCGCTCCGCTTTTTTATTTAAACTATCCAAATAGGGAATTATCGCCTCTTTATACGGGATTGTAACATTTAAACCTTTTAGCGTGTTATGTTTTTTTATTAGAGCGGGAAATTCCTCTATTTTGGAGAGGTCAAAATTTTCATAGCTATGGTTCACCAGGTTCATTGAAGTGAACTTGTTATTAAAATATGTTTTAGAGAAAGAATAGGAAATATCCTTTCCTATTAGTCCAAAACTATGTATTTTTTGCTCTGTTTTTGCCATATTTTTCCAACCCTATTAACAGGCCAATTCCTAACGCTATAAACATGATTGCCCACCAGGTTTCGCTAATGAAAAAATCCGGAATATATCTTTCATAGTTCATAATTATCTTATCCCCGTTTGAATCAATGGCTATATTACCCAGATCATCTTTGACATAAATAGCATTTTTCCATGGCCATACCACTCCCAAAGAACCGGTAATAAACCCTATTATAACTGCAGAAGTGATATGTTTGTAATGCTTTAATACATATCCCAGGAGATGGGATAGCGTAACTAAACCTGTTGCAGATCCCATTGTAAATACGGCAAGAATTTTCAAAGTTCTTAACCGCATTTGGTTCTCTAAGAAGCTAAAATCACCTTTTATCATTTCAGCCATAGTATCGTATAAGGAATTTACAGAATCTACCAATAGCAATACGTAATTACCCAATAATATTAAGATAAATGATCCGGATAAGCCCGGGAGTGTCATTCCGGAAACGCTTATAATACCACAGAGAAAGATAAATAACAAATTGTCATTTTCTTTGGCTGGGCTTAAAAAACTAATGGAAATGCCCACTATAAATCCTAGCAGACCAGCCAAAATTGTTCCTCTATGCCAATGTTTAAAGTCGTTGGCAATGAAATATATGGAACCTATTATCATTCCAAAGAAAGTAGCCCAAACAAACAATTCTTGTCGGTCAAGAAAATAGTCCAGTATTTTGGAGACGCTAAAATAGCTAACTAACATTCCAAATATCAGTAGCGATAAAAATTGCCCATTTACGTAACGGTAAAAACTTTTAAACCTGCCATTAAAAAGCAATTTAAAAGCTTTTAGATTGATTTTACGGAGTGAATAAATAAACTCTTCATAAAAGCCGGCGACAAAGGCTACAATACCTCCTGAGACACCCGGAACTTTATTTGCAGCACCCATTCCCAATCCCTTAATAATCAGAAATAATTTATCAAGAAAAGTTCTTGGCTTCTGCATTGGAGTTAATTTTTACTTTTTGTAGCTACTCTTTCAAGTATAAAAATAACGCAAAATCCAAGTAAAGCTAATAGGATGGCAAAGTGTAACTGGTTATCACCTTCATATTGAAAAGGAGATATGTTTATTTCCTTTACGGGTATTACTTTGTCACCAAATGTCTTTGTCTCCAAAACTCTTTTCCATGGCCATATTTTGCTTAAAGAACCCAATATAAAACCTGTTAAAAGGGCCAAAGTAGTGTTCTTGTAATTTTCAAACATCCATTTTAAAAGTCTTGCAAAGCTTAAAAGGCCAAATATAGCCCCAGTAGCAACTGTAGCAATAATATAAAAGTCTTTTTGGTGCACAGCGTCCAAAATGGTTTTATAGGACCCGAGAAGTACCAATATGAAAGCACCCGAAATTCCAGGTAATATCATAGCGCAAACAGCAAGCGCTCCGGAAAGAAATAGGAAAGGCAAGCTTGCGGTGTTTTCTGAAGCAGGAAGTGTTGTAATATAATAGGCAACTATTGTTCCTAAAACAAAGGCCAAAATTGTTCCCAAATTCCATTTTTCAATAGCCCTGGCTACAAAAAATATACTGGCTAATACGAGTCCGAAAAAGAAGGACCAAAGCAATACTGGCTGATTTACTAAGAGCCAACTAATCATCCTGGCTAAAGAAAAGACGCTTATGAAAATGCCTGAAAAAAGAGCAAATAAAAAATTTCCATTAATAGCTCTCCAGAAGGGTTTGAATCCCTCATTTTGTAAGATTTTAATCCGGGAAAAATTTAGGCCATTTATAGAAGTAATAAGTTCTTCGTAGATCCCTGAAATAAACGCTATGGTACCACCGGAAACACCCGGTACTACATCTGCAGCACCCATGGCGACTCCTTTAAGAGAAATAATAATATAACTTAATAAATTGCGATGACCCATTAAAAAAATAAAAAAACAAAAATAGCTCTTTTATTCGTAAGCCTTTTTAATATTACTAATTATGTTTTGGGTCCAAATAGAGTTGTAATATTCAGGGAATGCCTCTTCAAAAATAGTGAGTTTAGAGATGTCTAATTTTAGTGCGTTAATAAATCTGAATCTTGCTTGTTCAGAATTACTTAACATAAGATATAAGCCAGTCATTCTATATTCTATTTCAGCTTCTTCAGGGTAAAATTGAAGGCCCTGGATCAAAATTTGAACAGCAGAATCAATATCACTGTTCTTTGTAACGACTTCCGCCCAATTTAACCAGGTGTCCAATTCATAATTTCCAAGATCTACTGCTTGTTTATAAGAAAAATCAGCTTCATCCAGATTTTGAAGGATGTAATGAATTTTAGCGGATTTTTTCCAATATAAAGCATTTTCACCATCAATATTTATCGCCTTATTTACATAATACAAGGCCCTATCATAATTTTTCTTACGAAAGTAAAAATCAGTAATTGCCAACCAACCTTTGTCGAGTAGTGGATCCTCATGTACAGTCTGGTAGAAATAGAATTTTGCAAGTTCGTCGTTGTTTAGTTTTTCATGACATTTTCCAATCCTCAGGTAAGCATGTGAGGTAGGATCTTCTATTTTTATTGTTGTTTCGTAATTTTCAATTGCCTCGTTGTGTTTTCCCATTTTTTCCAGGACTTTACCTTTTTCAAAATAAGCCCCTATAAAGGAATCGTCTGCAATTATGGCAAAATCAAATGCCGCTAAAGCCTCGGGGAGCATCTCTTTTGTGTAATACTGTTTTCCCAGTTGATGCCAGGCCACCTGGCAATATGGATTTCTTTCAAGAAAATCGTTCAAAAAAGTTATAGCACCTTCATAATCCTCCATAAATTCAAAACAGTAGACTACATTATAAAGGGAAGAATAATCCTGTTCATCAAAAGACACACATTTTATAAAATTATCTTTGGCCTTCTCAAAATTATCCATGAACAAGTATTCCATGCCCAATAATGAGTAAATGTCAAAACTATCTTCAGATAGGTCCAAAGCTTTTTTTAGCATGTCTATGGCCGCCTCATGATTGTCTTTTTTTGAATAGATATTAGCGCGCTGAATATAAATTTCCTCATTAGTGCTATCCATCAATTGAAGCTCATCTAGCAGCTTCTCAGCAACTTCCAGATTATTTTCAAATACCAGGACCTCTATATCCAAAAGCTTTAAATCCATGGCCCCCGGATGTTGTTTAAGACCAATTTTAATAGCCTTCTTCGCTAAGGATATTTTCCCGTTATTTAGATAGTGATGAATTATGTCTTCGAAATCTTCTGCGTCAAAAAAATAAACGTCATCCGTTTTCAACATGGACTCAAACTTCGTTATTGGTTGATTTTGACTTTCGTTAGGATCTAACGCCATAGGAACGTGCTTGGTTAATCTATGGATTTAAAAATAGTCTTTTGGAACTACCTTTAATTCCAACTTAGGGCTATATTATTAACAAAATAGTTAACAAATTATTGCTATAACTCATTTAAAGTTTGCATTATAATGTCGCAACCCCGGTCAATTTCCTCTGCGTTTATGGTCATTGGAGGAGTAATTCGAACCCCTTTTGATTCAAAAAGCAGCCAAAAAAGAATTAAATTCTTTTTTGCACAAGAAAGAATAAGTTTATTGGCAAGTTCTTTATTTTTCATGATAAGAGACAGCATTAGTCCCTTTCCTCTAATCTCTTTTATGTATTTATGTTTTAATCTGGATCTGAAATGTTTTTCCTTTTCAAGAGTTTCCGGAATAAGATTGCTATTGGTTAATTCCTCGAGTGTTGCCATGGCAGCCGCGGCTATAACCGGGTTGCCTCCAAAGGTCGTTATATGGCCTAATTTAGGAGAATCACTTAAAGAATTCATCATTTCATGCGAAGCCGTAAACCCGCCAATAGGCAAACCCGAAGCCATACCCTTACCCATAACCAGTACATCCGGTACGCATTGATAGTGCTCAAAGGCAAATAAATTACCAGTACGCCCAAATCCAGGTTGTATTTCATCAAGGATTAATAAGGCACCCACTTCTGCGCAACGATCCTTTACTTTTTTAAGATACCCTTCTTTTGGCATAATAAATCCCGCACCACCTTGAATAGTTTCCAGTATGACCGCCGCTGTATCCATCGAGATTTTATAAAGATCATCTTCGGAATTAAATTCTAAAAAAGAGATATCCGGTATTAGTGGACGAAAAGGAGCTTTTCGTTCTTCAAAATTCATTAAACTTAGGCTACCTAAAGTACTTCCGTGATAAGCATTCCTGGCAGCTATGAGTTTAGAACGACCAGTAAAGCGCCTTGCCAGTTTTATTGCTCCTTCAATTGCCTCCGTTCCGGAATTTACGAGATAAGTTGTTTCGAGATTACCCGGTAATAGTGAGGCTAAATATTTACTTAACTGCACTGCGGGTTGCTGTATGAATTCACCATATACCATGACATGCATGTATTTCCTGGTTTGTTCAACTATCGCCTCAACTACTTTTGGATGGCAATGACCTAAACTACAGACCGATACTCCTGCAACAAAATCCAAGTGAGCATTTCCCTGCTTGTCATAAATATAGCTACCCTTGGCATGAGAGACTTCCATTGCCATAGGATGGGGAGTGGTTTGAGCCTGATATCTGAAAAAATCTTCGTGCATGGTAACTATTCCTTTTTTTGAAGGGCGGGTCCTTTTTTCGGTATAAGACCTTTAATAGGCTTCGACTTTTTTGAAGAGTCATCTTCACGATCATCCTCCTCTTGTTGTTCTTCTTCAAGATCAAGAGGATTATCAACCCCATTTATCTTTGCTAATTCAATATTGTTGTCATCTTCATCAAAAATATCATCTTTGCTAAGTATTCGTTCATCACCACGCCATATAAACCCTTTGAGTTTTCTACTGCTCAACGGAAGATCTACTTCCGGAAAAATGTCTCCATCCGGATTGGTATAAAAAGTAATATCCTCAATATCATTTTCAGCTAATGTTAACCTAATTTCACTGCAAATTGTTTTATTAATACCGATGAGTTCATCGTCATCATTATACATATAGTAAATTACTTCAGTATTTTTAACCAGGTCCACAATTTTTAGTGAATTATCGATAAACTTTCCGAAAAGATCTTTGCCTTTAGCCTGGTTGTAACCTTCCATGCTTATGCTGTCGAGTGAGATTATAAAAGCGTTATTTATTACTTTTAATGAATCCAATTTTTCAGTTTCCATATCGGAGATCAGATAGATACTGTCACCGGTCATTTGGTTATCCACATTCCACAGAACAGGTTCTTTAATCAATTGGGTTATTCCGGAAGATTGATCAAAGTGTATAGAATCACATTTGCCACTCAAATCAGTTTTATAGAATTTAGCATTTCTGAAAGCCCTTAAAATTCGTTTATCCGGTTTCCCGGTAAGAAGTAAGGTGTCTCCATGCATATAGAGCGAATCCTGTTCAACCAAACTTATGGATACAGCCCGCTTAGTAGCAAATACAGAATCTTTAGCTTTAAATACCTCAGCATAGTGGGCCCTAATTACCCCATTATTGACAGTGTCCGTAACAACAATATTATTGGTGGCCGAGGCAAATTGAGAAGCTTTGTCAAAATAAACACTATCACCTTCAATGATTCGGTTATTGTAATCTATTCTCGTATTTTTTATACCATAACCACTTTCTATTTTGGTGTCATAGAATCCTCGTTCACAATATATTTTATAGGTCTTACCTGTTATAGTGGAAGGCCCGTACATATAGGCGTTCTTAGAATTCTGATAATAATCCAATTGCTTGGAGTCTATAGTGTATTCGGGATTTAAAATATGTACATTGTCTATGAACTGAAATTTTTCAGGTACCATAAAGTATCTTCCTATTTCACTGGTAAGTGTATTGGCAGAATCAACAATAGTACCTGAACTCGTATAATAAGATTCCTGTTTTTCACGGTCAAAGTAGAGGGTGTCTGTTCGAAGGGTCATGCCAGAACTGGTACCGGTACCGGTACCAGTATTTTTTAAGACTACTTTTTCCCAGGCCTTGGCAAGTCTGGTGTTACCATCATAATTAATTTTTCCACCAGTCATTTGAATGGAATCACCCTGTTTCATTCGGATGTTACCAATTGCCTTCAATTTATTTTCTTTTTGATAGAATATAGCTATATCGCACCAAAGATCTGCCCCCTGGTGTTCAAACTGGACTTGCCTCTCATCTTTACTAAATATAGATGCACCGGGAAATTGAGCTTCGTCTTTTGTAAAATTCGCACCGTATACGATATTAATCTGTTTAACTTCTTCCTCAGGCTGTTCCTGAGCAGAAGCTATACAAAAGAAAAAAAGAAATACATTAAGTAGTATTAATCTGATCAAGACCCAAATTTTTGTTCAAAAATAGGATAATTTAAAAGAGAAGCATAAGTATTGGCACTGTTTTAGGATTTCATTTAGACCAAATTCCAATTTCTACTTCGAGGTCTAAATTATCTTTCTGTTAGGCCTTGGCATTGTTAGTGGTAACCCTGGTCCTTCATAAGTAAACTCTCTATAATTACGGGATTTGTTTTAATTTCAGACAGGCAAGAATCCGTAACATTGATTCCAATTAATTATAGACTGCAGAGGCTCAAATCTCCGGAAAATTCTATAGATTCATCTGAAACTTCTGTTTTTTGAAGTTCTGGTCAGTTCAGATTGGGAGTTGAAACCTTATTTGATAATATGTTTTTTATCTGAAGGTTATGGCGAAACAGTAATGAACCGATTCTTTAGAGAGCTTTATTATTTCAGGTATATAATGAGTTGCCAACTAATTTCTATCGATATGTAATTACCTGTGAATAGTTTGCTTTCGATCCGGGCCTACGGATACAATTTTAATCGGAATTTCTAACTCCGCTTCAAGATAATCGATGTATTCTATTAATGTTTCCGGGAGTTGCTCTGCGCTGGTCATTTTGGTAAGATCCTTTTCCCATCCTTTCATTTCTTTATAAATAGGAACAATATTTTCTGCTTCAATATTATAAGGGAGGTGATTTACTTTTTCCCCTTTGTATTTGTATGCTATGCAGATTTTTACTGTTTTAAATCCACTAAGTACATCTGCTTTCATCATCATTAATTCTGAAACCCCATTAATCCTAACTGCATATTTTAAAGCCACAAGATCTAACCATCCACAACGTCGTGGCCTGCCTGTAGTAGCTCCAAATTCATTGCCCACTCTTCCCATAGTAGCGCCAACTTTATCAAATAGTTCTGTTGGAAAAGGTCCACTTCCTACACGGGTGGTATATGCTTTAAAAATGCCAAAAACGCCTCCTATGTTCCCCGGAGGTACACCAAGCCCCGTACATGCTCCTGCGGCGGTTGTATTTGAAGAAGTAACATAAGGATACGTTCCAAAATCGATATCCAGCAGGGAACCCTGAGCTCCTTCAGCCAGGATTTTTTTTCCACTTTTCTGAGCCTGGTAAAGATACTCCTCACTATCGATAAAAGTCAGTTGTTTTAATTCCTTTATAGCATTGAAGAAATCTGATTCCAATTCCTGAAGATCGTATTGTATATCTACATTATGAAAGTCTATCATGGATTCATGCTTATCAGCCAATGCACGATATTTCTCCTTCCAGTTATTTAGTTCAAGATCTCCTACTCTTATTCCATTTCGTCCTGTCTTGTCCATGTAAGTAGGTCCTATACCCTTCAGAGTTGAACCTATTTTTGCTTTACCTTTTGCGGCTTCCGAGGCTGCATCCAGCAACCTGTGGGTAGGTAAAATCAGATGAGCTTTCCTGGAAATTAGGAGTTTGGATTTTATATCCAGATTAAACTTGTTAAGGTTATCAAGTTCTTTTTTAAAAATAACCGGGTCAATAACTACCCCGTTACCTACAACATTGATCGCATTGTCATGGAATATACCAGAAGGAATAGTGTGTAAAACGTGTTTTATGCCATCAAATTCCAAAGTGTGCCCCGCATTTGGGCCTCCCTGAAACCTGGCTATAATATTATAGTTTTTGGTAAGTACATCAACAATTTTTCCTTTTCCTTCGTCTCCCCATTGAAGACCTAGTAGCAAATCTACGGCCATGCGGTAATTTATTGGTTAGTTATTAGCTTTTTCTTTGTGGTTTCTTGTACCGTAGAAATACAACGAATGATTATTTATTTTAATATCGAATACTTCTTCAATAGTTTGTTTTATTGATTGTATTCGCGGGTCACAAAATTCAACCACTTCTCCGGTATCTGTCAGAATTACATGATCATGCTGCCTGTCAAAATAGGACTTCTCGTACTGCGCCTGATTCTTACCAAATTGGTGCTTTCGGACTAACCTACAATCCAACAAAAGTTCTATTGTATTGTAAAGCGTTGCTCTGCTTACCCGATAGTTTTTATTCTTCATATTGATATAAAGCGACTCTATATCAAAATGTTCATCACTTTCATAGATCTCCTGGAGGATTGCATAACGTTCGGGGGTTTTTCTATGCCCATTTTCCTCCAAAAAGGCGGTAAATACTTTTTTAACGATTTCTTGGTCCTTATTGGTCCCCATAATTACGTCATCATCTTATTGGCAAATGTACATCTAAAAATACGAATATAGATATTTTATGACCGCTAGATTACACCAAAAAGATTCTGGGAAATCTCTATACCCGAGTCACCTTTTCAATGCCGTTTAACCGCTTCAAATTATTGATAAGTTTTTTGAGAATAGCATTATTTTTTACTACAACCGTAATTTTACCTGTAAAGGTACCTCCATCTGTACTAAAATTGAGATTCCGCATATTAACAAGCATATTATCAGAAATAATTTCTGTAATCTCGTTCATCAGGCCTAAATTATCAATTCCTGTCAGTTTAATTTCTGAAGTGAATTCTTCCTGGCTCGAATCAATCCACTTGGCACTGATAATCCTGTAGGCATAGTTAGATTGCAAAGAAATAGCATTTGGACAGTTTTTCTTGTGAACTTTTATACCTTCAGCCACACTTACAAAACCAAAGACTTCATCTCCGGGAATTGGACTACAGCATTTGGATAGAGTGTAATTTAATTTTTCCTCCTCCTTACCAAATACAAGCATATCATATTTGGTAGTTATTTCGACCTTATCAATATCTTCTTGAACCGGTTTACGCCGAATCTTATTTTTGAAAAAACTGATAAATGCATTATTATAAGATGATGCAAAATCTTTGATCATCTGATTATCAATTACTCCGATACCTACTCGATAGAATAGATCCAAACTGGTATTAAGCTTAAAGTGAACGACCATCTTATTGATGGAATCCTCGTTCATTTTAATTTTTTGAGACTTAAGTTTACGTCTTAATGTTTCTTTACCTTCCTTAGCAATTTCTTTTTGTTCTTCTCGCAAAGACGAGCGAATTTTTGCTCTGGCTCTTGCTGTAGTAGCGTAATCCAGCCAGTTCTGATTGGGTTTGGCTTTTTCTGATGTAATGATCTCAACTTGGTCACCGCTATTTAATGTCGTGTTCAGAGGTACCAACTTTCCATTTACCTTCGCCCCCCGGGTTCTCATTCCTACTTCGGTATGAATATTAAAAGCAAAATCCAAAGGGGTGGCGTCTTTTGGTAATGATTTTAATTCACCTTTTGGAGTAAAAACAAAGATCTCCTTCGAATATAGATTTAATTTAAATTCCTCCACAAAGTCCACGGCATTTCCATTAGAGCTCTCCAGAGCTTCCTGTAAACGGTTGAGCCACATCTCTATTCCCTGTTCTTTTTGTGCTCCATGTTTATATTTAAAGTGAGCGGCATAGCCTTTCTCGGCTATTTCGTGCATTCTCTGACTCCGTATCTGAACCTCAACCCATTTGCCTTCTGGGCCCATTACAGTAATATGCAGTGCTTCATAACCTGTTGATTTTGGAGAAGATATCCAATCGCGAAGACGTATTGGATTGGGCGTAAAATGATCTGTTACAATAGAGTATATTTTCCAGGCAATGAATTTCTCATTCTGTTTATCAGATTTATAAATGATGCGGATGGCAAACTTGTCATATATTTCATCAAAAGCAACATTCTGAGATACCATTTTCTTTCTGATGGAATAGATCGACTTCATCCTTCCTTTTATATGATATTCAAGACCTTCTTTATCCAAAGAATCTCGAATAATATTGGAGAATTCATCAATATAATTCTGTTGTTCTTCTTTGGTTTGCTCAATTTTTTCCTGAATATCATTGTATACTTCCGGCTCTGTGTATTTCAGACTTAGATTCTCTAGTTCTGTTTTTATATTATAGAGTCCAATTCTATGAGCCAGGGGAGCATAGATATAAAGCGTTTCAGAGGCCATTTGCACCTGCTTGTGCTCCGGCATGGCGTCCATAGTAAGCATATTGTGATATCTATCTGCTATCTTGATGATAATTACCCGAACATCATCATGCAACGTTAGCAACATTTTTCGAAAATTCTCTGCCTGTTGGGATATGTTCATCTCCTTTTTGAGATGGGCAATTTTCGTAAGGCCGTCCACAATGCGAGCTATTGTTTCACCAAACATTCGCTCAATATCATCTAATGTATAATCGGTATCTTCAACAACATCATGGAGTAATGCGGCCGCAATAGATACGGCATCGAGACCAATTTCTGAAGCTACTATCTTGGCTACTGCTATAGGATGAAAAATATAGGCCTCTCCTGATTTTCTTCGTTGATTCTTATGGGCATCCACGGCTATGTCAAAAGCAGAACGTACTAGTTTTTTATCTTTAGCAGTTAATGCCTGATAACTAATTCTAAGTAGTTCCTTGTATTGCTTTGCAATTTGCTTGTTCTCCAGCTCTAAGTCCGTTTCCACACTCATAAAATAAATTTACCACAATCTTTTCTACTAACCAACAAAAATCATGCCTTAAGGTTACGTATTCTTTGAATCAAGGGTGGGTGAGAATAGTGCAAAAATACATAGGCTGAATGCGGGGTTAGATTGCTCAGGCTATTTTTTGAAAGTTTTTTTAATGAGTTGATTAAAGGCAAAGCTTCATAGGTATTTTTGGCATAATCATCTGCCTCAAATTCAAATTTTCTGGACAGAATGTTCATCACCAAACCAGTTATTTCGGAGATTGGACTATAGAGGATTCCAAAACAAATTAAAGCAGCATGAAAACTGGGTTTAGTGACACCTATGGCATATGAAAATTCGGGGTTATTAATAAAAAGAGATAGTATGAATAGTGTAATTCCTGTGAGAAGTATTGAAATAGTTAGATTTATAATAATATGGTGGCGCTTATAATGCCCGACTTCATGGGCAAGTACGGCTACTATTTCTTCTTCCTCTAAATCCTGAATTAACGTATCATAAAGTGTTATCCTTTTTTCTTTTCCAAAACCGGCGAAATATGCGTTAGCCTTAGTACTTCTCTTGGATCCGTCTATTACAAAGATATTTTGAAGTTTAAATCCCACCTTACGTGTGTAATTTTCAATTTTACTCTTAAGTGATCCATCCTCCAGGGGAATTTGTTTGTTAAATAAAGGTACTATTAACCTGCTGTAAAAAAGGTTCATAAAAACCGTGAATATGGCAATCAGTCCAAGGGCATATATCCAAAAATTAGCACCAGCAAATTGAAAAAACCAAATGACCATTGAGAGTATACCTCCTCCTAAAATAGCCATCATTAACCAGCCTTTGATTTTATCAATAAAAAACAATTTTCTAGTAGACTTATTGAACCCATATTTTTCTTCTATCACGAATGTCTGATAATATGAAAAAGGCGTTGTAATAATATCACTTCCTAGCATAATGATACCAAAAAATAAAAGAGCCATTAAAATTGGGTTTTCAGTAATATTTCGCACGAGTAGGTCTAGCCATTCAAATCCACCAAATATTAAAAATCCTAAAGTAAGAACAAGAGTAAAGGAAGAAGATAGAATGCCAAATTTGTAGTTATCTTTCTTATATGCCTGAGATTTTAAATATTCTTTCTTATCAAAGACATCCTGCAACTCTTCTGGAATAGGATCCTGAAATTTTCGTGAATTGAGATAATCCAGTACAGTTTCCATAAGGAATTGGAGCACTATGATTACTATTATTATATAAAACAGTAAAGTACTATTCATAGAAGACTTTTATCATTCAATTAAAAACGTGACAAATTTAAATAAGCTGGCACTAAAAAAGGTTTGAATTTTTAATAGTGAACCTGGCAATCGGGGTTATAATCTTAAAGAAATTCTCTTTGCCGCTTAGCCTCAAAGATAAGAATTGCAGCCGATACAGAAACATTCATGGAATCTATCTCACCTTGCATTGGTATAATAATATTCTGATCGGATTCCTGCAACCATTCTGATGTAAGTCCGGTAGCCTCAGTACCTACTGCAATGGCACAAGGTTTCTTAAAATCCACCTCGGTATAGTTACATGAAGCTGACAAGGTGGCTGAATAAATAGCTATTTTATTCTTTTTTAAAAAATTGATTACCTCCTGAGTTTTTCCAGTTGCAATATTTACTGTAAAAAGGCATCCAACGCTGGCTCTGATTATATTTGGATTATAAAGATCACCGTTGCTATTTACAATAATTACAGCATCTAATTTAGCTGCATCCGCAGTTCTTAATAAAGCACCAACATTTCCGGGTTTTTCCGGTGCTTCCGCAATCAATATTAATGGATTCTTATTCCTAAATGAAATATCATTTAGATTGTGATTTTTTGAACAGGCAATAGCAACAATTCCCTCCGTACTTTCTCGATATGCTATTTTTTGGTATATCTCCTGTGTCACTTCTACCAATTCTGGAGATTTCTCAAACCGGGCAATAATTAGCCTTACTTTTTCTACAGAAATAATAGTGGGGCAAAAAAAGACAATCTGAATAGTATAACCGCCTTTACATGCCAATTCAAATTCTCGCTGTCCTTCTAATACAAATAAGCCAGAATTTCTGCGTTCACGTGATTTTTCCTTTAACAGGAATACTCTTTTAACCAAAGGATTTTGTAAACTACTAATCTGCTTAACTTTGTTCATAAGACAAAAATAGAAGAATTAGGGAAAAGTAATAAAAGTAGTTAAAAACACTGTGCATTTTGAGAATGTTTCGCTTTCTGAAACTTTAAAACCGGGTTCCTATTTAATGCATGCCGGTTGGCAGTAAAATAGTTGAAAGGATACAGGAGTAAAGTTAAGAATATCAGAGGCATCCACTTTATCAACTAAAAATCGATTAAGGCACTCATTCAATCGGATATTTTATATCATAGGTAACCAAGAGTGTAACAATAAGTCTATAACTTTTTATCCCCTCTTCCTGGTTGTTCGCTTTCAGAAATGTATTAAAAATTGACTTAAACACAGGCTCAAAAGGATTTTCATAGGCCAGCCAAAATTTATTCAACTCTTCGTAGTTTTTTTGAACACCCCGGTTTAAGCTGGAATATAATTCACGAAATTTCGCTTCATCGCTTAATTTTATTTCACTTAATGAGTAACTAAGTGCATATGCTGCGGCAGAATACTTAAAGTAAATATCTTTATTATTGGCTGTAACGAGGAATCCTATAAAATTAACTTCGTTTTCTGCAGAATAACCAACCTGATGTCCTATTTCATGGCCCGTAATCACCGGAAATCTGAAATTAGGTATTTTGCTATTCACCTGAGCCTCATTTGTAAAAGGGTTAAGATAGCCGCCATATCCCATATAAGTGAGGGCAGTACTAAAAATAGATTTTTTTAAACTTGGATTCTTGTAACTAAAAAACGGATACCTAATTCCGAGATTTGTGTACCCCTCCAGGGTCTTTTGAAAGATTTCCTTTTGATTATACGGGATATTTACCGCTATTGAAGTGTCTGAAGTTACTTCATACTGAAGTTTATTTGTCCTTTCTATGAGCTTTTCTGTAAACATTATCAATTCATTGGTCGTATAGGTGTCTTTTAGGTCAAGTGTTTGAGAAAGTGGAACTCGGTAATAATTGAAACCCCACATGAGATGAAATGTGAAGTAGGCTACGGAAAGTATTAAAACTATATCCCTAAAGAATAGTTTCAGGTTTTTTCTTATTTGATTTCTTTTGATAATTATATACCGGATGGCAAGTATTATTAGGATGGTGTAAATTAGATCGCCAATGGAGAAGGGAAGCCATCCAAATGCGATCCGAAAAAAGTGTGAAATAAGGGGATACAGGCCTTTGCTGTAATAATTTTCAACAAGCTCCGGATAACTCCCGAGACACTTGACTATTATTATTTGCGGGATAATGGATAATGCAATTCCATTCTTCAACCTATTATTCATGAATTCAAAAATAACAATTATCTCGCTTGGTTCATTTTCAATATGTATTTTTGATTCTTAAAGTAAAATATGAACCAAGAAATAGAACAATTAGAACCAAATAGAATCTGGAATAATTTCTCAAAACTTAATGCCGTACCACGTCCTTCCAAGAAGGAAGAAAAAGTAATTGAATTCATGCTGAATTTTGGCAGGTCTTTGCAATTAGAGACCTTTAAAGATGAAGTAGGCAATGTTATTATCAGAAAAGAGGCATCGATTGGAATGGAAGATTGTAAAACAATTACACTTCAATCTCATTTAGACATGGTTCATCAAAAAAATTCTTCTACAGATTTCGATTTTAATACTCAGGGAATTGAGATGTACGTGGATGGTGATTGGGTTAGAGCCAGGGGAACAACTCTTGGTGCAGATAACGGGATGGGAGTAGCAGCGATTATGAGTTTACTAGAAAGCCATGATATTCCACATCCCCCTCTTGAAGCCTTGTTCACTATTGATGAAGAAACTGGTATGACGGGGGCAATGGGACTAAAAGGAGGTGTCCTCAAGGGTCAGATTTTATTGAATTTAGACACTGAAGAAGATGACGAAATAGATATTGGATGCGCCGGCGGGATAGATATTACAGCAACCAGAACCTATGAGGAACAAACAGTGCCAAAAGAGTCGATTGCATACGGCATAAGCGTCAAAGGATTACACGGCGGACATAGTGGTATGGATATACACCGAGGTTTTGGGAATGCAAATAAAATAATGAACCGCCTTTTGTTTAAAAGTACAGAAGAATTCGGTATTGGAGTGTCACAAATTGATGGAGGAAGTTTGAGGAATGCAATTCCTCGCGAGAGTTTTGCAACAGTTGTTTTAAGAGCAGACCAAAAAGAAGATTTTGAAGTTAAAATAACGGAATGGGTAGAGGACATTAAAAGTGAGAATTCATTTGTTGAAACCAAGTTGAATATTAGCCTGAACAAAGTTAAAATGCCGGTAAAGATGATGGAAAAAACCGCTCAGGATAAAATTTTAAGAGCTGTATATGCAGCTCATAACGGCGTTTATGCAATGAGTGCAGCAATTCCCGAATTGGTGGAAACTTCCAATAACATTGCCAGAATTCAAGTCAAATCCGGGAAGATTAGTATTGGATGTCTTACCAGATCTTCAGTAAATACCGCCAAATTTGATTTGGCTAATTCTCTCAAATCCGTTTTTGAGCTTGCAGATTGTTCAGTTACTTTAACTGGGGAATATCCGGGATGGAGCCCAAATCCGAATTCTGAGATATTAGAAGTGCTTAAAGATCAGTACGAAATCCTTTTTAATGAAAAGCCACAAGTAGTAGCTTGTCATGCCGGATTGGAATGTGGTATTCTCGGAAAAAATTACCCTGAAATGGATATGATAAGTTTCGGGCCTACCATTAAAGGTGCACATTCTCCGGATGAAAGAGTAAGTATCTCTTCAGTAAAAAAGTTTTGGATCTTTCTATTACAGATTTTAAAGAATACGCCTTAAATAAAAAAGGGCCCGAAAATTTTCGGGCCTTTTTTACTCGGCAATACCTATAATCTCCAGGTCAAAAATGAGATCAGCATTTGGAGGGATTGGACCTCCGCCTTGTTCGCCATAACCCAAATGTGGTGGAATAAATATCCTGATTTTGTCTCCAATTTTCATACCTAATAAACCCTCTTTGAAACCAGCTACAAGCCTTGAATCGGGACTGTAATCCATTGGAAAGGGTTCATAACCTCCTCCTTGTTTTCTTCTTTCATCGAATTTATCAAACTTGATAGCAACTTCTTCATAATTACTGTCGAAAAGAGTTCCATCTTCCAGCCAGCCAGCATAATACACTAATACTTTATCACCAATCTTTGGGTTAGCACCGGTTCCTTCTTGTAGAGTTAGGATTTTTAAACCAGACGGAAGTTCTTTTGCATTTTCCTGTTGTTGTTTAATTTCCGCTGCGAAATCGGTTTTAACCTTGGCCATAGCCGCAATAATAGCTTCTTCCTCTGCAAAATAATCTGTCATCACTTGTACAGCATCAAAATTCTTGGCCTCTTTTCCATTTCTAACGATGTACACGGAATTTATTACTACATCAACGACGGGTTTGTCCTTTTTGTTCGGTTCTGCATAGGTTTTTACATTGGCAATGGAATCTACAACATCCATTCCCGATACAACCGCTCCAAAAACACTGTGTTTACCATTGAGAAAAGGGGTTTCTTTATGAGTTATGAAAAACTGACTTCCATTAGTTTTTGGCCCCGAATTAGCCATAGAAAGAATACCAGACTTATTATGTACAAGGGAATCATTGAATTCATCTTTAAACTTATACCCCGGGTTACCGCTACCTGTACCAGTAGGATCACCACCCTGAATCATAAAATCTTTAATGACTCTGTGAAAAATTGTACCATCATAGTACTTACGGTCTTTATACTCTTCACTTACAAAAGGATTGTTACCCTCTGCCAGGGAAACGAAATTGGCCACTGTTACAGGAGTTTTTTCTATTTCGAGCTTTATAATGATGTCTCCTTGGCTGGTATTTAAATCTGCGAATAAACCATCTCCCAGATCCCGGTACTTGCTTGATGTACAGCTTGTTAATGCTGATATGCCAATTAAAACTATTACTATTAATTTTTTCATTTTTAAAAGTTTAATTATCAAGATTTTCTTTTTGTTTATCAATTTTTAGAATGCTAATGGTGGACTTAAGTGCTACGTTAGGTCCAATTTTGTTATTATCCCCGTGATAGCCATATGCCATGGCAGAGGGAAAAAAGAAAGTGGCCGTTTCATTTTCTTTAAGAAGTTTTACGCTACTGCGCAGGCCTGGAAATAATTCCTGTTTATCTACTTTATACCGGATAGTCCCTATTTCCTCCATAGAATAGATGGTATCATTCTGAAGACTAACTAAATTGTAATTAAGAGTCACCAAATCATCGGGAAGGGGAGTGTAATCACTTTCCTCATTTATAGCACTATAAAAGTACCAGGATCCTGTGGCCGATGCCAGGTAGTGATGAAGAGTATCATTTGCTATGATTTGTTGAATAATCTGCTCCTCTTGATTTAACAGCTCTATGTTTCTTTGAACAGAAGCATTAATAAGGCTTCCGGACTGAGTTTTAATGGGCCGCCTGGGTTCAGGTTCGCCACAAGCTATAAGACATATGATTGGTATTACATAAAGGAAGTTCTTCATTTGCTAAGCTGGTCTCTATAGTTTTCCAATAAGGCTTCGAAATGTTTTATTGTGCCCTCCATATCACTTTCACTTCTTCCTCCTGCCGCATTGGTGTGCCCACCTCCATGAAAGTGATTTCTAGCAAATTCATTAACTGAGAAATTTCCTTCAGAACGAAATGAAATCTTAATTATTCTTTCTTCTTTATTCTCAATAAAAATAACAGCAAATAGAATATTCTGAAGCGTAAGGCCATAATTTACAAATCCTTCGGTATCTCCTTTTTTATAATTGTGGGCATCCAATTCTTCCTGACTCAAACAGGTATAAGCAGTGTTATATTCCTTTAGGATGACCATGTTTTTTAATGCACAACCCAAGAGTTGTAACTTACTAGGGGTGTTAGTGTCAAATATTTGATTTTGCACTTCAAAATTATTTGCCCCTTTATTTATCAGCTCAGCTGCAACCAGATGCGTTTTACTGGTTGTTGACGAATACTTAAAAGAGCCTGTATCTGTAACAATTCCTGCATACAAACAATCAGCAATTTCACTTGTAATCATGTTTACATCACCCAGAGAATTAATAAAATTAAAAACCATTTCAGACGTAGAACTCATTTTAGAATCTGAATATGTTATTTGGGCGTAATTATCGGGAGCCTGATGATGGTCTATCATTATAAAAGTGGCTTGCAAACCTTCCAGTATCGGCGTCATCTGTCCAACTCTTCCCAGCTGATTAAAATCGAGTGTAAAACAAAGGTCAGAGCTATTAAGGTATTGAACTGCGGCAGCGTTATCTCTTTCGAAATTAAGGACTTCGTTAGTACCTGGCATCCATTTTAGGAACTTGGGATAATCATTGGGGACAATTACCCTTACTTCATGTCCAATTGACTTAAGATAATGCCATAAACCCAGCGAAGAGCCAATCGCATCACCATCAGGGTTTTTATGTGGCACAATAACTATTCTTAGTGGCTTTGAAAGCAGTGCTTTTAGCGCCTTTACATCCTCAGAATTCATGCGCGCAAAGATACAATTAAATTGGAGATTCCCTATACTGGTATTTTCAAAGGTAAGGGGCGGTAGAATACTTCTTTTAACCAGCTTTAAAATAGAGTCTAAAAGTATTCTCATGACGGACTAATATTCCTTTTTATAAAAGTTTATTTTTGTATGCTAAATCATTTGATTCATGTATAAATCATTCGTTGTTGTAATCGTGTTTGCTTTTGCCTACGGTTGTGCCACCCAAAAAAAATCGGTTAAAACAACTGTTCCGGATGCGGAAATTACAATTGCTTTTGGTTCTTGTAATAAGCATAACTTAGAAAATCTTTTGTGGGATGACATAAAAGAAGCTAATCCATTATTATGGATTTGGGGGGGTGATATAATTTACGCTGACTCAGAAGATGTAACTGAAATAAGACAACTATATAGTGCCCAAAATAAGGTTTCGGGCTATAAAAAATTAAAAAAAAGTACGCAGGTAATAGGAACCTGGGACGATCATGACTATGGATTAAATGATGGGGGCACAGAATATGTTTCTAAAAAACAAAGCCAACAGGCTTTTTTAGATTTTATGGAAGTACCGGCAAATCATCCGAGACGAAGTCAGGAGGGTGTATATTTTGCCTATAACTATAGCGGAAGTCTGGGTAAAATAAAGATAATAGTCCTAGATACTCGATATTTTAGAACAGTATTAACCCCGGACATAGACACTGAGAAACGTTATAAGCCCAACCAATATGGTAAGGGCACCCTACTAGGAGAAACACAATGGAATTGGCTTAGCAATGAGTTGAATAATACGGAAGCCGATTTTAATCTGGTTGTAAGTAGTATTCAGTTCTTGTCCAATGAGCACGGTTTTGAATGTTGGGGAAATTTTCCCCATGAAGTTGATAGATTTAAACAATTACTGGCTGATTCTAAGGCCAAAGGGGTAATTATTCTTTCAGGGGATCGCCATATTTCTGAGTTTTCTAAAATTAATATTCCGGGACTTTCCTACCCATTGATAGATTTTACCAGTAGCGGACTTACGCACAGTTATTCAGATTTTTCCGGGGAACCCAATCCGTATCGACTGGGTAGTGTTATTGCTAAAGAGAGTTTTGGACTGGTAAAGTTGAATTTGATTACAAAGGAAGTTCAATTACAAATCGTTGAAGATGAAGGGATTGTGCCTCTTGAGATAAGACAGAATTATTAATGTTGTAGTTTGCTGCTAGAAAATGTATTTTTGCCCAAAATTTTATAAATGACGGCTAACAGAACTTTTACAATGATTAAACCAGATGCAGTTGAAAATGGACATATTGGAGCCATTTTAGAAAAAATTACATCTGCAGGTTTCAAGATCATAGCTATGAAATATACTCAATTGAGCAGGCGCGATGCCCAGCAGTTTTATGCCATTCACAGTGACCGACCCTTTTTTGGTGAGTTGATTCAGTTTATGACTAGAGGACCTATTGTTTCTGCTATTTTAGAGAAAGATAATGCGGTAGATGACTTTAGAGCATTAATAGGGGCTACAAATCCTACGGAAGCGGCTGAAGGAACTATTCGAAAATTATTTGCTAAAGATATAGGTGAGAATGCAATACACGGTTCAGATAGTGATGAAAATGCGGCTATAGAAGGAAGTTTCCATTTTTCAGGCAGGGAAATTTACTAAAGAGAATAGTACGAAAAAACCATTAATAAAACTTACCAATTACCTTAATACAATATTTTTGACTAGGTCCTTATTCATTTCTTCATTGATCATATCAATGATTTTGGATTTTCCATGACTTAGTTCTTCTCGTAATACAGAAGATGAAAGTGAGACAAAAAGCGTATCATTGCGCAGCTCTACTGCGGTAGTATAGTTATTCACTCCATTGTCCATTATCTTCTCCCAGGCTTTCTTAACCATAACCTTATCTATACCTTTCTGCAACTTATTTTCTTTAATAAATGCATTCAAAGCTTCACTCAGGGAATGTAGGTTTTTTTCTTTAGCCATTACTCTTTAACATTAACATTGATGGGCTGAAATCGTCTGTAATGATAATACAGGCCTTCTTTATTTTTAATAACCATATTGGATGTAGTAATCTTAGTTATTTGCTCTTCCCATGAACTTAAGTCATTCTGGTAACTCATCCAAAAAAAACCATCTCTTTCATTTATTTGGAATGACGTTGCATCATTGGAAGTAATATAAGTTCCATCAAATGTGGGTTGTACTTTCTTACGAAAACCTTTCATATTATTATATTCAAAATAATCAATAGTCATATTTACGTCATATTCTTTGCTTTCTCCATCGGGAAATTTAACTTCTTTAATTTCCCAATATCCGTTGATATGATTTAAATCTGAAACGGATATTTTTTCAGAACATGCCAGAAAGCATAAAAACAGTAGTAAAGAAGCCAGCTTACGCATACTACAAGTTAAAAATTTTATATGATTGATGAATAGATTTCACAACATTTTCGGTCCGCTCCGGATGTGTATCACTAATAAATATTTGTCCAAAATTTTCATTATCAACTAAGGTAATAATATGTTTTACTCTATTCTCATCCAATTTGTCAAAGATATCATCCAATAGCATTATCGGGGTAGTTCCGGCATGTGCCTTTAGAAAATGAAACTGAGCAAACTTTAAAGCGATTAAAAATGATTTTTGCTGTCCCTGACTACCAAATTTTTTTATAGGATGATCTTCAATTTCAAAGCGAAGATCATCCTTATGTATTCCTGTGGAGGTGTATTGCAATGCCCTGTCTTTTTCAATATTGCTTTCAAGCAGTGATAAAAAATCCTGTTCGAATAATTTGCTATCATAATGTACGTTAACCAATTCATGTCCTCCGGAAATTGCCAGGTATTGCTCTTTAAAAATAGGAATAAAATCTTCGATAAAAGTCGCACGTTTTTGGAAAATGCTTGTTCCATAGCCGTTTAACTGCTCGTTATAAACAGAAATCGTTGCCATGTCAAAAGAATGGTTAGCCGCAAAATATTTCAGAAGGGTATTACGCTGTTGAATTATTTTATTGTATTTAAGAAGCGTTTGCAGATACTCCTTATCTGACTGTGATATAACACTGTCCACAAATTTTCTTCTAATATCACTTCCCTCAAGAATTAAATCTCTGTCGGCAGGCGAAATAATAACTAAAGGTAATAGACCAATATGATCAGATAAGCGATCATAAACTTTATTATTTCGTTTTATGATCTTTTTCATGCCTTTTTTAAGGCTGCAAACAATCTTTTCGTTCCTGTCCTTGAGTTTAAAAGTACCTTCAATGATAAAAAATTCCTCTCCGTGCCTTATATTCTGACTGGCCAGGGGATTAAAGTAACTTTTACCAAATGCAAGGTGGTAAATAGCATCAAGAACATTGGTTTTTCCTTTACCGTTATCACCAACTAAACAATTGGTTTTGGAATCGAATTCATATTGTTGCGCCTCAAAATTTTTGTAGTTAACCAGTGATAAATTCTTCAGAAACATTGGGAAGATAATTTGGCAATAAACATGGAAGGTGCAAATTATCGAAAAATAACGAATAATTTGGCTTTTGGTTTTAGATAAAAACTTTATTTTTGCGCGACCAATAAATATAAAGATGGCAACATATAAGAAAAGGGGTTACAAGCCTAAAAACAAAGCCGAAGAAAGAGAATTTGATTCTAAGCATAGTGCGACAGCTGAGGTTTTTAGCAGCCTGGATGAAAGTGCTTCCAAATCTGAGCAATGGGTGGCCAAAAATCAAAATTATATCCTTGGCCTGATAGGTGTGATTGCTATAGCTGTGTTGGGCTATCTTTCTTATAATCAGTTTATTCAAAAACCTAAAGAGGCAAATGCTGCCAATGAACTTTTTTATCCACAACAATATTTTGATCAGGCTATAAACAATACAACCGCAAAGGATTCATTGTTTGGTTTAGCATTAAATGGAGCCGAAGGCAAATATGGTTTTCTGGATATTATCGACGAATATAAAGGGACAAAAGCAGCCAACCTGGCAAATTATTCTGCGGGCATGGCTTATTTGAACATGAAACAATACGAAGATGCTATCAGGCATTTGGAAAACTTTTCTTCAGATGATGCCATCTTAGGTGCCCTGGCGAAGGGGGGAATTGGAGATGCCTTTTTGCAATTAGGACAAACCGCAGATGCGTTAGAGTATTATGAGTTGGCATTTACGCACAATATAAATGATTATACCACGCCAAGATTTCTTTATAAGGCCGGAGTAACTGCTTCAGAGTTGAATCAGAATGATAAGGCACTTCAGTATTTCGAGAGAATTAAAGATGAATTTTCAAATTCGGAAGAAGCTAATACCATAGATGCCTTTATAGGAATGGCTAAAAGCAAAAAGTAAATGGCTACGTCCAACAAAAATTTGTCAGTTTATGACAAGAAAACAATCCCAAACGCAAAGGCTCTTCGGTTTGGGATTGTTGTTTCAGAATGGAATTCAAAAATTACGGAAGACCTTTTTAAAGGTGCTGAAACCGCATTATTGGATTGCGGTGTAAAACAAGGAAACATTTTAAGATGGAATGTTCCGGGTAGTTTTGAGTTGATATTTGGATGTAAAAAAATGATACAGCAAAATAATCCGGATGCCGTTATTGCAATAGGCAGTGTAATACGCGGTGAAACCAAACACTTTGATTTTGTTTGCAGTGCCACCGCCCAGGGAATAAAAGACCTGAATGTAAGTACCGACACCCCCGTGATTTTTTGCGTATTAACTGATGATAATCTTCAACAGGCAAAAGACAGAAGTGGTGGTAAGTATGGAAATAAAGGAACAGAAGCTGCAATTGCCGCAATTAAAATGGCACTACTTTAACTAATTACTGCTGATACCTTTTCCTATTATTCACATTTAGGTACAATTGGATTATATTGTAAAAAGTGATCTTAATAATGCGCATGCCGTAAACTGTTAACAATTTTTGGGAAGGTTATCTCTTCATTTTTTTTGATTTTAAGTAACTTTGAACCATAGGTATATGGGAAAATTTTCAAAACTTCGTAAGAATAGAAAATACAATTATACACCCCGTTATTATGACGACAAGGGTGAGGGTAGCCCATTTAAAATGCAGCCAAAACTTGATAAATATCGCACTACCATAGATGCGCCTAGAGGTTTAAAGGGAAAGTTTAGCAATGCAATGGGTGATATCAGGAAATCTGGCGATCGAAACTTAAAATTAAGAATGCTAATTATAATCGCTATCCTTATCCTAATATTCCTGTATATTATCGATTTTGATTTATCAATCTTCTATTCAAACTAATGGCAGATATTATACAACTTTTGCCGGACCACGTGGCCAATCAGATTGCCGCGGGTGAAGTAGTTCAACGCCCGGCTTCTGTGGTAAAAGAGTTGCTGGAAAACGCCATTGATGCAGGAGCTACTACCATAAAATTAATTGTAAAAGACGGAGGGAAGACTTTGATCCAGATTGTCGATGACGGATTGGGCATGAGTGTAACGGATGCCAGATTGAGTTTTGAAAGGCACGCAACTTCCAAAATCAATTGTGCTGAGGATTTATTTCACCTGGACACCAAAGGATTTCGTGGAGAAGCTCTGGCCTCTATTGCTGCTATATCGCATGTTGAAATGAATACCCGTCCGGCAGAAGATGAAGTGGGCACGCTTCTTAAAATTGAAGGGAGTAAGGTATTATCGCAAGAAGTAACCGTAACACCAAAAGGAACATCTGTATCAGTAAAGAATCTCTTTTTTAATATCCCGGCAAGGAGAAAATTCTTAAAGTCTAACCAGGTAGAATTACGTCACATAACTGATGAATTTCACCGGGTAGCTCTTGCACATTCATCGGTGCATTTTTATTTTTATAACAATAACAGTGAGCTATTCAACTTGCCTTCAACCAATTTAAAAAAACGAGTTGTACATATATTCGGAATTAAAACAAAAGAAAAATTAGTGCCTGTAGAGGAAGAAACCCGGGTGGTTAAGATATCAGGTTTTATTTGTAAACCGGAATACGCTAAAAAAAGTAGGGGAGAACAGTTTTTCTTTGTGAATAATCGCTTTATAAAAAGCCCGTATCTCCATCATGCGGTTATGGCTTCTTTTGAAGGGCTGTTAAGACCAGATACAAGTCCGGGCTACTTTTTATATCTTGAGGTAGATCCATCATCAATAGATATAAATATACATCCTACTAAGACAGAAATTAAGTTTGATGATGAACATACCTTATATGCTATACTAAAATCAACAATAAAACATAGCTTAGGTCAGTTTAATGTAAGTCCGGTTTTAGATTTTGACAAAGATCAGAATTTAGACACACCATATGTTTTATTAAATAAACAGGCACAGCAGCCTGGAATTACTATTGATCCTGATTATAATCCATTTAAGGAAAGCGGATTTGGAAATAGTAATAAAAAGTCTTTTACAAGGCAGTCTTCTGGGGATTGGGAAAGTATGTATGTAGGTTTGGAGTCAAAAGTTGGCAGGGGTGAGGGTTTTAGTACAGTACATTTTGAATCTGACACTATTACAGGTTCTATTTTTAAGGAACAGCAGGAATTAGATGGAATAGGGGCAACCACATTTCAGCTCAGAAGAAAATATATTGTAACGACCATAAAATCCGGGATGCTTATTATTGACCAGGGACGTGCACATCAACGAGTGCTATATGAAAAATTTCTTAAGAGTATTACGGTAAAAGAAACTTTAAGCCAACAATTGCTTTTTCCTATCTCACTAATTTTTTCAAAGACTGAATTAGCTGTTCTTAAAGAAATTAAAGGTAGTTTGACATCACTGGGTTTTGCGTTCGGTGCTTTTAAACAGGATGAACTCCAAATAACCGGAATTCCCCAGCTTATTAATGAGAGTGAAATAGGTATTATCCTGGATCAATTAATTTCTGATTATCAAATGGAGATAAATGGGAATGGATTTACTCAGTCTGAGGTATTATCAAAAGCACTTTGTAAGTCTTTGGCTGTAAAAACGGGAGAAATATTGGATAATGAGTCACAACAGGCTTTAGTAAATGCATTGTTTGCATGTAAGGAAACTAACCGAAGTCCGTTTAACAAATTAATTTACGTTACAATAACCGAGCGTGATATCGATAATAAATTTATATAGATGGGAAAACTTACCGATGCCATTAAGCATCTGCTAATTGTTAATGTGTTGTTCTTTGTGGCGACCAATCTATTTGGAGATCAGATGTATCAATGGTTTTCATTGTGGTTTCCGGAGAATGAGAATTTTGGAATTTGGCAGATTTTGTCCCATATGTTTATGCATGGCGGATTTATGCATATTTTATTTAATATGTATGCGCTCTGGGCCTTTGGTACGCCTTTGGAGCGAATGTGGGGTCGGAATAAGTTTTTGTTTTTCTATTTCTCAGCTGGAATTGGGGCAGCACTTATACATTCGGGCGTAAATTATTATTATTTCAATCAGGGGATTGAGGTCCTTGTGAATTCAGGAATAGCCAAAAGCCAGATTATGGAAATTATTGCGGGGGGACAATATAGTCCGGACTGGTACAATTATGCTCCAAAGAGTGTCATAGATAATTTTTTAGGTGCTTATAACACACCTGCCGTTGGTGCTTCGGGTGCTATATATGGGATACTGGTAGCCTTTGGGATGTCTTATCCTAATAGTGAATTATTCCTTATCTTCCTGCCAATACCTATTAAGGCAAAATTTTTCATTCCTGTTTTAATAGGTCTCGATTTGTTTTCAGGAGTTACTGGTTACTCCATATTTGGTAATGGGATTGCACATTTTGCTCATGTAGGTGGTGCCCTATTTGGATTTCTTATGATGTGGTACTGGAAAAAAAACCAGTTTAATAAAAATCGATGGAATTGAGATGGATACGGGAAATTTGAAATATCAATTTGCGCGACTAAACGTAGCAGAAAAATTAATTGCAGTAAACGTATTTGTTTTTATTATAAACGGATTGTTTACTTTTTTAATGGGCATGCCTTCCAATTCATTGATCCGCTGGTTTGAATTACCTAAAGATTTTATCGACTTTATTTCTCAACCTTGGTCACTGGTAACTTATTCCTTTTTCCACGGGGGTATCTGGCACTTATTTTGGAATATGATAATGCTTTATTTCTCGGGAAGGATATTCCTCAATCTTTTTGGGCCTAAAAAGTTCATGAGCGTTTATTTTTTGGGGGTCATATTGGGAGGATTAATCTTTTTATTAAGCTATAATGTATTTCCTGCTCTTTTAGCCACCAACGCCGCCCTTATTGGTGCGTCTGCTGGTGTGACTGCTGTTTTAATTTTTGTATGTACCTATATTCCTAACCAGGAGGTACGGCTATTTATTTTCAATGTAAAGTTGTGGTATATTGGAGCTTTCTTTGTGTTGGTAGATTTAATTCAGATACCATCCGGCGGAAATGCAGGTGGGCATCTTGCCCATTTAGGAGGAGCTTTACTCGGGTATGTGTATGCCAGGCAACTTCTAAAAGGCAGGGATATTGGAGAAGGATTTACCAAAATGTTGGAAAGTCTTGGAGGTCTTTTTAGGAAGAAAGAGAAAAAAGCGCCTTTAAAAACCGTCTACCGCCGAGCAAAAGGAAATAGCGTTTCAAATGTAAATTACGACAGGGAAAGTAAACAACGCAAGATTGATACCATCCTTGATAAAATAAGTAAATCGGGTTATGAAAGTCTCTCCAAATCAGAAAAGGATTTCTTATTTAAGGCGGGTAAAGAGGACTAATCTGTGAGAGAATTATCCCTTTTTGATAAGATAGTTTATTTTTTAAACTTGATAGTGGCGGTAATCCTTTTATTGTCATGTCTGGCACCATATATTTCTGTAAAGACATTTCTCCCTTTAGCTTTTTTGAGTTTGTTCTTTCCAATAACTTTTATCATAAATATTCCATTTGTTTTTTATTGGAGCTTTAGAAAAAAAAAGATATTTATAGTGTCATTTTCAGCTATTCTCATTTCCTTTTTGACTTTTGGCTCTTTTTATAGATTTGGTTCTTCCAATGTATATCCTGAAGATAAAGACCTGAGTATTATGACTTATAATTCCAGGGATTTTGGATTTGCAGGCAGGAAAAATAGTGAATTAACAGGGCATAAAATTGTCAATTTTATCACGGAACAAGATCCTGATATAATCTGTTTTCAGGAATCTAGCAGAATAGGACTGGGACAGTTAAAAAATTATCCATTTAAATACATAACTCCATATACCTCCCAGAAAAGTATTCAGGCTATTTTTTCAAAATACCCAATAGTCGGTAATGGTTCTCTCGAATTTCCGGATACTGCCAACAATGCTATTTATGCAGATATTAAATATAAAGGGGACACTATTAGGATATATAACCTTCATCTTCAATCATTTAAAATTATACCAGGGAGGGTAAAGAGTGTTGCACGCGGGATTAGGGCTTATAGTAAAATGGAAAAAACTTTTATTAAACAAGAAGAACAGGCGCAAATATTTGATAGGCACAGGAAAGAATCTCCGTTCAGCACTATAGTATGTGCGGATTTTAACAATACACCATTTTCAAATGTGTATCGTATTGCCAAGGGTGAAATGCAAGATACATTTGACGAGAAAGGAATTGGTTTTGGAAAAACTTTTGATTTAAAAGTTGTTCCATTTCGCATCGACTTTATTTTAGCGGATAAGACCATGCAAGTAATGACACATCAAAACTTTGACTTAAAACTATCTGATCACTACCCGGTACTGACGTCAATTCGACTCTGACAACAAGAAGTAACAATCAATCAAATCTGCCAGTATGTGAATGAGTAAAGCAAGCCCGATTATCCTTGTCTTCTTAAAAATAAACAGCAAGATATAAACCGCAATGGCCCAATAGGAATGAAGGGGGTGGAAATTAATACTGCATCTCCCGGGATCAAATATGGGATTAGCAATTAAATGATCTACATCAATTAAGATTCCCGAAAGGAGAATTAGGATAATCCATATTCTATTATTTTTAAAAAATATTAGGCCAATTGCTATTGGTACTATTATATGAATACCGTAATGGAGTAGGAATCTAAGCATTCAGAAAATTGAGATTTTGATTCATTAAATAATCAAGACTGGCAGTACCTTCGTTAAATAACAAATCCAGAACACTACAATTTTCAATAAAACCATGCCTGGCATTAAAAACCTGCATATAGCTTTTTTGCCTCATATTAATTTTTTTTTTGGCATGTACCAAAAACCTGGCATCAAAAACCGTTTTGGGATTTGGCTCATAGACATCAGTTTGCCTGTTGTTAATGTTGAATTGCAGGCAACTGGCAATAATATCAATTGCCTTAAGATTAAAATCTAATAAATAGGAGTAATTATTCATAAAAAGCGGAGCCAGATCATCTTCGTAATATTCAAAAAAAGGAGATGTCCTGTATGCGGTTTGAAGCGTCCTCCAATGTTGACGCTGCCATCTGTAATCATTATCCAGCCTTACATCTTTATACTTTTGTCTGCCCTGCTTGCCACCTACATGTTTAATTGGAATATTTAACATAAATTTTCCCTGATCTGTACAAATGAAGGCCCGGTTTCGATAGGTTTGTTTTTGATAATTGTCGCAGACTTCCCAGATTATTTTATTTTGCACAAGAGTTGCATAAGTGGCAATATCAGGCAAGTAGGTAGGATGGAGTAGCAAGTTCATCAATTAGTATTTTTTTTCCACCCAAAAAAATAAATAATTACTTTTTAAGCTTCTTTCTACGTTTCCAAAAGTAATCAAATATAAACCATGCCGCCAGTGCAATAAGGAAGTGCTTAAAATAAGACCGGGGTTCGCCATCACCTCCAACAGTTGTGAAAATCCTATCCCATCTGGGTTTCCAATGAGTAATTCCCTTGTTGAAATTATCAAAGCTAAGCCAAATAAATATTGGTTTGCCAACAATATGATTAGCGGGGACGTAGCCCCAACTCCGGCTATCTTCTGAGTGATCTCTATTATCTCCCATCATCCAATAGTAATCCTGTTTAAAGGTATAGGAGTCTGTAACCTGTCCATTTATACTTATCTGATTCCCTGAAACTCCGACAGTATTTTCTTCATAGTCGCGAATTATCTTTTTATAAAGTGGAAGAACTTTTGGAGTTAGCTTAATAGTTACTCCCTTCTTAGGTATGTAAATTGGTCCAAAGTTATCGTTATTCCAGGGATAGTCGGGAGCATGAGGGAATATATTATAACCCTTTACACCTTTGGGTTCTACTATTTTTACAACAGAATCTATATCAGTATTACTTTTTAATTCTTCCAACATTTCGTCGGTAAGTGTCACTGTGCGCTGGCGTCCTGTTTCTTCCCGTAGAGAAAGTCCTGCCTGTCTAATAACTTTTGGGGGAATTCCACTTGCATCGGTAATCAACTCTATTTCACCCTTCGCATTTTGACCTCCAGCTATGAGGTATTTACTGACAGCTTCAAATTGATTTTGGTTTAAAGGAGCCGACAAGTATTTTCTTGTAAACTCATCTATTCCCAAACTAATAAGTAGCCTTGATGATACTCCTTTCTGTGAGTAAACATTATAATCATATTGAGGCTTAGCTCTGTCTGACAGCTGAAGCTGTTTGGCATTGATGTATACTAAACCATCAATTACGGATAGCGAATCGCCAGGAGTTCCAACACAACGCTTTACATAATTGGATTTTTTATCAATTGGTTTTTTAACCCCTTCTTCCTTCTTAAAAAAGACGCGAACCGTATCTGCCGGCCAGCTAAAAACAACAATATCATTTTTTTTGACCTTTTCAAATCCCGCTAATCTAAAATAAGGAAGTTGAGGTTTCTTCAGATAAGATCTTATACCTAAGCCAGGAATTGTATCATGGACCATTGGAGCTGCTATGGTGGTCATGGGCGCACGAGCCCCATAATGAAACTTACTCACAAAAAGCAAATCACCAACTCTAAGGGTACGTTCCAGTGAACCTGTGGGGATTACATATGGCTGAATAAAATAAGTATGAACCAGTGTTGCAGCCACAACAGCAAATACAATGGAGCTTACCCATTCTCCTAATCCACTTTTTGGATGCAAACTTCTATCCTCAATATAAGTAACATCTTCGGCATAGTTAATATAGTAAATATAAAATCCAAGGGTTAGGATAACCAACCACGTATCAAGAAGGCTATTTTTACCGAAACTTCGTATAGTTTCAACCCAAATTACAGGAAACATCAGAAGATTAATTATAGGAATGAAAAGAAGTATTACCCACCATTTAGGCCTTCTTATAATTTGCATTAATACAATGGCATTATATACTGGAATAGCAGCTTCCCAAGGTTTTCTTCCTGCTTTAATATATAGCTTCCAGGTCCCTAAAAAATGAATGACTTGTATAACTAAAATAAAGATGATCCAATTTGTACTATTCATACTCTTATATATATTTTTTAAGACGTAATTTCGTCCGATTTGTTACCAAAATTAACCGAGGTTTAACACATCCTTCATGGTGAAGACACCTTTTTTTCCATTTAGCCATTCCGCCGCAACTACTGCACCTAATGCAAAACCTTCCCTATTGTTCGCTTTGTGCTTTATAACTATCTGGTCTTCTAAATTTTCATAAGAAATAACATGGGTACCGTATTCATCCGCAATCCTTTTGGAAATTATAGAGACATGTTGGTCTTGTGATTTTTCCATTTGCCAGCCTTTATAATCAGAATTCTCAATAATACCTTCAGCAAGTGAAATTGCAGTTCCACTTGGGGCATCGAGTTTTTGTAGATGATGGGTTTCTTCTATTGACACCCTGTATTGGGGTAAATTGCTCATCATTTTTGCTAAATAGCAGTTTAATTCAAAAAACAGATTTACGCCTAAACTGAAATTTGAAGCATAAATAAATGCCCCATTTTTTTCTTTACATAAAGAAATCACTTTGTCGTAATCTTTCAGCCAACCTGTTGTACCGGATATGACCGGAACATTGTGTTCAAGACAACTCTTAATATTATTAGATGCAGCCTGCGGACTACTAAAATCTATTGCCATATCCATTGCGGAATAGTCAACTTCTTTTGTGTCCACATCTACTTTAGCAACTATCGTATGATTTCTTTGGATAGCGATCTTTTCAATCATTTTTCCCATTTTCCCATATCCAAATAAACCTATATGCATATTTTAGAATTTAATGGTTAAAGCCACTCCATAGTTAGGGTCTCCAACTATTGGGTTATATTCGAGATACGGTTTAATATCCAAACTAAGATCGTCATCTACATTAAATTGTTTTAAATGTGCGTCAACATTGGCATCAATAATATTCAAAGCATATAATGCCAGGGTGATAAATAATGCAAGATCGCGATCTCTTTGATAACGTTCCTGCCCATCCTGCAGGGCGCTGTCTGATAAGTCCGGACTGCCAGGAACTATTCCAGAACCATTTACATCATAGAATTCATCATCTGTAAAACCAGCTCTTCTTCTTTTAAAGGCCGTTCGGAAACGATCATAAAGATCATCATTATACTTATAGGCATAGATTCCGACGCCTATGGCACCAATAACAATAGGAATTTTCCAATAGCGCTTATTATAGGCCTGACCTAATCCGGGCAGAATAGCAGAATAAAATGCGGCCCTACTAGGCGCTAAGGGATTTATACGCTTCTTTTCTACTTTACCTTCAACAACAATTTTTTGTTTTTTTGAATTTTGTGGAACAGAATCCTTAGGACTTTCTTTTTGACCTTCCTGGGCCAAGGAAAAAAGTACAGGGAACAATAATAAACATAAAAAAACAAGGTTTTTACTCACCTGTAATTAGTTTTTTCAATCGCTGAAAATCTTCCTCTGAACTGAAGGGAATACTTATCTTACCCTTACCATCATCTGTAGAATTGACTGTTATATTGGCAGAAAGATAGTGTTTAAGTTGTTTCGCGCCATTATTTATTAAATCTGTTGTTACTGACGACTTGTTTGAAGATTTCTTTTGATTAGGTCCTTTGTGATATCGCTGCACAAGACGCTCAGTTTCTCTAACGGACAAACTGTTTTTTACAATTTTTTCATAAAGGCTAATTTGATCTTCTTTTTGGTCAATATTTACCAGAGTCCTACCATGACCCATAGAAATGAAGCCATCTCGCATTCCGGTTTGTATAATGGGGTCCAGGCGTAATAAGCGAAGATAATTTGCAATGGTCGATCTTTTTTTACCCACCCGGTCACTTAACTTTTCCTGGGTCAAACCTATTTCATTGATTAAACGATTATAGGAAAGGGCAATTTCAATTGGATCCAGATCCTGGCGCTGAATATTTTCAACGAGAGCCATTTCAAGAGACTCCTGGTCATTGGCAATTCTAATATATGCCGGTATTGTTCTAAGTCCAATTAATTTAGAAGCCCTATACCTTCTCTCTCCTGAAACTAACTGAAATTTATTAAAGTCAGATTTTCTTACTGTAATTGGCTGAATAACTCCTAATTCTTTTATAGAGGAAGCCAGTTCCTGAAGGGTATCATCATTAAAATGAGAACGGGGCTGAAAAGGATTTACCTCAATAGAATCAATATCTAGTTCTACTATATTACCAACAACTTTATCAGCGTTTCTGTCCGATACCGAATTAATATCATTTTCAGGATCTTTAAGCAGAGCAGAAAGTCCTCTTCCCAAAGCCTGTTTCCTGGTTGCTTTCGCCATTACACCTTCTCTCTATTTTTTTTCAATAGTTCGTTAGCCATATTTAAGTAGTTTGTTGCACCTTTACTACTGGCATCATATTTTATGATACTTTCTCCATGACTGGGGGCCTCTCCCAAACGAACATTACGTTGAATTATAGTATCAAAAACCATATCAGAGAAATGTTTCTTGACCTCTTCCACAACCTGATTAGACAGTCTCAATCTGGAATCGTACATGGTTAACAACATCCCTTCAATATCCAATTCAGGATTGTGAATCCTTTGTACACTTTTTATGGTGTTTAATAATTTACCAAGTCCTTCCAAAGCAAAATATTCACATTGTATGGGAATAATTACAGAATCTGCAGCTGTTAAGGCATTTAGTGTAAGTAATCCTAAAGAGGGGGCGCAGTCAATAAGAATATAGTCGTATAACGCCCTTAAATCTCCAATGGCTTTCTTCATCATATATTCCCTTTCATCTTTGTCGACCAATTCTATTTCAATGGCTACAAGATCTATGTGTGCGGGAATCAAATCTACATTAGGAGATGAAGTCTGAATAATTGTTTCTCCAGCTGTCTTTGTATGTTCCATCAACTGGTAAGTACCAATTTGAATCTCATCTGCATTAATACCTAATCCAGACGTAGCATTGGCCTGGGGGTCGGCATCAATTAATAACACTTTTTTTTCAAGTACACCCCAATAATCTTGCCCATAATTGAAGTAAGTTAGGGGTTAAAAATACGATTATTTACAATGCACAAAAAAGTATTTTGTTAACACAAAGTGAATAACTCTGACAAAAGCGTTAAAGTTGGTTAAAGTAAAGCTATTAAGCCATTGGGTAAGGTATCCTAACCAATTAATCTATTAAAATATCAAGTATCTGGATAGCTGCATCACTAATTTTGGTGCCTGGTCCAAAAACAGCTGCAGCTCCGGCATCAAATAAATAGTTATAATCCTGTTTGGGAATTACACCCCCCACAATTACCATGATATCTTCTCTGCCATATTTTTTCAACTCTTCCAAAACCTGTGGTACCAAGGTTTTGTGCCCTGCAGCTAAGGAAGAAACACCAAGAATATGAACATCATTTTCCACGGCCTGTTTTGCTGCCTCCGCAGGTGTTTGGAATAGGGGTCCTATATCAACATCAAATCCGAGATCTGCATACCCGGTAGCGACAACTTTCGCACCGCGATCATGCCCATCCTGACCCATTTTAGCAACCATAATCCGAGGTCTTCGACCTTCTTGGGCTGCAAATTTATCGGCCAATTCTCTTGCCTTTTTAAAACTCTGGTCGTCCTTAATTTCTTTTGCGTACACTCCTGTAAACGATTGAATTTTTGCTTTATATCTTCCAAAAGCATCTTCCAGAGCATCACTAATCTCTCCAAGAGTGGCCTTAGCCCTGGCGGCTTCTATCGCTAAAGCTAACAAATTGTTTTCACCCTGACCAGATTTTGCTGCGGTTTTATCTTTTGCGGCTTCTGTTATTTTTTTCAGTATACGCTTTACCTTTGCGTTGTCTCTTTTCTGTTTTAAAGATTCTAACCGTTCTAGTTGTTGTCTTCGTACCTCTGCATTATCTACCTCCAGAATCTGCAATTCATCTTCTTCTTCCAACTGATATTTGTTGACACCAACAATAATATCTTGTCCGCTGTCTATACGAGCCTGTTTTTTGGCGGCAGCTTGTTCAATCCGCATTTTGGGGATACCAGCTTCAATTGCTTTTGTCATACCACCATGCTCCTCGACTTCCTCAATAAGCTTCCAGGCTTTCTTGGATAATTCATTTGTCAAATATTCTACGTAGTAACTACCAGCCCAGGGGTCGACTGTTTTTGTGATTTTTGTTTCTTCCTGAAGATAGATTTGTGTATTTCTTGCTATACGTGCCGAAAAATCAGTGGGTAAAGCAATGGCCTCATCTAAGGCATTCGTGTGCAGGCTTTGAGTACCTCCCAAAGCCGCTGCCAACGCCTCAATTGTAGTTCTTGCAACATTGTTGAAGGGGTCTTGTTCGGTAAGACTCCAACCACTGGTCTGACAATGAGTTCTGAGTGCCAAAGATTTTGGATTTTTAGGATTAAACTGTTTCACGAGTTTAGCCCAAAGCATTCTTCCTGCCCTCAGTTTGGCAATTTCCATAAAATGATTCATTCCAATAGCCCAGAAAAAAGAAAGTCTGGGGGCAAACTGATCAATATCCAGACCTGCTTTTAAACCAGTTCTAATATATTCTAGTCCATCCGCCAGAGTGTAGGCAAGTTCAATATCTGCCGTAGCACCGGCTTCCTGCATATGATAGCCGGAAATACTTATGCTATTAAATCTGGGCATATATTTACTGGTAAATTCAAAAATATCTGCAATTATCTGCATAGAAGGAGCAGGTGGGTAGATGTAAGTATTTCTAACCATGAATTCTTTGAGTATGTCATTTTGAATGGTCCCGGCGAGTTGTTCAGGAGACACTCCTTGTTCCTCTGCGGCAACTATATAAAAAGCCATAATTGGCAGTACCGCACCATTCATGGTCATTGATACAGACATTTTATCTAAGGGAATGCCATCGAACAAAATTTTCATATCCTCAATAGAATCGATAGCCACGCCGGCTTTACCTACATCTCCAACCACTCGTTCGTGGTCGCTGTCATAACCTCTGTGGGTGGGCAGGTCAAAGGCAACAGAAAGACCTTTTTGACCAGCTGCCAGATTGCGCCTGTAAAAGGCATTGCTTTCATGTGCAGTAGAGAAACCAGCATACTGTCGTATTGTCCACGGTCTTCTAACATACATAGTAGAATATGGGCCTCTTAAATTAGGGGGAATGCCGGCTGCAAAATTAAGATGCTCTAAATGTTCAATATCATTTTTTGATATAAAGGATTTTACCTGGATATCTTCGGCAGTAATAAAGTCGGGTTTTTTTGATTCTTTTTGTCTATAAGAATCAATAGTTTTTAAATTTAGATGTTGCAGCTCTTTTCTACTCATGATCCAATCTTATTTTTTCTGACGATTCTGACAATCTGATTTCCGCTATTGGTTCAATAATGGTTTTCCTTGGATTTTTTTTGGCAAAAGGATTTTTTTGTAATTCCTGCTTCATTTTGTCCATTTCGTTAGGGTATTTATTACTACCTAATAATACCTCCTCTCCGGCATCATAGCGAATTTGTTGTTTAAGTGCACTTTCCCTGATTTTCCTTTGAATATTATGAGCTTTTAATTGTTTTAAAAAGCCATCACCTTGCTCAATTTGTTTAAAGATATCCAATGCCTTTTCTGCCAGTTGCAGGGTAATCACCTCTATATAATATGAGCCATCTGACGGATTCGCAATTTTGTCCAAATAACTTTCACCTTTTAAAATAAGCAATTGATTTCTGGATATTCTTTCTCCAAACTCATTATTTTCATGATATATGGCGTCATAGGATAAATTATAAACTGTATCAGCTCCGCCGAGAATTGCAGACATACACTCTGTTGTGGTCCTAAGTAGATTTACATTGTAGTCATATATTGTCTTGTTTCGGTTTGAGGGGCAAGCCAAAATATGACAATCCGAAGAAACTCCGAATTCAACTGCAAGTGTTTTCCAGAGCAGGCGTAAGGCTCTTAATTTAGCAATCTCAAAAAAGTAATTTCCATCTACAGCCATTTTAAAACAAACTTTCAGATCAGAACGCAATAACTTTTTCTTATTCAAAAAATTAAGATATTCACTTGCGTGCCCAAGAGCATAAGCTAGTTGCTGGGTTCGGTTGGCTCCTGCATTTTGATAGAGTGAAACGTCAATACTTAAGGTTGGGGTGTTTGCAGCCTCATTTAAAATTTCTTCCAGGGCAGCATGGTCTGATTCAAAGTCTGTAAACCAATTTCCAGTTTTGCAAAAATTACCCAAAATATCAATATGAAAATAAATATTCTCTTTAGCGCTACCGGCATATGATAGAAGATCCATGATGTACGCCAGAGATAGAAATTGAAATTCAAAGTGGACAGGGATTGAATTTATATCAATACCCTTTAAGATCACCTTTGGTTTCAAATCAGGATTGGCCAGGGTGAAAATCAAACTTTCAGTTCCGTTTTTGACAGCCTTTAAAGCCTTTTTATTTGCTTTTGAGGCATCTGTAACCAAAATATGCTGCCCAATTAGCCAGTCAGATTTGGTAGAGGACGAACTTATGAGCCTTTCATTAAGATCATCAGCCTGGTAAAAAGGTTTCACTTTAATGCCTTCCGGTGACTCCCATATCAGCGTATCATTGTAATCTGCGCCTTTTAGATCTGCTTGTATTTTTTGCTTCCAGGCTTGTTGAGAAACCGCCGGGAAATCTTTAAACAGTTGTTTTTTATTCATTTTCTTTCTGTTTTGTACTATCCTCGTACTCAATCAAATAAATTTCCTCGTTCTTTTTTTTAAGATAATAGTTTTCCCGAGCAAATTTTTCTAATTCTTTGGGGTCCGAGAGTTGTTCTATAATTTCTTTATCCTTAGTTATTTCTTCTTTCAGAAATTCCTGGGTCTTTTCTAATTTTTTGATTTCTTTCCTCAACTCCATATGTATAAGCAAAGAGTTTGTATCGAAAAAAGCCATCCATATGACGAAGACGGTTAATACCAGCACATAAATATTTGTCAATATTCCGAACCACTTCTTATTTCGGATAGCTTTAAAACCCATTAGCTTAATTTTTCATTAATGATGGTGCGCACAATATCTACGGCTACCGTATTGTATTTATTATTTGGAATAATTATGTCTGCATATTCCTTTGTAGGTTCTATGAATTGATCATGCATAGGCTTCAAAGTGGTTTGATACCTGCTTAGAACCTCCGATAAACCCCTGCCTCTCTCATTTATATCCCGTTTGAGTCTCCTTATGAGCCGTTCATCAGAATCGGCATGTACATAGATCTTGATATCGAACATATCCCTGATAACCGGGTTAGTCATGATCAAAATTCCCTCAATTATCATTACTTTTCTCGGGTGAGTCCTTATCGTGTCTTTCGTTCTATTGTGTTTTGGGAAGGAATATACAGGCTGATCAATGGGCTCTCCCTGCCTTAACTTGTTAAGGTGTTCTGCCAAAAGCTCAAAGTCAATTGCCCTGGGATGGTCAAAATTAATTTTTGAACGCTCGTCAAAACTTAGGTGCGACAGGTCATTGTAATATGAATCCTGAGATATTAATCCAACTTCTTCATTAGGAATTTCGTTAATAATTTGATTAACAACTGTGGTTTTACCACATCCTGTCCCTCCCGCAATTCCGATTATTAACATATTGGTTCAATTTGTACCAAAAATACAGATTTGGGATGATATTTATCCAGACAATCGCCTTCCTTTTATAACTACATAATTACAGGAACAAATTCGTTTAAAACATGATAATATTCATATTCAGCATAATAATTTAGTAATAATTTTGAGAAAATGAACTGATAAATTGATCTCAATTGAGATTATTCAGACATTAGAAAGAGGAAAAAGGTAATGGGCTATGGCAATTCATATCTTATATTAAAATCCCCTAAATTAATTGCTATTTATTTTTAATGGAAATCATAAAATTTCTATAACTTAATAGTCTTTTCTCAGAAGATAATTTTAACTAGATCAAATTAATATATCTATGGATAATTCGTTTAAGGTTGTCGTAGACAGTAATCAGGAGTTTAAGATTACCAGCGATGACATCTCGAAAATTGATGCCTTACAAACTTCATCTAATTCGTATCACATATTAGAGGAAAATAAATCCTTTAAAGCAGAAGTTACCGAAAAAGATTTTTATCATAAGAAGTATACCATTAACATTAACAATAGTTCTTATAAAGTTGTTATTTCGGATGGTCTGGACCTTTTAATAAACAAAATGGGTTTTGCACTTTCTTCAGCTAAGGATATCGATTCTATATCGGCTCCAATGCCGGGTCTAATATTAGAGATACATGTTCGAATTGGACAGGCGGTTAATGAAGATGATCCTTTATTAATACTTGAGGCAATGAAAATGGAAAATGTAATTACCTCGCCAAGGGATGGGATTATTAAAAGTATTATGGTAAAGAAAAGTGATGCAGTTGATAAAAACCAATTATTGATTGAATTTGAATAATTAATCTACTATGAAAAAAATATTAATAGCAAACAGAGGGGAAATTGCCATCAGGGTAATGCAAACTGCCCAAAAAATGGGGATTAAAACTGTGGCTGTCTATTCTAAGGCAGATAGGAATGCACCTCATGTAAAGTTTGCAGATGAAGCCGTTTGCATAGGCGAAGCTCCTTCCAACCAATCCTATTTGTTGGGATCAAAGATTATTGAAGTGGCAAAAAAGCTAAATGTAGACGGGATTCATCCCGGATATGGGTTTCTAAGTGAAAATGCGGATTTTGCAGAAGAAGTAGAAAAAAATAATATCATATTTATAGGTCCAAAATCAAAAGCTATCCGCGTAATGGGGAGTAAACTGGCCGCCAAGGATGCTGTTAAGAATTATGATATTCCTATGGTCCCCGGGATCGATGAAGCTATTACTGATGTGAAGAAAGCAAAAGTAATTGCAAAAGAAATAGGTTACCCTATTTTAATAAAAGCTTCTGCCGGGGGAGGTGGAAAAGGGATGAGAGTGGTTGAGGAAGAAAAGGAATTAGAATCGCAGATGAAGAGGGCAATAAGCGAAGCCACATCTGCATTCGGTGATGGCTCTGTGTTTATTGAAAAATATGTGACCTCACCCAGACATATAGAGATTCAGGTCATGGCCGACAGCCATGGAAATATCCTTTATTTTTTTGAACGTGAATGCAGCATTCAACGAAGGCACCAAAAAGTAGTTGAAGAGGCGCCTTCATCTATACTTACCCCAGAGTTAAGAGAAGAAATGGGTATTGCTGCAACCAAGGTTGCAAAAGCCTGTGATTATCTGGGAGCGGGGACAGTAGAATTCCTGATGGATGCTGATCATAAATTTTATTTCCTGGAAATGAATACGCGGCTTCAGGTTGAACACCCGGTTACAGAATTGATCACTGGAGTGGATCTTGTAGAGCTTCAGATTAAAATTGCAAGAGGAGAAGCAATGACCATTAAACAGGAGGATCTTCATATAAATGGCCATGCTTTAGAGTTGCGGGTTTATGCCGAAGACCCCCTTAATGATTTCCTGCCCAGTGTAGGCACTTTGGAAACCTATAAGCTGCCCACAGGGAAAGGGGTTCGTGTAGATAATGGTTTTGAAGAGGGGATGGATGTTCCAATCTATTATGATCCAATGTTGTCAAAATTAATCTCTTATGGCAAGGATAGAGATGAAGCAATTCAAATCATGCTTAAGGCCATAGAAGATTATCATATTGAAGGAGTGGAAACTACGCTGCCTTTTGGTAAATTCGTTTTTGAACATGAGGCCTTCAGATCAGGAAATTTTGACACTCATTTTGTTAAAAACTATTATTCTCCTGAAGTATTAAATAAGAAAGCGGAAGAGGAGGCCAGAATTGCTGCAGTATTGGCAGTTAAACAATATTTGAAAGATCAGAAAATCTTAAGAATACCAACAAACTAACATATGGACCCTAATTTAGAAAAATTAAAAGAAAGAATATCCCTTGCGCATATAGGTGGGGGACAAAAACGAATAGATAAACAGCACCAGAAGCAAAAACTAACTGCGCGTGAAAGGGTAAATTATTTATTGGACGAAGGTTCATTTGAAGAGATGGGTATTTTGGTTACCCACCGCACGACGGACTTTGGGATGGATAAGGAAATTTACTTTGGTGATGGTGTGGTTACCGGTTATGGAACCATCAATGGTCGTTTAGTATATGTCTACGCCCAGGATTTTACGGTATTTGGAGGTGCTCTATCTGAAACCCATGCAGAGAAAATTTGTAAGGTAATGGATCTTGCTATGAAAGTTGGCGCACCTGTTATTGGTTTAAACGATTCAGGCGGGGCCAGGATACAGGAAGGGGTAAAATCTTTAGGCGGATATGCGGATATTTTTTATAGAAACGTTCAGGCTTCGGGTGTAATACCGCAGATATCAGCCATAATGGGGCCATGTGCAGGAGGCGCTGTTTATTCGCCCGCTATGACAGATTTTACCATAATGGTGGAGCAAACCAGTTATATGTTTGTAACAGGTCCAAACGTGGTAAAAACTGTTACTAATGAAGAAGTTACTTCAGAGGAACTGGGAGGTGCTAGTACGCACTCAACTAAATCCGGGGTTGCCCATAAGACTTCTGCAAATGATGTGATTTGTCTGGAAGACGTTAAAAAATTGCTGAGTTATTTACCCCAGAGCAACCGTGAAAAACCTGCCTCATTACCTTATGAGTTAGGGGATGAGGTGCGCGATGAGCTTTCAGATATTATTCCTGATAATACCAATAAGCCTTATGACATGCATGATGTTATTAATGGTATAATTGACAAAGAATCTTTTTATGAGATTCACGAGGATTATGCAGAAAACATCATTGTAGGCTTTGCACGACTGGCAGGCAGAAGTATTGGTATAATTGCCAACCAACCAATGTTTCTCGCCGGAGTATTAGGAACACAAACTTCAGTCAAAGCAGCCAGATTTGTGAGATTTTGTGATAGTTTCAATATTCCATTATTGGTGTTGGAAGATGTACCGGGATTTTTACCGGGTACGGATCAGGAATGGAACGGTATAATTGTTCAAGGAGCCAAGCTATTGTTTGCCTTTAGTGAAGCAACTGTTCCAAGGATAACGGTTATTACCAGGAAAGCCTATGGAGGCGCCTATGATGTAATGAATTCCAAACATATTGGCGCGGACTTTAACTTTGCCTGGCCTTCCGCAGAGATTGCTGTGATGGGTGCGAAAGGAGCGAGTGAGATTATTTTCAGGAAAGAAATTATGAGCGCAAAGGATCCTGTTAAAAAGCTGGCGGAAAGAGAGGCGGAATATGCAGAAAAATTTGCCAATCCGTTCATGGCAGCCAGAAGAGGCTTTATTGATGAAGTGATCTTACCACAAAATACCAGAAGAAAACTTATCAAAGCTTTTAACATGCTCGAGAATAAGGAAGTTTCTGCTCCAAAACGAAAACACGGAAATATTCCGCTTTAGGATTTAAAAGGGGCTAATTATAAGTCAAGCTGGTAAATATACTACTCCGCTTGATGAGTCTTTAGAGGCTCCTGTAACTGTTTTTAGCACATTAATTTCCTGTTCAATGCGCAATATTCCCATTAATGCAAAGATCAATGCTTCCTTGTATTCAATTAATTTCTTTGATGGGATAACAAGACTTACGGTTGGGGAGAGTTTTGACTGAAGTAATTCCATCATAAATGGGTTTAGAGCACCTCCGCCAGTAACAAAAAGAGTACTTTGATCTTTTGCGGCATACATTTTTATTTGCAATGCAACCTGCTTACAGATATGATGCACTGCCGTATGTAATAAGTTTTCCGTAGTATCCTTTGTGGCATCAATGATAGGCACAACCTTTTCTACAAACCATTCGTATCCTGTTGATTTTGGGAAAGCTAAGCTGTAATATGAAAGTTGGTTTAATCTTTCCAGCATATCATTGTTAATGTTGCCCTTCCTGGCCAGCATACCATTATCATCATAATTTAGTCCAATTTTCTGTGTGATATGGTTTAATATCATGTTTGCCAATCCAATATCATAGGCTATGCGCTTACCCCCATATTCAAATGATACATTTGCGATTCCACCCAGATTCAGACAAAAATCATACTTGCCAAAAAAAAGTAAATCTCCAATAGGTACCAGAGGAGCCCCTTCTCCACCCAGAGCAACATCATTAGATCTAAAATCGCAGACCGTTTTATGTCTGCTGACGTTCGCAAGGTGTTGTCCGGATCCGATCTGAAATGTTAACCCTAGTTGTGGCTGGTGGTGGGTTGTATGGCCGTGACTCGATATAATGTCTACATCAAGACCTTTTTCTTCAATAAACTCCCTGGCATGCTGCCCTAACCAGCTTCCATAAGTGTTATGAAATATTAATAATTCATCTGCCGGCAGAGCTATTGAATTTTTCAGACGGGCGCGCATATCCTTGTCATAGCCGATGGCACGTGTTTCCTTAATTTCAAATTTCCATTGGTCAAATTTTTTCCAGATATGGCAGTAGGCCAGATCGAGGCCGTCCAGGGAGGTGCCTGACATTAAGCCTAAAACTTTGTGAATTTTCATTGTATTATTTCATCAAGAGTTATCGGTAAGCTACCATTGGCATTTGACTTTCCTAAAAAGTGCTGAGCTGCATTCTGCTGAAAAACTTCAAAATTTTGATATACCAGCACTACAGCCTCTGTTTTTTTTATTTGAAGAAGGTTTAAAACATAAGGGTTTCCAAATAGATATAAAATGACATTTTTTGTTTCAATCAGTTCTTTTAGGAACTTTAAATGTTCTTCAGGAATGCCAAAATTGTTTGGGGGTTTTACCATTGGTGGATATAATGCAATCAAGACGTTTTCCAAATTAGAAACTTTTTCCTTTATTAAATGTACATTATTATCCGTGGTGGAAAAAAACTTAAAATCAACATCTTTTCTAATAATCGGAAAAAAGGAATTATTGTTTTCATTGGCTATTTCAATACCTGTGAATCCCTTACCTGCAAATGAGTTTATTTCCATTGGAGAACCCTTATATAGGGTTAGACTTTGTTGAGCAAGCCTAAAATTTAGCTCAGAAGGATCTATTAATCCAGTCTCTGAATTTGTATTTTCTCTATTGAATACCTTTTCCTTAAGTTTCCAAATTCTTGCAAAGCTTAATTCAATTTGTTCTTCTTCCGCGTTTTGTAAAATAGTATCTATACCCTCTACAACATGTTCGGCAAAACATAAAATATCATTACCGGCATCAAATGCCGCCCATTCTAAATCACCCTTATTAGAGAACATTTTGGAAACAGCATGCATATTCAATGCATCTGATACCACTAATCCCTGAAATCCTAATTCTTCTCGTAAAACCCCTTTAATTATTTTCTTTGAAATGGAAGAAGGTTCCATTGAGCCATTAGTTAGGCCGGGTACTGCAAGATGCCCTACCATTATAGATTCTATCCCGTTTTTAATTAATTGATTGAACGGGTAAAGTTCATTCTCAAGAAGTTCTTCTTTTGATTTGTTGATTAAGGGAAGTCCTAGATGAGAATCTGTAGCTGTGTCGCCATGCCCGGGAAAGTGTTTCGCACTGGTAAGTATTCCTTTACTTTGTAGTCCTTTAGCAAAAGCAAGAGATTTTTGGGCCACATTATGCTTATCACTACCAAATGACCTATAGCCTATTACCGGATTTTCAGGATTGCTATTAATGTCAGCGACAGGAGTAAAATTCCAATGTATTCCTGCTTGTTGGCAATCAGAGGCGATATTCCTGCCAACTTCTGTAATAACTTCGTCATGATCTTTTATGGCACCAAGTGTTATAGCATATGGGTATTGTGGAGTGTTTTCTACTCGCATCGCCAATCCCCATTCAGCATCAATGCTAATTAACAACGGATATTTGGCAACTTGTTGGTAACGTTTAATAAGAGATTTCAGAACATGATAACTATCCTTATTATATGCTACCTTTTTCTTTCCTTCATAATTTGTAGCGGCACTGGCCCTGGAATGAAAAAAACAAAGCCCTCCAATATGGTAGTTTGCTATTAAATCTTGTAACCTTAATATTTCTTCTTCACTGTCATTGATAAATGCGGCAGGCATAAAAAGTTGTCCAACTTTTTCCTTTTGCGAGAGTGTGTTTTTAGCTTTTGAATAGTCCATATTGTCACTCCTCAGTAGTTGCCCCCTTTTTTCCATAATCTGCAGGATATTTTAAGTATTTTAAAATAAATAATGCCGGAAGTGCACCAAGCACCACCCATATAAAGAACCCATCATATCCCAGCCATTCCTGAATATAGCCACTCACAAGGCCCGGGAGCATCATTCCAAGGGCCATAAACCCTGTTGCAAGTGCATAATGAGAGGTTTTGGAGGCTCCTTCAGCGATGTAAATCAGATAGACCATAAAACCAGCGATCCCAAAACCATAACCAAACTGTTCTAAAACCACGGTGGTTATAACGGCGAACTTATTTGTAGTATTTGTTATCGCCAGGAAAGCGTAAAATGCATTGGGAATATTTATGGAAAGTACCATGGGTAACATCCACTTTTTTAAGCCATCTTTTGAAATCAGTATCCCGCCCAAAATTCCTCCAATGGTAAGCATAATAACACCGATAGTTCCATATATGTAACCAACTTCAGAGGTGGTATAACCCAAACCGCCTTTAGCAGTGGAATCCAGGAAAAAAGGTGCAGACATTTTCACCAATTGCGATTCTCCAAATCGGAAAAAGAGAACAAATGCTAATGCAATCCCCATGCCTTTTTTATTGAAAAATGTCCTAAATACTTCAAAAAAACCTGCAGGTTTCTGTTTTTCAATAGCTTCCGAAGATTCAAATTTTGGGGTAACAAAAAAATTGGTAAGCGTTAAACCAAACATTAAGAGTGCCGCAGCTACCATGGTAATAGACCATGCCTTTGTATTATCTCCATAATAATTTTCCAAAAATCCCGCAAGAATAACCAAAAGCCCTTGTCCTGTAACATTTGCCAGTTTGTAGAAGGTACTCCGAATACCAACAAAAAAAGATTGTCTATCCTGAGTTAAACCTATCATATAGTAGCCATCTGAAGCAACGTCATTAGTTGCAGAGGCAAATGCAGCCATCCAGAAACACGCCAAAGTGGTTACAAAAAATATGTTAGTAGGCAAAAATAGTCCAACACCTAACAAGGCTATTGCAACCAGGAGTTGCATGAATAAAAACCAATTTCTCTTGGTACTTATAATGTCTACATAAGGGCTCCATAAAGGTTTTATTACCCATGGCAGATAAAGCCAACTGGTGTATAAACCAATATCAGCATTGCTTATACCAAGCTTTTTGTACATGATAACAGAGACGGTAACAACCAGAACAAATGGGAGGCCTTGCGTAAAATAGAGTACTGGTATCCAGACCCAGGCACGTTTATTTTTTTGTATCATGTTGGTTTATTTAGTTTAAATGTATGACAATTGGCTCACTTTCTTTTCTAAACTTATCCGTAAAAGTGATCGCAATTTTTTTTCTTTGGTCAATTAGCCCTTTACCCAGGTTAAAGAAGTTGTTGTCATCCATGAATATTTGGCCGATAATATTCTTAGGCTTGCAGAGGGGTGGCTTTTTAGGGTTTTTTATATTATAAATAGTGGCATATCTTATAATTCCTTTACTCGCGAATTTGAAAGTGAATTTGAGATAATTGTCTTTATCAAGTATAAAATCCAATTCCGGTAAAGGTTGGTCTTCATTTATAATTAATGGTGAAGCGGGCGTGAAGGAGGGATAAGAGTACAATTTATTTTTGATGTATTTTACAACGTCTACGTTCCCATTCATTAGTGATCTGGCACTAAAAAAGACATTACCCTGAACAGCTTCTGTTTTTCTTGCCAACTGCAATTGTTTTGGTAATTCTTTCATCTTATTCCAGGCTTGGTCGCTGTTGTTTCTTACTTTATAAGCACCATTACCTATGTAAAGATTTGAGTTTTTATGATTTTCTGCCCACCAGTCCATCAGAATGCGGTGGGAGGCTACTGGTAACTTTAAGCTCCAGTAAATCTGAGGGACCAAATAATCTATCCACCTTTTTTCCATCCATAAGAGGGGATCGGCAAAGAGATCTTCATAAGTGGTTTGCCCGGCTTTTGTGTCTGACCCTTTTGGGTCGGTAGCTATGTTCTTCCAAACCCCAAACGGACTTATTCCGAATTGCACCCAGGGTTTTTGTTCTTTAATGACCTGATTTGCTTGTTTAACGAGTGAATCGATATTACTTCTGCGCCAATCTTGCAGGGATTGATTGGTTTGAGCATAGGATGCATAGCTTAATGTATCATTAAAGATTTCATCCTTAATGGTATAGGGATAGAAGTAATCATCGAAATGAATGGCGTCTATATCGTATTGGGTAACCACTTCGTCAATAACTGAAACCATATGTTTCTGTACCTCAGGTAATCCCGGGTTATAATAATACTTTTTACCATATTTAATCATCCAATCCGGGTGCTTAAAGTAATCGTGAGATTCCGAAAGTACATCAGTATTCAGATTAAATGTGGCCCTGTATGGGTTAAGCCAGGCATGAAATTCAAAACCCCGAATATGGGCCTCTCTGATCATCCACTTCAGAGGGTCTTGATCTGTTTCCGGGGCAAGCCCTTCTTCTCCGCTTAAAAAACGAGACCAGGGTGAAAGATTTGACTTGTAAAAAGCGTCACCAGCAGTGCGTATTTGTAAGACAACGGCATTAAAATTTAGTGCTTTGTAAAAATTGAGAATGTCCAGGTATTCTTCTTTTTGCTTTTCCCAGGGGTCACCCGCTCTTTGTGGCCAGTCAATATTGACCACTGTAGCAATCCAAACTGCACGAAATTCCGTTTTTGGTATTGTGCCATTGTGTTTAATCAGGCTGCAAGATGACAGTAAAAGTAAAATAAAGACCCCAACTTTTTTTAGCATCAATTACGTTTAATCCCCTGCCTCTTCTAAGTTACGCAGGAAGAAGCAGGGTTGATTTAGCCTAAGATTATTAATTGAATTTATAACGTACAAATCCCTCCATGGCCTCATATTCTGCCATCCCCAGAGCATTATACTTTCTAGCGGTTTCTGTATTTCGCTGTTCTGCTCTTTGCCAGAATTCCCGTTGATCATTTCCAGGAAACATAGCACTGTCTTTTTGGGATTGATGCTTAAAAATAGCACTCTTTTTTCGTTCCATATCCATTGGGCCAATAGGTATGGTCATCTCCATGTCCGCGATATCCCATTCCTGCCATGCGCCTCTATAAAGCCAAACATAGCAATCATTTATCCATTCTGCTTTTTCCTTTACCAACCTGTCTAGAGCGCTGTAAATAACCTGGAGACAAACACGGTGAGTGCCATGTGGATCAGAAAGATCTCCCGCTGCAAATATTTGCTGGGGTTTTACTTTGTTAAGCAGATCATAAGTTATCTGCACATCTTCTTCAGAATAAGGTTTCTTTTTAACCGTTCCTGTTTCATAAAAAGGAAGGTTTTGAAAGTGGGCATTCTTTTCTTTAACACCGCAGTATCTGCACGCAGCCAGCGCTTCCCCTTTTCTAATTAGTCCTTTAAAAATTTGAATTTCCGGACTGTCCACCTGACCAGGTCTTTTGTTTTTAAGAAATGCCCGGACTTCTTTAACTTGCTCTGACAGGGCCTTATTATCTTGTTCCACATCCGTTGCGAAATCGAGAAAGCGGATTACTTCATCATCAAAAACGGCTATATTACCGGAAGTCTGGTAGGCTACATGAACTTCATGACCCTGATCCACCAACCTTAAAAGTGTGCCTCCCATGGAAATGACATCATCATCCGGATGGGGACTAAAAATTAGTGAAGTTTTAGGGTAGGGATCTTTTCTTTCTGGTCTTTGGCTATCATCGGCATTTGGTTTGCCACCAGGCCAGCCCGTAATAGTTCGCTGTAAATAATTGAAAACCCTAAGATTAATTTGTTCTGCAGATCCTATCTCAGCAATTAAGTTACCCATTCCATGCTCGTTATAGTCCTCATTGGTTAATTTTAGGATTGCTTTATTGAGTTTTTCAGAAAGCCAGATGGTTGCCCCTTTAATTAGCTTCTCATTCCAATCACATTCGCTTACCAACCATGGTGTGCTTATCCTTGTAAGGGAGGAAGCCGCTGCATGGTCAACTATAAAATCACATGCGTCATGATGCTGAAGAAAAGTTGCCGGTACAGATTCTCTTATCGGTCCTTCTACAGATTGCTTAATTACATTTGCTTTTCCTTCTCCCCAAGCCATCAAAATTATTCGCTTTGCCGCCATAATTGAGCCAACACCCATGGTAATAGCTTTTATGGGAACATTTTCCAAACCGAAAAAATCGCTTGCGGCATCTAATCGTGTAACTCTGTCAAGTCTGACTATTCTTGTTTTACTAACCAGGGATGAACCAGGTTCGTTAAAACCTATGTGGCCGGTTCGGCCAATTCCAAGAATTTGGATATCAATACCACCCGCGTTCAGAATTTTTTTCTCATAATTGATACAGAAATCCCGAACATCTTCTTTGTCCAATGTGCCGTCGGGGATATTGATATTACTTTTTTTGATATCAATATGATCAAACAAATGTTCGTTCATAAAGCGAACGTAGCTATGAATAGAATCGGATTCCATAGGGTAGTATTCATCCAGATTGAAGGTGATCACGTTTTTAAAACTAAGACCCTCTTCTTTATGAAATTTCACAAGGAATTCATACATCTTGGTAGGAGAGGAACCCGTTGCTAATCCCAATACTACATTTTTCCCCAGCTTTTGTCGCTGTCTAATTAGTTCTGCAATCTCATTGGCAACAAAAAAGGATGCCTGTTCAGAACTATCATGAATAACGGTGTTAATTTTTTCAAATTTCCGTGACTCTTCGTCAGTTGGAAAGCTCATTTCGCTTGGTTTTGTAAGTGTTTGTGCCATCTTAGCTGCTTATATTTTTGATTCTTTGAGGCAAAGATAGATAAATAATTGAAAAAATGCAGCATATTGCAATATATATTGCAAATAAATGCCATAAAATACCAAAGAATTAAAAAAAAACAGTAAAAAACAGCAAGTAAATTTATTTTGCTATCTTTGTAAACAGTAATTAATAGGATTCGATTTATGCTAAAGGAAGAGCGTCAGCTGACCATTTTAAATGAAGTAGAACTTCACAATCGCATATTGTTAACAGATATAGCTGAGAAACTGAATGTATCTATAGATACTGCAAGGAGAGATGTAAAAGAACTGGATGCCGTGAATAAATTACGGAAAGTACACGGGGGAGCAATATCTCTTGGCTTTACTGGCCTGGCCAGCAGTAATGCAAACATTTATGCGGTTGAGAAAAAGATAACTATTGCTCAAAAAGCAGTTGGTCTTATCCGTGAAGGAAGCGTAATATTCATTGATGGAGGTACGACATGTCTGGAACTTGTTCGTTTAATTCCACCACAACTTAAACTTACTTGTTTTACATTAAGTCTCCCCGTCGCCTGGCAATTGCTTGCTAACCCGGATATTAAAGTAATTTTTATTGGAGGAGAGATTTCCAGAGAGGCTCAAATTTCTATTGGGTCCTATACCATCCATCAATTATCTCAGATAAGATTTGACTACAGTTTTATAGGAACTGGTTATGTTGATGCAATACACGGGTTAACCGATTTTGATTGGGAAATAGTTCAGATGAAGAAGGCCGTTATCAACGCATCCAAAAAATCGGTACTTTTGTGCATATCTGAAAAGCTAAATTCACAGCATCAATATAAAACCTGTGACATTAACTCCATTAACACAATGATTACCGAATTAGCACCAGATAATAATCTTCTTAACCTCTACAGAAACCAGGATATTCACCTTCTATAATATGTCCGATTATATTAAAATTACGGAAACCCCTTCAGATTATACAGATTTGGAACTTATGAATACCCAATCTATTCTGGAGAACATCAACAATCAAGACCAGAAAGTGGCAGAGGCAGTTCAAAAGGTAATTCCGCAGCTTACAAAACTTGTCGATGCTCTTGAAGAGCGTTTTTACCAGGGAGGTCGTTTGTTTTACATAGGTGCAGGAACAAGCGGACGTTTAGGTATTTTAGATGCTTCAGAAATCCCACCAACCTATGGGATGCCACATGATAGAGTCATAGGCTTAATTGCCGGAGGAGATTCTGCCATTAGAAAAGCGGTGGAATTTGCAGAAGACGATACTAAACAGGCCTGGTTAGACCTTAAATCTTATAATATTTCCGAAAAAGACGTCCTTGTAGGTATAGCAGCTTCAGGTACAACACCTTATGTGCTTGGGGGTATTACCGATGCAAAAAAACATGGTGTATTAACAGCCGGAATTACCAACAATCCGGGATCACCTTTGCCAAATTTATCGGATATCCCCATAGAAATCAATGTAGGACCAGAATTTGTTACAGGAAGTACCCGGATGAAAAGTGGCACTTCTCAGAAACTTGCATTAAACATGATTAGTACTGCATTAATGATCAGGGTAGGCAGGGTAAAGGGTAATAAGATGGTAAATATGCAACTCAGCAATAATAAATTGGTGGATAGGGGCACCCGTTATCTCATGGAGGGTTTGAACTTGAATTATGAGGAGGCACAAAAGGTACTCAGTCAATACGGTTCAGTTAAAAAAGCCTTGGACGCACTTAAAAAATGAATTTATTTTAGGAGCGTATTTACCTCTTCAATAGTGACCATTTTTGCACCTGAATTTCCCCAGGAATTAAGCACATAATTCATTACATCGACAATTTCTTCGTTTTCCAGGCCCAGCGGCATCATGGTATTGTTATAGGTAACACCATTAACCATAAGTTCTCCCCGCTGCCCGTACTTTACTCCTTTAATGCTTGCTTCCCTGTTATTCATTAAATAATCTGATTTAGCCAGAGGAGGAAAGGTATTCTCTACACCTTCTCCGGTTTCTAAATGACAGCTAATACAAAAATCGGTATAGATTTCTTTACCTCTTTGAATGCTTTCTTTCAATTCTTTGTCCTGAATCAGAAAATATGTCAGACCAGAAACAATCAAGAGATAACTGCAAATAATAAATTTCATTGGATAACAAATTACGGAAATGGCGATTTAACTGTAGCTATATCGGTTGGTTGATATCATAGAGGAACCAATTTGTAAATACCTTTTCCTTCAACGGCAACATAAATAAAGCCATCCGGGGCCTGGCGAACATTCCTGACCCTGCCAATATCCTCCATAAGTTTCTCACGATAAGTAACTTCATTTCCATTTAATTCGAGCCGTTCAAGGTATTGAAAAACAAGAGACCCAACCAGCAAATTGCCTTTCCAGGCGGGATACTTATCTGAAGTTACAAACGTCATTCCACTTGGTGCAATAGAAGGAACCCAATAGTGAATGGGTTGTTCCATACCTTCCATCTCAGTTATATCTGTTATTGGAGTACCACTATAATTAATGCCATAGGTAATTACAGGCCAGCCATAGTTGACTCCTTTTTGTACAATATTTATTTCGTCTCCTCCTTGTGGGCCATGTTCATGGATCCATATGGCTCCTGTTTCAGGATGTTTGACCATCCCCTGAGGATTTCTGTTGCCATAGGTATAAATGGCTGTTTTGGCATTTGGGTCATTAAAAAACGGATTATCCTCCGGGATTCTACCATCTTCATGAATTCGGTAGATCTTTCCACAATCTCGGGTGATATCTTGTGGATTTATGTCGCGCTCCCCACGTTCACCTATGGAAAAATACAAATAACCCTGATCGTCAAATTCCAGTCTGGATCCGAAGTGTTGCCCTTTTGTAGTATTAGGTGAAGCTTTATACAGTATCTCTTTGTTTGTTAATGAGTTACCATTTAATTTAGCACGCATAATTGCAGTATTACCACCCTTGTCTTCTCCTTCTTCAGAGGCAAAGGAAAAGTAAATCCATCCGGTATTCTCATAATCCGGATGAAGCTCCATGTCCAATAAGCCGCCTTGTCCTCTATTATATACTTCTGGGCCATTTGTTATCGTTGATTTTTGTCCATCTTTAAAGAGAATGATCTCACCTGATTTTTCGGAAATTAACATACTGCCATCAGGTAAAAACACCATTCCCCATGGAATTTGAAGTTCATCAACTATCAATTCTGCGGTAAAAGTGGTTTCACTGGGTGTATTTACGTCATTATCTGTCTTCTGTGCACATGATAAATTGGTCATTACAACGAATAAATACAGGGCTTTGATACTATTTTTCATAATTCAGCGTTAAAAATATGTAATAAGTAGGCGATTTTGAAGCCTAAAGATAAAGAGAAATTATAAGTTTAAATAATTACGCTGTAGAATATTCTGATCCCAAATCATGCATATTCTTGCCATAACACGAATTAACCTATGCTCCAAAAAAACTCAAGGCAACTTGTGTATGCCGCGCTATTGCTCGCGCTGTCAATTGTGGGGACTTCGGCCATAGCAAATACCAAAGTTTATGAGCTTATATCGGAAATAGCATCTGAAGAAGATGAAGTTAATTCTTTGTCTGAAACTAATGCCATTGAAGTTGTTACGCCTTTTAAAAGCTCCAATACAACTGGATCCTTTTTAAATGCCACAATGTTCATGACTATTATTCAGGGGGCCAATGAGGAAGTAGTTTGCCCCAATGACGGTAGTACACTTGCAAAATTCTTTTTATGTGGGTTATGAATGGCAAAAACTTGATCCGAACAGATGCGCCTTGTCGGTTATTGAAGATTGCGCAAACACAAATAACACCTGTTATGATACCGTAGGTACAGGCTCTACCTATGACCTGGATTCTTCGGGAGAATTTCGTGTGCGTGTAGATGGTGGTCAATATTACTATTTTAAGTCCTCTTTAAACCCATTAGATCCTCAGCTCATTCATGAGGATATCATTTGTGGAAACCCAGGAAGGGTAGAAGTAACAAATGTCCCTGCGGGATATGAGTACAGTCTTAATAATTCCGGGGGTCCTTATCAGGATGACCCGTTTTTTGATATAACCACGGCCGGAGATTACACAGTATGGGTTCGTTTAAAAAATGTTTCGGGCAGTGCCTGTCTGTTTCCCTCAAATATCCAAACCGTACAGGATCTGGATATTACCGTAGATGTTACGGCATATGATATTTTGTGTAGCGGAGAGTTAGGAAGTATAGACGTCCAGGTATCCGGAGTCCCGGGATTTTATACCTATAGGCTTATAAAGGCTGGTGTTACAGTAGATACTTTTGGACCGGACTCGGCCAGTAATTATACTTTCGCCAACGTTAGTCCGGGTATTTATAGTGTACGTGTAGAAACTAATAAGTGTAATGAGCTCATAACATTAGATATTAATAATGATCCTATAGATATAGGAAGCGGGATTAGCCCTTTGGCGGTTTCTGCAACAGCATCGGATAGTTTTGGTTGTGGAGCGGCTTCGGTTGATGTTACAATTGATACTTCAGGAGGTACTTCTCCATATAGATACAGTTTGGATGCGGGTGTTAATTTTAGTGCACCTTATGCAAGTACGGCCATGTTTACTGTAACTTCGGCCGGGACATACAACATCTTGGTTGAAGATGCTAATGGCTGTATAAAGACGGCAAGTATAGACGTTGAAGATTTGCCACCACCCATTTTCACTATAACAACAGAAGATGCGAATTGTGGAGGGGTCAATGACGGTAGGATTACCGTTAATGTTACTAATGGATTTGGATATAATCTTGAATTCAGTAGCGATAATGGTACGAACTACCAGGGTAGTAATGTGTTTAATAATTTAGCGCCCGGCAGTTACGATGTGATCATCCGCTATCAGCAGGGCTCTTTTGTATGTACAACTCCGTCATCTACGGAAACAGTTGGTACTCCATCCAATATTACAGCTACTGCCACTCCCAATTCCATTCCTACATGTTTAAATGAGAACGGCGGACAGATAACAATTTCGGGTGTAGCCGGAGGGACACCCCCATACGACTATAGTATTGGTGCAGGTTTTAGTCCTACCACGGTTTATTCCAATCTCGGTGTGGGAACATACACTCCTCAAATCCGGGATGCAAATGGTTGTGTAGAAAGCCTGCCACCAATAGTCTTTGCTGCCTTAGACAAGCCAACGGATATGGACTTTACCATTTCCAGTATTGATTGTTTAACCAGCAGTGCCTCAGTTACCGTTGCTGTTACCGATGGTGCAGCACCTTATACCTATGAAATTATTGCCCCGGCGATCAGTGCTATTAACAATGGGAACAACCCCGTTTTTACTGGTCTGGGACTGGGAACTTATACTTTTAGGGTAACTGATAATGAAGGGTGTAGTTATGACGAAGTCTTTGCAATTACTGATATTAGTTCCATTGCGGTCCAGGCTCAGGCTACGAAGGTAGTGACCTGTGTTGGAGATAGTGATGGCGAGGGACGTTTCCTGGTAGATGGGTTTGATACTACCTACAGGTATCAGATTGATGCAGGTCCGGTATTTAACGGACAATCAGCTGGAATAATTAATGTTACAGGATTAACAGCAGGTAGTTATACGATTACAGTAACAGATGAGGACACTAATTGTGCCGATACGGCCACTTTAGTAATTCAGGAACCGGCTGTGGCTTTTGCTATAACCAGCCTTAATGTTACCCCTATGAGTTGTCAGAATGGTAATATTGGTAGCGTAACCATTAATACCGTTGGAGGCTGGGGTGGTAACCGATACACATTAACTCAACCAGATACGTCAACACGCGGACCTAAAAATGGGAATACCTTTTCAAACCTGTCTCTTGATGGCTTGTATCAGGTAAGTGTAACCGATGCCAATGGTTGTACAGTTACAGATAGTTTTACACTAACAATTTTAAATTCCCCTACAATCAGTTTAGATGCAGCTGCTTCAGATTTCTGTTATGACAATGTTGATGCGGCTACCCTTGCAGTGAATGCAGTTGGTGGTCTTCCACCATATCAATTCAGAGTTAATGGCGGGCCTTTAGGTGGCGCAAGTACTTTTATCAATCTAACACCGGGCAACTACGACATTGAGGTAATAGATGCCAATGATTGTCGGGATGATATTACTTTGACCATAGAACCTGAAATTACAGCTAGTGGCACCATAATCAGGCCATTAACTTGTGGTGGCATTTCTGCACAGATTCAGGTAAATATTTCTAACGGATACCCTTCAGCTGGTGACTATGACATCTATGAAGTAAGTATTGACGGTGCTCCTTATACTTCAAATTCTAATAATATTACGGGGAACTCCTTTATCTATGATATTCCAAATGGATCTATTTTAGTTCCTACAACCTATCAGTTTTTGGTAAGTGACAGTCAGGGATGTACGACAGAGACTAATGTGATCACTATTGATCCGCCAGAGAGTATTGTAGGATCAGCAAATCCAACAGATACCACCTGTGGTGATAATAATGGTATAATAACCCTGGTACCCGATACTAATTTTGGAGTACCTCCATATGAATATAGTGATGACAGTGGGACTAATTTTAGTTCCCAAAATATATTCTCAGGCTTCGCTCCGGGAATCTACAGTACTTTTGTTATCAGGGATAGTCGTGGGTGTATAACTCCTGTATTATCTGCTACAATTAATGCCAGTACCCCTGTTGATGCAACAGTAGTTGCTAATAATGCGGTGTGTGCAGCAGGTACTGTTGAAGGTTCAATAGATGTTACGGCTGTTGCTAATGGAACGCCTAATTACACCTATATTGTGCAAGATATTACAGGTACTACTGTCGCCACAGTAGGTCCAACAGCAAGTACTGCTGTTAATTTTCCAAATCTTATACCTGGTACTTATACTATATTAACGCAGGATGCATCGGGATGTGAGGACAGGGATACAGTTACTATTACGCAAAATCAGATAGATCTGGTTCCTGTATCGACTACAACACCACCCGATTGCACCACAGCCTTTACGTATATCGTGGATATAGTTGGTGGAACTCCACCCTACCAGATAGGTCTTTTAGGTGGCCCTTTAGGCCCTCCAAACGTGGATATCGACACACATGATTTTACGGGTCAAATAGCCTATGGTATAACTTATTTTGTTGAGGTAATTGATGCCCTGGGATGCCGATATATTGAACAAATAGATCCTATTTTAGGTCCTTCACCTATAGCAGTTGCAGCCACGGCGACAACGGCCTCATGTACACCGGGAGGTAACGGGCATATAGACTTTCAAGTAACTGGTATTGCCTCGCCTGCAGATCTTACAATTGAGTTACAGGATACGAATACAGGAGCTATTATAAGTGGTCCAACAGTATTAAACAATGAACCTATTCCATATAACGGCTCTTTTACAGCACTTCCGCCAGGCAATTATCAGATACTTGTAAATGATAACAATACAAGTTGTGATGCCAGTGCTCTGGTAGATATTATAACGGATATTCCAACATTGGTTGTTGATAATAATGAACCTGCAAATTGTAATGTGGGTGCATTGGTAACAGTTCGGGGAACCGGTGGTACCCCTGGTTATAACTTTGCATATGTTCCAACGGGTAATCCGGCTCCAGCTATTTTTACAGCACAGACCACTTATGAAATTGCGGGTCCATACCCCGCAGATTACGATTTCTTTACTACAGTAACTGTAACAGAAAATCCCGGTGTTCCTATCCCCACCCTGGATGTTGTGAATCAGTGTACTGCAGTTGCCAATTACACGGTTAACATACTCTCTCCTTTGAGCACAGGTTCAGGCCTGCCCGATGAGACATTTGAATATGATATTGGAGGCGGATTCCAAACAAGTCCTAATTTTATTGTACCTAACCCTGGTGATTATACCATAATTGTAAGGGACGGTAATGGTTGTACTAATAGTATAGTTGCAAGGGTATTTGATTTCTTTGCAATTACTGCAAGTGCAACTACGGAACCTACCTGTAACGCGGGAGATGGCGTAATTACGGTGAATACAACAGGTGGTAGTGGTAATTTTGAATTTCAACTTAGGGACAATTTGTTAAATCCGATTGGACCACCACAAGGTTCAAATATATTTATAAATGTATTACCCGGGAACTATGACATTTTAGTGACCGACCTGGATTCTAACACCATACCACTGTGTGAGGATAATGCCATAGTTGATGTTACTCTTGTTAACACTCCGGTTATATCAGCAACTCCCAAAGGAGATATTACTTGTAATGGGGCGAACGATGGTTATATTTCAGTAGAATTGCAACCGGGATCAGATACAGACAGTCCATTTACGTATGTCTTATACGATGGGGGTACTGCAACGGTTCTAGCTGGCCCTCAATCAACAGCTATTTTTGATAATTTAGCACAAGGTACATACCAGGTTGAAGTTATATCAGACAGAGGTTGTACAGATAGATCGGGAGACGTTGTAATTCTTGAGCCTACGCCATTACAAATCGCTACGACTAATACAGAATTTACTTGCGACCCCAGCAGTAACCGATTTAATACCGCTACAATTACAATATATACGGATACCAACGGAGATGGTACAGGGGCCAATACCGGTACCCCAACCTATACCTATAGTATGAATGATGGGACTCCGGCTTTTGATGGTACCAATTTCCAGACTAGCAATGTCTTTGAAGTAATTGACAATGGTACAGATCAAACCATAATTCTAATTGCTAAGGACCAAAACGGTTGTGAAATTACGGATACTGTTACTATTAACGCACCGGTGGGACTAACTTTTACGTTTAACGTGAATTCAATTAGTTGTGATGCATCAGGTACTGGAGTGAGTCCGGGTTCTATAGATATAATAATGGATCAGGGACCAGGAAATTATGATGTGGAAATATTGCCTTTGGGATCTGAACCAATTCAGAATTCTGGTGGTAGTGATACAGTGAGTTGGGCTATAAGTACACCCGGGAACTATATATTTGCAGTTACTGATGTTGGAAACGCGGGTTGTACCTACCTCACTCCTGTAGTAAATGTTCCTGACTACAATACCATTGATGCTCTTATTGCCGAGACCAAACCGGTTACCTGTTTTAATGGTACTGATGGAGAGATAAGTATTCAAATAAACAATTACAGCGGAATCTATAATTATGAAGTATTCTCACGAGATAATGCAGGTGTTGAAACAACCACTGGCGTTACCGGTACATTTGATACCAACATTCCAGCTCAGAATCCAGGCGTGATAACTGGTCTGCCTGCTGGTAATCTATTAGTTTATGTAGAGGCACTGGACATTCCTTATTGTGATGCGGTTAGTAATATAGCCACGGTTAGACAGCCAGACAGGGCTTTAACTGTTGCGCTTACACAAACGGCAGAGGTTACTTGCGCAATTCCGGGACTGGGAGAAGTATTTGCAGTAGGTGATGGTGGCTGGGGTAGTTTTGAATACCAGTTAATAGCCCCCGATGGTACCACTATTCTACAGGATTTTCCAAGTACGAACGACAGTTTTACAGGTTTATCTGATGGCATATATACAGTTAATGTAAGAGATTTGGAAGGATGTATTGAAACCAACACAATAAATTTAGCACTGCCGGCACCTATATATGCTGATATTCAGGTTGTTATTCCTTTACAATGTAACAATGATAATAATGGTGAGATAGAGGCCTTTAACGTAAGTGGAGGTCAGGGCCCCGGTAATTATTTGTACCAGCTTAATCGACTACTTGACGGTACCAGTAGTGGTATACAGACTACTACCAATTTTGGTAATTTATCAGCGGGTGATTACACGATTACTGTTTTTGACGGATGGGATTGTAGTTATACTACTGTTCCTATAAACATAGTTGATCCGGAGGTGGTTTTAGCAGAACTTGTTGAATTGTCACCGCCTGGTTGTGGTGATGTGGGAGTTATGGAATTAACGGTAACGAATCCTGAAGTAGGAATAAGTTATTTCTTCAGACGTGCAGGTACTGCAGATCCGATTTAGCTAACGCTACCATTAATTGTGCCGGTGAGGCAACTGGGATTATCCGTTCCGAAGCCTTTGGTGGCATTGGTAATTACGTATATTCCTTACTTAATTCAGATATACCGCCTTTCCCTTCAGGAGGTAATGTTGAAAGGAGTGCCCAGGCATCAGGAATATTCAGAGACCTTGGACCAGGAACTTATTGGGTTTATGCACAGAGTGGTGGATGTACTGCCATTTCTACCCCAATTACTATTGTAGATCCTCCTCCACTGGTACTCGATTATATAGAGGCAGTACCCGTGAGTTGTAATGGAGATACAGATGGGCAACTTATTATTGAAGCCAGTGGCGGTACCGGAATTATCCGTTATTCCATTGCAGATCAGTTAAGTGAATTCTTTGAGGCCGATGATCCTTTATTCCCTAACAGAAAAACATTTACCGATCTGGGACCAAGAAGTTATGAAGTTATTATTCAGGATGCTTTGGGTTGTACTATAACGCAGACTATCACTATAACCGAACCCATGGAATTAGTGGCAGGTGTTGTAGATTCTACCCCTGAAACCTGTCTGGGTGATCAGGACGGTACGGTAAGCCTGGATGTATTGGGTGGAACTCCTCCTTATGAATTTGCTTTAAATTCATCTGCCGATGTTGATTTTGCACCTAACCCCTCAATGTTCTGGGATAATCTTGTTGGTGGAGATACTTATGTAATCTTTGTACGTGATTCTAGAGGTTGTGAAACAAATGTTATTGTACCTATTGGAATAGGCGTAGAACTAATTGCTACGCCAATTATTCAATATGGATGTGATGGAATATTCCCGAACAGCACAGTTACAGTGGAAATGCAGGATCCCAGCCAGTATTCAGATTTGCTTTTTGCACTAAATCCTGCAGATCCGACAGATGCAATTACTGCTCTGGCAACAACAGAGAGGATCTGGGGTAATTTACCTGCTGGAGATCATACGGTATATATTTATCATTCTAATGGATGTACAACCTTCGTTGATTTTACAACGGATGCATATGAACCGTTAACGCTATCGGCGGTTAAAAGCGGTCCAAATGAAATAACCGCAACTGCTATGGGCGGATATGGAGGTTATGAGTATTTCTTCCAGGGCGTATCTTATGCCGATGTAAATGTATATGAGACAAATGAAGATGCTATAGTCAATATCATGGTAAGGGATCAGGGAGGTTGTGAAGCAGTAATAGCGATACCTTTTGATTTTACAGGAATGCTGGAGATACCAAATTTCTTTACGCCGGATGGAGATAACAATAATGAATTATGGTTTCCAAGAAACCGAGACTATTTCCCGAATATCGAAGTTAAGATCTACGACCGATATGGTAGGGTAGTAGCAGTATTGGATCAAGTATCTGGTTGGGACGGTAAATACGACGGAAGTGCACTTCCTTCAGGAGATTACTGGTATGTGGTGAATGCCAATGATAAAGAAAGACAACAGTATGTTGGCCACTTTACCTTGTATAGATAAGGAATAGGTATCCAAAAAGAAAAAACAGGTGTAAATTAATCATTTACACCTGTTTTTTTAAATAATAAGTATACGCATCACTAGTTGCCTCCATCTCTCCTGCTTACGGAAGTCCTATTTTATAATCCTTTTATATAGTTTATAACCAACCACTGTTCTTCCTCATCTGGTATTTTCTTTATAAAACTTGGCATATCATCTCTTCCAATGAATGATTTATAATATAGACTACCGTCTGTTTGACTTTTAAAGGAAGTATCTGTAAAATCTCCCACTGGTGTGTCGAGGGACTTTGCTTTTGTTCCGTCACCCTTCCCTTTAGAACCATGGCATGATTTACAATGTTTCGCATATAATATACGTCCAATTTGATCCTCATCTGAGGCGCTGGCGTAAGGATTTTTCATTTTTTCATATTTAGCAGGAACATCCCACGGATCCTGTTGATTGGATTTTATAACTTTCATTGACAACAGGATAAAACTGCCAACAAATACTGCTGCGATTAATAAAACTTGTTTTTTCATTATTATGGAATTTAAGTTATTGTCTACTCAAAAACTTTCTATTATATCTTTAAAATATTTTTCTTCATCAAAATGGGTATGTTTATCACTTTTGATTTTACCGATCTTATACAAGATAAAAATAATGTAACCAATAATAATCCACATTACAAGAATCATACCACTTACACTTATAACTAAAGTTATTGGTGCATTGGCTGCCGCTGCCGACAAAGATCGTTTTTCTTTAAATTGATCTACTGGAGTGGGTATGCCCCAATTTTTGATTGTTTCTAAAGTAAGATCATTGTAGATATCCGATTCCAATATTTTTACCACGATTTTAACATGCCCCTCCATGTTGCCAGGTAAATCTTCCGGAAATGGGATTTCAACTATGCCGTTCTCATCGGTGGCATTAAAAAAATCCCCTATGGGTAATAAACTGAAGGTTCTTTGTATATAAAAATATAATTCCAGGTCTTCAATAGGGCTTCCATCTTGGTCTGTAGCTTTTGCCTGGATTATTTTAGCTTCGTTATTATCTATGAAGGAAAGTGTTACAATGGCATCTTGTAAATCATCTTGCCCGTAACTAAATGTAATAGCTAGTAAAATGAAAGTTATGGCCATTATAATCTCTAAAAAATAATTAATAAGTTTTGTTTCAGATTTCATTTCAGAAAATATTTTGTTTAAAGACAATTTCAGAACCTTGTTGATATTTTTTAATAGGGATTACCGGAAATAATTTAATAAGCACTGTAATAATCAGTAATAACCAGGCAAAAGATGAAATGGTAATTGCCCACTCTTCCCAGGTTGGATTATAATGTAAATAGGATTCATCAACTCCCTGAATTGGTAAATATGGATGTTGCAATGAAGGGATTACTATTAAAAACCGTTTTAACCATGCCCCGAGTACCACAAATATGGATATTATTAATATTGGTAGTGGTTTGCGAAATGGTTTGATAGATAAGAGTATAATTGGTAAAACAAGACCACCCAGCTGAACAAACCAATACATTGGGGCATATTTTCCCACAAATAGTTCGGTGATATGTTCCCCTTCTAGCCCAACCATTTTAAAAGCTGGACCCAGATATTCGTTAATATTAAAATACAAGTAAACGAGCGAGAGGAGTACCAGTAGTTTGCCCATCTTGTCGAAATGAATAAGTGTAATGTATTTGCCCAGTTTTAGATGTTTCCTGACAAAATACATGGCAATAATGATTACAGCTGCGCCTGCCATGAATGCTCCTGAAACAAAATAAGGACCAAGGTTGGTGCTGTCCCATCCAGGACGCCAGGTTGTCGCAAACAGCCAGGAAGTAATCGTGTGGATCGCAAATGCAACCGGAAGTACAGCAATTGCCAATATTTTGTTTACTTTTTGCAGCATTGCTATTTGCTTGGGATGATTATGCCAATTGATGGCTGTAATTCTATATAATTTTTTTTTCCAATTAGGAATCTCCGTTAATCGGTCACGACAAAGAGCGATGTCTGGAAGTAAAGAAATATATAATAATAGTATGCTTATAACTAAATAAGTAGAAATTATAATTACGTCCCAAATAATGGGGGATTGGATTCTTAAATGCGTAATTACAAAAAAAATACGATCCGGACGACCCATGTCGACAATAATGATTACAGCGGCACAAATAATAGCAGCGACCGCAATAATTTCAGAAATTCTGGTAAGAGGTCTGGCCCACAAATTTTTGTTGAGTTTTAAAATGGAACTAAACAATGACCCTACCAGGCTAATAGCTACAAAAAAAACAAAATTCGAGATGTAAATTCCCCAGGAAGTATAATCTCTCATGGCAGTTACTACAAGTCCGTATCTTAATTGGCGATAATAGCCAATCATTCCTAATACAATAAGTATGAGTAAGAATACTATCCACAATTTATATTGTAAGGACGTTGTAATTATATGACTTAAGAGACGTTTTCCTCTTTTTGTTCTAAACTTTTGAAGTTCGATATTCGGTTTACTCATGACTCACTGTTTTCTTGGGTGGTCTCTTCAAAGGGGAACAACCTGTCAACAGGTGGGAGATAATAAACACGTGGTTCCGTACCTAATTCTTCCATATATCGATACCCGGCTTTTTCTTTCAGCAATGTAGATAACCGTACCGTTTCTTCTCCATTGGTAACGGTGTCGTCGATCTCATCCCCAAAGTAAATAACACCATTAGGACAGGAAGTAACACAATGGGGTAGCTTATTGTTCCGAAGCATGTCCGGGCAAAAATCACATTTTCCTACCGTGCCTATTTGACTTGGAAGACTGGTTTCAGGAGAATAAGGAATACTTTCATCTTCATCTGGTGGTTTTCCCCAGTTAAATACTCGTGCCGAATATGGGCAGGCAGCCATACAAAATCGACATCCAATACAACGTTCATTATCTATCAGTACAATACCATCTGTACGTTTATATGTTGCCCCAACCGGGCAGACTTTTACGCAGGGAGGGTTATCACATTGGAAACATTTTTTTGGCATCCAGTAAGGGGAAGATTTTTCATTATCCTGCATTTCCAAAACCTTAATGTAAGGTCTGTCTGGAGTTAAATTATGCGTATGGTCACATGCTTCAATGCATTT
>NZ_CAMYOM010000004.1 GCF_947260015.1 uncultured Eudoraea sp. | reverse complement strand
AAGAACGTAAACATAATATTCCATATGTTTCAGATGCGCCCCGACTAAGTCGGGCTCGTATTCAGCCTGTCCGCCTTTGGCGGATTGCGCCACGGGGCCATTAGTTTTAGCGAGCGCAATTTACGCAAAAAGAGCTATTAGGAGCTAATAAAATACGCTCAATTGGTATATTCTTTTTACATTTTGGACAGACACCAAAATCATTGGTTCCCAGTTTGTCCAGGTTACGCTTCAGACCTTCAAGACGTTCTTTGGCTTTAACAAGAGCTGCATCCATAACTCCTTTATTGTTTATCGCATCCATTCGCGATACTCGCCCTATAGCATTATCGGGAGCGATAGGTTGCGACAGTTCTACATATTGCTTTATCTTCTTTTCAGTCCTGACAATATCAGATTCAAAGAGCTTACGAATATCTTGAAGATTCATTTTAAAATTAAGTAAGTTTAGCACGAACAATGCCAGAAATTGTTTTTCCGTCAGCTTGCCCGCCCAATTGCTTGGATACCATTCCCATAACTTTACCCATGTCTTTCATATCAGTGGCTCCAGTACTTTCTATAATCTGGATTACAACTTTTTCTATTTCATCTACACTTAACTGCGCTGGTAGAAATTTTTCAATTACTGCTACTTGGGCCAATTCAGGTTCAGCAAGATCTTTTCTCCCCTGTTCTTTAAAAATCGCTGCACTGTCTTTTCGCTGTTTTACCAGCTTTTGTATTAATTTTATTTCATCGGTATCAGACATTTCGTCTCCGGCTCCCTTTTCAGTTTGTGCCAATAGTAAAGCAGATTTTATTGCCCTTAAAGACTCCAAAGTTATGCTGTCCTTGGCTTTCATTGCCACTTTTATTTCTTCCATCACTTGATTCTGTAAGCTCATATTTTGCGAATTTTAGTAGCACACAAGATAAAAAAATAAACCCGAAAATGTAATGTATTTTCGGGTCTATACTAAGTTTGGGCACATCATCCCGGATTCTGACTAGTCTACATTATCATGTAAAAATGAGTTGTTAGAACGTAACTGAATTTCATCATTACTGTCTTCACTTAACGTGGTTCTGGACACTTTACCCTCTTTGGGTCCTTCATTTAAATCGATGCCCTGACGTTTATAAGCCGGTTCTTTTTCTATTTCATCAATATTATTAACGCTATTCTGAAATTTGTAATTGAAATCTTTTAGTTTTCTCCTGCGCTCATCGGCCCTTTCTCTGAGTATTTCTTCAATTGGGGTATTCATTGGGTCCCCGTCGTTTGTTTCAACTTCTTCCTTCGCAGCCACAGTCTTTTTCTCGAAAATCAACTCATCCTCTATAAGTTTAGGTTCAAATTCTTCCGCTTTGGATTTGGCGCCAGTTAACTTATTTTCCAATTCCATATAATCATCAAGGCTATAGCGGGTCTCGCCTTCCTTGTTGTATTCCAAAACAGGGATTACCTCTATATGTTCACTTACATCTAAATCATTTATGTTTTCATCCAGACTAAATGTAATAACATTTTCATTCTCTTCTTTATCCAATTCTGTCAAAGGCATATCAAAACTTAGTGCAATCTGTTCCTTTTCATCTACTTTGCCGTCTAATTCTTCTGGATCTATTACTTCAATATCCTTCAGGGCCTTTTTAGAATCAATTATGATAAAATCGTCCTCCGCAATATCTTCTGCGATCACCTCTTCATAGAAAACATTAAAATTCCTGATATAATTGGTTGTCGGAATAAGATCTATAGTTTCTTCCTCCTCTAAAGAATGTTTTATTATCGGTTCAAAAACTTCTTCTTTCTCCTCCAGTTTGTAAACGACATTTTCATCACTCAAATCCTGCACGGCTTTTTGCTCATCTTCAAGAGTGTGTATAATTTTTTTGGTTTCAGTGTTAACAATTTCATTCTGTTGATCAATGTTAAAACCGGTGGCAATTACGGTTACGGCTATAGCTTCACCCAGACTTTCGTCTTCGCCCACACCCATAATAATATTAGCTCCATGACCGGCCTCAATTTGAATATGATCATTAATTTCTCCTATTTCATCAATAGTGATCTCCTGAGAACCCGAAACAATAAGCAATAACACATTTTTGGCCCCTGTAATCTTATTATCATTCAATAATGGAGAATCCAGCGCTTTCATTATAGCTTCCTGAGCTCTTGCTGATCCAGATGACATTGAAGAACCCATAATAGCCGTACCACTATTAGAAAGAACTGTTTTGGCATCACGCAGATCAATATTCTGAGTATAATGGTGGGTAATTACCTCGGCAATACCTCTGGCCGCGGTTGCAAGTACTTCATCTGCCTTTGAAAAACCTGCTTTGAAGCCCAAATTTCCATAAACTTCCCTTAATTTATTGTTATTAATTACTATTAAGGAGTCTACATTAGAACGTAATTTTTCAATCCCTATTTGAGCCTGTTGACACCTCATCTTACCTTCAAACAGAAAAGGCATAGTTACAATCCCCACAGTAAGGACATTCATTTCTTTTGCTTGCTTAGCTATAACAGGGGCTGCTCCAGTGCCTGTTCCTCCTCCCATACCAGCGGTAATGAAAATCATTTTGGTGGTGTTATCAAGCATTTGCTTAATTTCTTCCATACTCTCCAGGGCAGCTTGTTCTCCTACTTCAGGATTGGCACCAGCTCCGAGTCCTTCTGTAAGAGTAACACCTAATTGTATTTTATTGGGAACAGGGCTATTCTGCAAAGCCTGTGAATCTGTATTACAAATCACAAAATCCACTCCGTTAATTCCGGCCTGGAACATGTGATTAATCGCATTACTTCCACCCCCTCCAACGCCAATTACTTTAATTACATTACTTTGATTTTTTGGTAAATCAAAGGCTATATTTTCAAATTCGGTACTTTTGCTCATGTTTTATGTGTTACTGGTTATTACGTACTATCATTTAGGTTTACTCTGCGTTATCTAAAAAATCTTTAAGTTTTTCTGACCAAATGTCAAATACAGTTTTTCTTTCACTCTTTTTCCTATCTGTTGCTCTTCTTTCAGGATGACCTTCCAAAACCAATTCTTTCTCATTCTTGGTTTCCTCCTGATAAATAGGATTTCTTCCTTTATTTTCAATTGCATTCATCAGTAGTCCTACGGCGGTGGCATATAAAGGACTCGCAATTTCCTGATCGGAATCTCCTGCCAAATGCTCATTGGGATAACCTATTCTGGTATCCATACCTGTAATATATTCTACTAACTGCTTTAGATGCTTCAACTGGCTTCCTCCTCCTGTTAATACAATCCCCGCAATTAGCTTCTTTTTTTGATCCTCATGACCATAATTTTTGATTTCAACATATACCTGTTCAACAATCTCAACTACTCGTGCATGAATAATCTTAGAAAGATTCTTAAGTGTAATTTCCTTTGGTTCTCTTCCACGTAATCCGGGGATAGAAACTATTTCATTATCCTTATTTTCGCCTGGCCATGCAGATCCAAATTTCATTTTGAGTAGCTCCGCCTGTTTCTCGATAATTGAACAACCCTCTTTAATATCTTCGGTAATAACATTCCCGCCAAAAGGAATTACGGCTGTGTGCCTTATGATGCCATCTTTAAAAATAGCAAGGTCTGTTGTACCCCCTCCTATATCTATTAGGGCAACTCCTGCTTCCTTTTCCTCCTGGCTAAGTACGGCATCTGAAGATGCCAGGGGTTCAAGGGTAATATTACCCAGGTCCAGGCCGGCACTTTTTATACATCTGCCAATGTTTTTAATAGATGAAACCTGGCCAACAACTACATGGAAATAAGCTTCAAGCCTTCCTCCGTACATACCTATCGGTTGCTTTATTTCGGCCTGACCGTCTACCTTATATTCCTGAGGTAAAACATGAATGATCTCCTCTCCAGGAAGCATGACCAATTTATATACCTGGTTACAAAGTTTATCCAGATCGTCCTCATTGATTACTTCTTCAGAATTGGCTCTTGTAATATAATCGCTATGCTGCAGGCTCCTGATATGTTGTCCGGCAATCCCAACAACTACGGAACCTATCTTCAAACCTGAATCGGCTTCAGCCTGTTCAACAGCCTGTTGAATAGACTTTATGGTTTGTGTTATATTATTCACCACACCCCGATGGACACCAAGGCTTTTTGACCTGCCAATGCCTAAGACCTCAATTTTGCCATACTCGTTTTCTTTTCCGATAATGGCAACAATTTTCGTTGTACCTATATCTAATCCAACTGAATAATTACTTTGTTCCATATTAATTTAAATTTTGGTGCACACAACTTGATTATTAAATTCTAAGCTTACTATATTATAGTTACCCAATGTTTTATCCTTGGCTGCTTTGGTATAAAAAGCCTTGAAATTATTGAACTTCTCTTCCAAATCGTCAACATTACCTAAATTCACAACAAAGTGTTCTAATCGGAATTTCAATTTATAATTTTCTTCATCCTCAATGTGAATCCCGATTACATTTTTTCTTAAAAAGTCGTCCCTGTTTATGTATTTTAAAATCACATAAACATCCTCTAAACTTTTACCAGTAATATTGCCCGTAATGATTGGCACTCTTGCAGAGTGATTACTGGATAATGGCATTTTTTTACCTTCCTCATCCAGGTAGAATTTTGTCTTTCCCTCTACACGTCCGATTGGTTGCCTTTGTACAATGTTTGATGTAAGCTCACCGGTTATAGTAAGATAAACTTGGGCACTTTTTACCATTTCATTGGCCGCAATGACCTTTTCTATAGTATTCAAATCTAATTTTTCTTTGGGCATGTTTTTAATGATCCCATAATTTTGTATTAACAATTTATTAACCATAGCCTGTGTAATGTAGAGATTGTTCTCCCCCGTAAATTTTAGGTTCATCCCTTCTACAGTTTTCGAATCACTTCTATGACTCGAAAATGCATAAAGACCTGTAATACAAATTATTAACCCTATAAATTTGATGTAATTCCAATTAATTTTCATACTCAAGTTCTTTTTCTATTTTAGATATTTCCAGCCCAATATCCCCGGCACCCATGGTGACCAATACCTCCGGTTCTTGCCTTTTTATTTCCTTAATCAGATCCGCTTTTTGGATTAATTTCTTATTCTGAATCTTTATTTTACCCATCAGCCATTCCGAATTGACTCCATCAATAGGTTCTTCTCTTGCCGGATATATATCCAATAATAAGACACTATCAAATTGCGCAAGACTAAGGGCGAAATCATCAGCAAAATCTCTTGTTCTGGAAAATAAATGGGGTTGAAAAACTGCGAGTATTTTTTTGCTCTCATGCATCTCGGAAATGGCATCATATACGGCATTTATTTCCGTTGGATGGTGCGCATAATCATCAATAAAGATAAAGTCGGAATTCTTTATTCGATATGAAAATCTCCGTTGCACCCCCTTAAAGGTTTCCAATGCTATGGCAAGTCGATTAGCTGGGGGACCAACCTGTATTGCCATGGCAAAAGCAACTAAACCGTTAAGTAAGTTATGCTTTCCCGGTTTGTTAAACTTAACCCCTTTAAGGGTAGTGTCTGGAGTTTCCAAATCAAAAACGTAGGCGCCATGTTCTATTCTTAAATTTCTTATACAATAATCCGAATCGTCTTCTATTCCATAGGTTATTCCTTCTAAAGGCAGGCCATTTCTAATAAACAATTTCCCGCCGGGCTTTAGCTTATCAACAAAGTCCATAAAAGATTTTCTTAGTTCATTGCTGTCACCATAAATATCCAAATGATCAGCATCCATAGAAGTTATGCAAGCAATATCAGGTGATATCTGTAAAAATGAACGATCGTATTCATCGGCTTCCACAACAGAATATTCACTACCACCGAACCAAAAATTACTATTAAAGTCTTCCGAAATACCACCAAGAAATGCGGTAACAGGTGTCCCCGTTTCTTTTAATAAATGCGCTAGAATACTACTTGTTGTTGTTTTACCATGGGTACCTGCCACTGCCAAACAAAAAGTATCCTTTGTAATAATTCCCAACACTTCCGATCTTTTTTTTATTTCAAAACCTTTTGAGGTAAAATAATTGAATTCTTTATGGTCTTCTGGAATTGCCGGTGTATAGACAACCAGGGTATCTCCGGTATTTTTATACTCCACCGGAATTTCAGAGATGTCATCCGCATAATGTATCTCAATTCCTAAATCAGAAATCTCGCGAGTCAACGGTGTCTCTGTTTTGTCATAACCTGCTACATTCTTTTTTAACAGCTTAAAGTATTGCGCAAGAGCAGACATACCGATTCCGCCAATACCGATGAAATAAATGTTATGTATGTCCTTTAGCTTCATATTATATTTTCAGCAAATGTTCTATTTCATCTACAATGTTTTTAGTGGCATCAGGCTGTGCCAGAGCTTTGATATTTTTACTCAATAATTTCTTACTATCCTCGGATTTATTCAGATCTGAAAAAACATTTTCAAATTTGCCTGCCAAATCCTTTTCCTCCACCATTAATGCCGCTTGTTTTAAAACAAGACTTCTCGCATTTTTGGATTGATGGTCCTCTGCTACATTTGGCGAGGGAATAAATATCACCGGCTTACCAACTATGCATAATTCCGAAACTGAACTCGCTCCAGCCCTTGAAATTATTATATCTGCAGCCGAATATGCTAAATCCATTTTATTCAAAAAGTCGTGGACTTTCACATCATTAGCGTGAAATTTCTTATATTCTTCATAGTATCCCATACCACACTGCCAAATAAGTTGAATCCCTAATTTTGAAAAGAAATCAAGTTCTTTTTCTATAAGTTGATTAATTCTCCGTGCACCCAGACTTCCTCCCAGGACAAGCAGCGTTATTCCTTCCGGGTCCAAACCAAAGAATTCATAAGCTGCATTAGTATGCTGTAGAGGATCTATCAAATCTGCTCTAACAGGATTCCCCGTTTTTACAATTTTATTTACTGGGAAAAACCTTTCCATTTCATCATAGGCAACACAAATTTTTGCTACGTGTTTAGCCAGTAATTTATTAGTGATTCCTGCATATGAATTCTGTTCCTGTAACACGCAAGGGATTCCTTTTCTGGAAGCCATTTTTAACATAGGTCCACTGGCAAATCCTCCTGTGCCTATTACCACATGGGGTTTAAACTTCGTCACTATTTTTCCTGCACTAATCAAACTACTTATTAGTTTAAATGGGAATATTAAATTTTTTAATGTCAACTTTCTTTGTATTCCACTAATCCACAAACCCTTTATCTTGTATCCTGCCTTTGGCACTTTTTCCATCTCCATCCTGTCTTTTGCACCTACAAATAAAAATGCTGCATCAGGATGTCTTAACTTTAATTCATCCGCTATGGCTATTGCCGGATAAATATGCCCTCCTGTTCCACCCCCAGATAATATAAATCTATAATTGTCCACTTAGCACTTCTAAGGGGTTAGTATCATCCACATCGGATTTTTTAACATCAACCAGTTTAAATTTTCTGCTCGCACTTAACACAATTCCAATGGCCAGACAAGTCATCCAAATAGATGTTCCTCCACTACTAATAAGTGGTAAAGTTTGCCCGGTTACAGGAAATAATTCTACTGCAACTGCCATATTAATAAGTGCCTGAAAAACGATAGGCAACCCAACACCAACTACTAATAATTTGCCAAATACAGTCTCATTTGAATTTGCCACTACCACAATTCTGAATAACAAAAGCATATAAAAGAACATTAGTACAAACCCTCCTACCAAGCCGTACTCCTCAATAATAATGGCATAAATAAAATCTGAGGAACTCTGAGGAAGGAAATTTTTCATTACACTTTTACCTGCTCCATTTCCAACAATACCACCACTTGCAATGGCAATTTTTGCTTTTTCTATCTGATAGTCCGATTCTGTATCTGCGGGATCCCAAAAACTTTCAACTCTATTAATCCAGGTGTCCACCCTGTTTGGAAAAAGATCAGGATAAGCTTTTATCGTAAGAATAAAAATGGCAAGTATTAATAACCCTGTACCTATTATCCCTGAAAGATATTTTAGTGGATAGCCCCCTAAAAAACAAAGTATCAGTACCATAAAGAATAGAATGGCCGCTGTAGAGAAATTGGCAGGCAAAATCAAAATGGTGACAATAAAAACGGGAAGCCACAGGGGTACCAGGCTTTCACTAAAAGTGATTGTTTTATCCTTAATTCTGGTCAGGTATCTCGCCACGTAGACCATTAGAACTACTGCTGCCAGATTTGAAGTTTGAAAAGTAATTCCAACCAACGGAAGGCGTATCCATCTACTAGCATTTGCCCCGTCTATTGTAGTGCCCTGAGCCAAAGTATATGCCAGTAGAACCAGCACTATGGGCAGAGCAATAATAGACAACCCCTTAAAAAAATGGGTAGGTATTTTATGAACGCCATAGATTATTCCAAATCCCAAAAACAGCAACATCCCATGTTTAACCAAATGGCCAATAGTTGTGCCATTTCCCACTACATAAACCAGATTACTACTGGCACTGTAAACAGGTAAAAAAGAAAAAAGTGCCAGGAGAGCAACTACTCCCCAAATGGCTTTATCTCCTTTTATATTTCCTAATAACCCGGACATTTTTACAAGTTTTTTATTGCTTCTTTAAATTGATTTCCTCTGTCTTCATAATTTTTAAAAAGATCAAAACTAGCACATGCCGGAGACAACAAAACAGTATCTCCTCTTTCAGCAATTTTATAGGCTACTTTTACCGCTTCACTCATTGCGTAGGTCTCAACAATTAAATCTACCACGTTACCAAAAGCGTATTTAATTTTTGAGTTATCCATACCAAGGCAAATGATAGCTTTTACCTTTTCCCTTACTAAGGGCATCAGTACTTTATAGTCATTCCCTTTATCTTCACCACCTACTATCCACACGATGGGAGTTTTTATGCTTTCCAAAGCATAATAAGTGGCATTTACATTGGTAGCCTTTGAATCATTTATATATTGTACATGATGAATTTTTAAAACCTTTTCCAAACGATGTGCAGCTCCCTGAAAATTCTGAATACTTTCGCGGATAGTATCCTTTCGAATACCAACCAATTTTGCAACCGTTGATGCCGCCATTGTATTTTTAAGGTTGTGTAAACCTTCTAATGCCAAAGAATCTGCTTCCATTTCAATTGTTTTATTTTCTGTCCTAATTAATATTCTGTCATTCTCTAACCATGCCCCTTCTTTTAGTTTCTCATTAATTGAAAAAGGCATTAATTTTGATCTAATTGGGTTATTCTCCAGCCAACTTACAATTACATTATCATCACAATCATAAATCAAACTGTCTTCGGCATTCTGGTTTTGAACAATCCGGAATTTTGAAGACACATAGTTTTCAAAAGAATGATCATACCTGTCTAAATGGTCCGGGGTAATATTTGTTATTACCGCTATGTTTGGTTTAAAATCTACAATTCCATCTAACTGAAAACTGCTTATTTCTAGCACGTAGAAATCATAGTTATGTTCCGCTACCATTTTAGCAAAACTGTCTCCAATATTACCTGCCATTCCCACGTTTAAACCTCCCTTTTTTAAAATATTATAGGTAAGCATAGTAGTAGTGGTCTTGCCATTACTTCCCGTAATTCCTATTATTGTGGCATTTGTATGTTTTGCGGCAAACTCAATCTCAGAAATTACCGGAACACCTTTATCCACAAGCCTTTTTACCAGAGGTGTTGTGTCCGGAATACCCGGACTTTTCATTACGACATCAGCATTGAGAATTTTATCTTCCGAATGATGTTCTTCCTCCCAATCAATCTCAAAATGTTCAAGAACGTTTTTATATTTATCTTTGATCTTACCCTTATCTGAAACAAATACCAGGTAATTCTTTTTTTTTGCCAGAATGGCCGTTCCAACTCCACTTTCACCAGCGCCGAGTACAACCATTAATTTCATTATCTCACTTTGAGTGTCACAATTGTAATTATGGCTAATAGTATTCCTATAATCCAAAATCGTGTGACTATTTTACTTTCGTGATATCCCTTTTTCTGATAATGGTGATGTAAGGGTGCCATCAAAAAAATACGTTTCCCTTCACCTGATGTGTTCTTAGTGTATTTGAAATAACCAACCTGCAACATCACAGATATGGACTCGGCAAAGAATATTCCGCATATAATTGGAATTAACAATTCTTTTCTTACAATTAATGCAATTACTGCTATAACGCCACCTATTGTTAGACTTCCAGTGTCACCCATAAATACCTGGGCAGGAAATGCGTTGTACCATAAAAAACCTACCAATGCTCCTACGAATGCAGCTATGAACACTAAAAGCTCACCAGCCTTGGGTATGTACATGATGTCCAGGTATTCGGAAAAAATTATATTTCCCGACACCCATGCAAAAATTCCCAGGGTGAGAACTATTATCGCGGATGTGCCGGCCGCCAAACCATCGATGCCATCTGTAAGATTTGCACCATTGGAAACCGCTGTAACTATTAAGATGACAATTGGAATAAAAATTAACCATGCATTCGACACTGCCTTCTCACCGGCCCAGGAAATCAGATTACTATAATCCAATTCATTATTCTTAAAAAACGGAACGGTAGTCATTGTAGATTTAATATCTCCACCTTTAATCTGTTCAACCTTATATTGCTCCGTAATTATAGTATTGGTCCTTTCTCGCATGGTGACTTCCGGATGGAAATATAGGGTTACACCCACAATGAGTCCTAGTACAACCTGACCTATCACTTTAAACCTGCCTTTGAGACCTTTTTTATTTTTTTTGAATATTTTAATGTAGTCATCCACAAATCCGATAATACCCATCCATAGAATTGTAACTATCAATAGAATGATATAAATATTCTTTAAATCCGCGAACAATAGCACAGGAATTAAGGTGGACATTATTATTATCAAACCACCCATAGTTGGAGTACCTGTCTTTTGCTTTTGCCCCTCAAGTCCGAGATCCCGAATGGTCTCCCCTATTTGTTTGCGCTTGAGAAAAAGAATAATACGTTTGCCATAAACTGTTGCCAATAACAAAGAGAGTAGCACAGCCATAGCTGCCCTGAATGTCTGAAACTGGAACAGACTTGCTCCTGGCAATTGATATTGTTTTTCTAAATAATCGAACAGATAATACAGCATATTACGTTATCTATTTCTTGTTACTTTTTTAAACTGGTTAGCACTTCCTTTATAATTTTAAAATCATCAAAATCCACACGCTCACCGTTAGTTTCCTGATAGGTTTCATGACCCTTACCAGCAACCAGGATTATATCATTGGGTACGGCTAGCTGACAGGCGGTCTTTATTGCCTGGTTTCGATTTTCAATTGATAAAACTTTACTGATATTCTGTGGTTCTACGCCAGATTCCATCTCTTCAATGATAATAAGAGGCGGTTCGGATCGTGGATTATCTGATGTAAAAATTGCTTTACCACTCATAGCTGAAGCGATATGACCCATTACCGGACGCTTAGACCTGTCACGATCACCACCACACCCCACTACGGTGATGACGTTTTCATTTCCAGTCCTCAATGCATTGATTGTCTCAAGTACATTTTTTAAGGCGTCCGGCGTATGGGCATAATCAACAATAGCCGTTATTCTTTCTTTAGATATGAAGTATTGAAACCTTCCGTCAACATTTTCCAATTCACTCAATAACCTTAGGGTTTCAAGTTTTTCTAATCCCAACAGGTCAGCTGTAGCATATATGGCCAGGATGTTGTAAGCATTAAAATGACCTATTAATCGGGTCCATAGCTCATTATCATCAATTTTTAACAACTGTCCGTTAAATTGATTTTCCAAAATCTGAGCCCTGTAGTCGGCATAACTTTTTAGAGCATAGGTGTATTTTTTAGCTGTGGTATTTTGCAGCATCACAAGCCCATTTTTATCGTCAATATTTGTTAAGGCAAAAGCTCTTTTAGGTAAATCATCAAATAATTTCTTTTTTGTATCCCTGTACTCGGCAAATGTTTTGTGATAATCCAGATGGTCATGCGATAAATTGGTGAATATTGCACCTTCAAACACCAACCCTTCAGTTCTTTTTTGATGAATGCCATGGGAACTTACTTCCATAAAACAAAATTCAACACCTGCCTCATTCATCAGAGATAGATATTGGTTAATAGTCATGGCATCAGGAGTCGTATGGCTAGTAGAAAATTCTCTATTATCCACCATTATTCGAATTGTAGATAGCAGGCCAACTTTGTATCCTGCTTTTTTAAACAATTGGTATAACAAACTGCTTACTGTAGTCTTGCCGTTTGTACCGGTAACACCTACAAGTTTTAAATTTTTGGATGGATTATCATAGAAATTTGATGCCATTATAGCAAGGGCCTGGTTGGCATCAAGAACTTCCACATAAGTTATATCATTGATCAAATCTCCCGGAAGTTCTTCGCATACTATCGAATTAGCTCCTGCGGATATAGCTTTATCGATATATTTATGCCCATCGGTTAAAGTGCCCTTAATTGCCACAAAAACACAACCCTTAGCTACTTTTCTGGAATCAAAACATATCGTATTCACCAAGACACCGGTAGATCCGCTCACGGCGGTAAGACTTACTCCAAATAGTATATCCTTTAGCGGCTTCATGAAAGTTCTAAAATTATTTTCTTTACTTTTTCCAAATTTGTTCCCTTAGAAATTGATTGCTTTTGAACCTTGCCATTTCCTTTGACCTCTACCTCCAAACCCATGTTTTCGAGGATAGAAATTGCATCCATTCCACTCATTCCTTTTACATCTGGCATCTGATTGTGGTTCTTTTGTGCCTCCGCGTAGTAGCTTTGAAAACTTGCCTCTAAATCAGCATTTAAAGGTTCCAGGGTTTCTATTTCGTCTATTAAGGGGTTGTTGGCATAAATCTTTCTGGCTATTGATTTAAATACCGGCCCGGATACGTCTGCACCATAGTAGCCGACACTTTTATCTGGTTCGTGGATCACCACTATGCAGGAGTACTTTGGGTCATCTGCAGGGAAGTACCCGGCAAAAGTTGATATATATCTCAGTTTGTCCGGGTCACGGGTTACATAGTTTTTTTGTGCTGTTCCCGTTTTACCAGCCATAGAAAAGTTTGGAGAATAAAGTCGATGCCCCGTTCCGTGTTCTTTTTCCACTACATTTTTCAATAAGTCACGGACCTGTTTTGCGGTCTCCTTAGAGCAAATAGCCTCGTTAATAATCTCCTTATCAAACGTATAAATGGTTTTATTCCATTCCTTAACCTCCTTTATTAGTCTGGGACGCAATAATTGACCATCATTAGCTATAGCATTGTAAAAAGCAAGAGTCTGTAAAGGCGTTAGGGATACTTCATAGCCATGAGACATCCACGCCAGGGAAATCCCAGACCATCCCTTATCTCCGGGATATCTAATTACAGGCTTACCTTCTCCTTTTATTGGCATTTCCAATTCCTGATGAAGCCCCATGGACATCAGGCGATCTACATAAACTGATGGTTCTTCTTTATAACTGTTATGAATCATTTTGGCGAAAGCTGTATTTGAAGAAACTACAAAAGCTTTTGCCATTGAAATTTTGCCATAACCTCCGTGTTTGGAATCCTTTACTATTCTATCGTATATTCTCCAACGTCCTTTTTCAGTATCAATAACTGTGCTTGTGTCTATTTTTTGATCTTCCAGGGCAGCAACCAACGACATTAATTTAAAGGTTGATCCAGGTTCATGAGATTCGCCTATCGCATAATTTAATCTTTCGTAATATTTACCATCCTCTGTTCTTCCTAGATTAGAAATTGCCTTTATCTCCCCTGTTTTAGTTTCCATTACAATAACACATCCATGATCGGCTTTATACTTTTCTAATTGTGTTAAGAGCCCATGATGGGCAATATCTTGAATATTGATATCTATGGTCGACACTACATCATAGCCATCCTTAGGTTCAACAAGATTGTCTAAACCAATAGGTTTCCACTGACCTTTAGCAATTTTCTGTTTTAGTCTTTTTCCTTCTATTCCTCTTAAGTAGTTACCAAAGGCGCCTTCAAGCCCTACCCTGGTCACATAGCCATTTTCATCAAATCGTTCATACCCAACGCTTCTTTCTGCTATTTTTCCTAAAGGATGTTCCCTTACTGTTTTTTGCTCCATAATAAAACCTCCCCTATTTGGTCCCTTATTAAAGAGTGGGAAAGCTTTAACCTCCATATAGTCAGAATAATCAAGATTCCTGGCCACCAAGGCGTATCTGTTTTTATTTGCTTTAGCTTTTCTTAGAATTTGTTCATAATAGGCGGAAGGTTTTCCAAACAGGTTTGCCAGAGCATTGCACAAAGGCTGTACTTCTTCTTCAAAATCTGAACTTTTTACTGTGACCGCATCAAAACGTATCGTATACCTGGAGACCGATGTAGCTAACAAACTTCCATCATCTGAATAGAGATTTCCCCTGTTTGGGGCAATTGTAAAAAGCCTTTCCGTACGTTGATGAGCCATCTCCTTGTACTTATCGCCGTGAACTATCTGGATACTCACAAGTTTTACGACCACCGCAACCGCAAACAGGAACAGACATGCTGATACTATATAAAGTCTGGTTAATATTTTTTTATCAGTGATGGCCACTTATTTTTTATTGGTTTTTACTTTTATTTTTCTTGGTGGTACTTCAGAAGGAAAAAGACCTTCATCCAAAACATTCTCTGTAATGGTTGATTCTAATTTCAATCGTTGTACGTCTGAGCGCATATCTACGAATTCGTTTTTTAACTCTTTGACCTGTTCATTCAAAGCGGCTACCTGATGTACTTTTTTATCCGCACTGTGAGAACTAGCAATCATTATAGTTGCCAAAACCGAGGCAAAAATTATAAAGAGCCAATTTTTTGGAGCATCTCCACTCACCAGGAATTTGCCTTTTAAAATATCTATGATCCCTTTTCTCATAAGTTTATATATTGTTATGAATTATCCAGATCCACAAATTATATTCGTTCTGCTATTCGCAGTCTTGCACTGCGAGCCCTGCTATTCTTCGAAATTTCATCGGCAGGGGGAACAATTAATCCACCTACCTTTTTAAACGGAACATCAATATTTCCGTAAAAATCCTTTTCGGGTTCACTCGAAAAACTACCTGCTCTAATGAATCTCTTAACTAGTCTATCTTCCAATGAATGGTAACTAATTAAACTCAGCCGTCCGCCTTTATCCATTATCTCCGGAGTTTGCAATAAAAATTCTTCTATTGCCGCTAATTCCTGATTTACTTCAATGCGTATTGCCTGATATACCTGTGCTAAAATCTTGTTTTCTCTAAACTTTGGCAGATATTCCTTCAATACCATTTTTAGGTCTGTCGTTGTTTTAATAGGTTCATTTACCCTGTGTTCTATAATGGTTTTGGCCATTGCATCTGCACGTCTTAAATCACCATAACGAAACAATACATTTCTAAGATCATCATAGGCATAAGAATTAACCACTTCATAGGCACTCTTCTTATTTTTTGAACTCATTCTCATATCCAGATCGGCATCGAAACGTATAGAGAAACCTCGTTCAGCCTTGTCAAACTGATGAGAAGAAACCCCGAAGTCAGCTAAGATTCCATTTACTTTCCGAATGCCATAGAACTTTAAAAACTGCTTTATATATCTAAAGTTTTCATTGATCAGGGTAAATCTATCATCTGCTATTGCGTTTTTCAAAGCTTCCTCATCCTGATCAAAAGCAAACAAAGCACCTCCACTACCCAATCTTCTTAAAATCTCTTTGGAATGTCCACCTCCACCAAAAGTCACATCTACATAAATTCCATTTTCCAATATATTGAGCCCATCAACGGACTCCTTTAACAAAACAGGGTTATGATAGTTCGTCTCCATCATCACCCATTACCTCTTCTGCTAATTCCGCAAAATTTTCTGCAGTTTCATCAATTACTTTTTCATAGCTATCCTTATCCCAAATTTCAATGATGTTTATAGCCGAACTTAAAACCACTTCTTTGCTAATTCCAGCAATAGAAACGAGGTTTTTAGGTATAAGCAATCTACCTGTCCCATCTATTTCTAAGGGTTTCACACCCGCTGAAAACCGCCTGATAAAATCATTGTTCTTCTTCTTGAATCTGTTCTTTTTATTCATTTTTTCCATTAACAGATTCCATTCGTCCATTGGATACAGTTCTAGACAGGGTTGAAATACCGAACGTTTTATGACAAAGCCCTTGCTGAGAACAGGGGCCATCTGATTTTTGAGCGTGACGGGTATCATTATCCGCCCTTTAACATCAGCTTTGCAATCATATGTCCCTATAAAACTTATCACTTAAATTGGCTGGTTTTCTAATATAAACTCAAATATATAGAAATTATTACCACAATTTACCACAAATTACCACTTTGTTGAAAAAAAAATTCTGAAAAAGGAGAGAAGTATAGTGCTATGTCGAGCCATTTTAGCAGTTGCTGTAAATAGCGGGATGCCTTTATTTTTGATAAAAAATATGGTATTGTAAAGGTAGTCTCTTTTTTCCAAAAGCATTGGTATTATGAGGAAATGTCTATATTTGCCCACTGAAGCCAGAAGCATTATTTAATGGAAGAACACATTAAAAAAGAAGGAAAATATAGATTTATTGAAGTAGGAGAAGGAACTCCAATGATTATTCTACACGGTCTTATGGGGGGCCTTAGTAATTTTCATGGGGTAACCAACTATTTCCCAAACAAGGGCTATAAAGTTTTAGTACCTGAATTGCCAATCTACTCTTTGCCATTGTTGAAAACCAACGTAAAGAGCTTTGCTAGGTTCCTTGAAAGATTTATAGAATTTAAAGGACTCAAAGATGTTATTTTGTTAGGTAATTCCCTTGGAGGTCATGTAGGTTTATTACACACCAAGCTTTATCCTAAAATGGTGAAAGCTTTAGTAATTACAGGAAGTTCCGGGCTTTACGAAAGCGCCATGGGAGATGGCTATCCTAAACGAGGGGATTATGAATTTATTAAAAAGAAGGCGCAGGATGTCTTTTATGATCCTAAAGTGGCTACCAAAGAAATTGTGGATGAAGTATTTGCCACTGTAAATGACAGAAGGAAACTGGTAAAAACACTGGCCATAGCCAAAAGTGCCATAAGGCATAATATGTCTAAAGATTTACCGAATATGAAGACTCCAACCTGTATTATTTGGGGTGAAAATGACTCTGTAACACCACCAAATGTCGCACGGGAATTTCATGAATTACTGCCGGATTCAGAGCTTTTCTGGATAAAAGAGTGTGGCCATGCACCTATGATGGAACATCCCGATGATTTCAATGTCGTTCTGGATGAATGGTTACAGAAGCGTAAATTCTAACACATTTATTGTCATGAAGATAAAGTCTGCCGACTTTTTGATGAGCAACTCCAATGTAGAGAATTGCCCCAACCAGCCTTTACCCGAATATGCTTTTATAGGAAGATCAAATGTTGGAAAATCTTCACTGATAAATATGCTCACTTCTCGCAAGAGTTTGGCAAAAACATCAGGAAGACCTGGAAAAACGCAACTTATCAATCATTTTAAAATAAATGATCAATGGTTCCTGGTTGATCTTCCCGGATATGGATATGCACGCGTATCCAAGAAGGACAAGAAAACTTTTCAGAAATATATTACTGATTACTTTCTTAAAAGAGAACAGTTAGTAAGTGCCTTTCTATTAATTGATATACGCCATGAAGCCCAAAAAATAGATCTTGAATTCATGCAATGGCTGGGTGAGAACGGCATCCCATTTTCTATATTATTTACCAAAGCAGACAAGCTGAAACCCAAAGCGATTGAAAGAAATGTTAAGAATTACTTAGATCAACTGCTTTTAGGAGCATGGGAAGAAGTCCCGAATCATTTTATTACTTCTTCGTCAAATAGCTTGGGAAAAGAAGAGGTTTTAAACTATATCCAAGAAATAAATACAAGGTTCTACGAAGGAAAATAAAGCTATTTGTCCCATACTTTTATTTCCTTTTCCCTTTTCGCAATTAAATCAATTAATTCTTCCGTATTTTCTAATTCATTGAGTTCTTTTGTAGAAATAAATAGCTGCAACTCCTCATTAACCGCTGACAGAACAACCGGAAACTCAAACTTATATCCGAATTTTGAAGCATACTGCTTATTAAATTCATCCTTATGTAGAAATTCCATGCTACGGTCTTCTTCCTCACGAAATCTCTTCCAGGCTTTTTTCTCATTAATTACACCAAAGGTTAAATCACAAAGATTACATTGGTAAGTGCTCGGACTTAATGCTTTATGAGCTCCATCCAAAAGGGAATTTCGCAAGCCTGAATTGGCGTTATAAATAAAAATTAGCCTTGTATCTTCGTGCTTATCCATAAATAAATTTATTCATTTAAAAAGTACGGAAACCATACTCTATATTGTACTTTTTAGTCAATAAAAATACTCAATACTTACATAATATATCTTTAATCCGTGCTTTATATATAAATATGTAAACTGTTATTTGCTTTTTTTGGCAGATAAATTTTACTCAACTGAAATCAATCTATTTACCCTCTCCTTTTAAAAATAATGATGCTCTTGACCAATAACTGGTTACGAAATCCCATGGGCAAGGTAATTCATCTTATTAAGAAAAAGGCAACGCTTAAATGCTGGCTCAGAAATACTGATGTTACGACCGGTAAAACAACTCAATTGGAAGGATGGCCAATTACCATAACAATAGACTACTCCTTTTTTAATTCTAGCTTCTCTGCAAAATAGGCGCAGAAATCTTTCATGGTTGTTGTCATTTTTTCGTCCTGCGTAGCCTTCATAAAAGTATCGGACATAGCCAACAGGGTTTGATGAAAGAAAACTTTCATTTCATCCACTGGCATATCTTTTGTCCACATATCTATTTTTAAGGATTCCTGGTTCTTACTGTCCCACACCGACAATAACATGGCTTTTGCTTCCTGGTTTACAATGCCACCATCTTCTGCGGACCAGGTAAGCTCTTCCGGAACGCGATTTTCATCCAAGCCCACTTTAAGCGTTATTTGAGAAGTATGTAATTTTCCCATGATCTATTTTTTCGGTTTGTAATTTGATTTTTTAAAAATTTCATCCGCGGATAATTCAAGTAATTGATTAAGTTTAACATCATTGTTATTCATAAACGACCTTACTATTTGCCATCCCATATAGCGGCCCAGTCTACCTGGAGATTCATTATCCAGTTCTAACCTGAATTTTGAAAACGGAGCCGGATCTAAAAACCGGGGAGCCAACATATTGTCGGTGCTGTAGAGTAATTCCCTTTCAATAAAATAACGCCAAATTTGCTCCTCATTGGCCTGGGCCCATTCTAATTCCTCAGGCGTATATACTATTTTTTGAGCATCAGTAGCAAGAGGTATCAATTTGTCTTTGAGATATAACTCTTTCCCATAATATATCATCTGCGCTAAAAAAGTGCGGTCAGAAGGGAAGTTGAGCGTGGTTTTGCCAAAAGCGCTTGCAACGTCGCTTATTAAATAGGTTTTGTCAAGTCCGGCAGCTATATATTGATCTATTCCCCTATAGAACCTATGATCTTTACCAAGATAATTATCCAAACCGATTAGTAAAAGTGTGTCCGCCAAAATTATACGATTCGAGTAATCCACGTCCGAAATAACTGTTATTACCTCCGGTGTCCGATAATTTGGAAAGTAGTACAGAACATGTTTAAACAAAAGTTCGAGGTCTGTTGTTTCCCTATCAAAATTCGGAAAAGTTCTCATTACTTCACTAAATATTTCATTCTGCAAAGAATCATTCAGTTTTGCAATCCAAACACTATCGGAATACTGCTTTGGAAAAAGGTAAGGGTATTTCTGTTTTAGTTTGAGTATGTCTCCGGGTTTTGCCTCCGCAAATTCCCGATCAAAACGCAGTACAGTCAGATTTAACGGAATCCTTGAAATATCTTCGGATACCTGTGTTTCATTTTTACAAGAATGGAGACTAAAAAGAACAATTAAAATCGCAATAAATCTTGTTTTCATATAAAGTAATTACACTTCAGTTTTATTATTAAGGGTATTCGCTTTATTTTTATCGCAGCAAAGTTAGTATTTCCAAATAATAATGTACCCTATGCAAACAAAAAAGGTAATAGATCATATTGTAAGCTGGTTAAAGTCATATGCCACCAAGGCTAAAATCAATGGATTTGTTATAGGTGTATCAGGTGGGATAGACTCCGCGGTTACTTCAGCCTTATGTGCTAAAACCGGATTAGACCTATTATGTATTGAAATGCCAATCCATCAAGGTGCTAATCAGGTAACCCGGGCATCTAATCATATTGATTGGTTACAACAAAACTTTGACCATGTATCCAGACATCCTGTGAATCTCACTTCGGTATTTGATAATCTTGTAACATCATTACCGGAGGTTGACAATGAAGAAGACAGGTTTATGTCTTTAGCCAATACCCGTGCGAGGCTTCGCATGACAACATTATACTATTTTGCTGCTTTAAACAACTATCTGGTAGCAGGAACAGGTAATAAAGTAGAGGATTTTGGAATTGGCTTCTACACCAAGTATGGGGATGGCGGAGTTGATCTTAGTCCAATTGCAGACCTACTTAAGACTGAGGTCTATGAAATTGCCAAATATTTGGGCATCAATGAAGAAATTATTGTTGCTCCCCCAACAGATGGCTTGTGGGGTGACTCACGAACAGATGAGGATCAGATAGGGGCTTCATATCCGGAATTGGAATGGGCCATGGAAATGAATAACTCTGGGAAGGAGGCCGATGAATTCAGTGGAAGAGAAAAAGAAGTCTTTCTCATCTTTAAAAGGTACAACTCCATGAATCAACATAAGATGCTTCCTATACCCGTTTGCGAAATTCCTGGTAGCCTAAAATAACATCTTGACTAAGAATCAGTTAATTAAGACGAATAATGACTCCATTATTCTTAATAATTGGGAAAAAAAGTACACTTTTGTTTAAGAAATTAGATAATTTAACCTTACATTGCATGTCAGTATTTTTCGACGTACATAGGCGTTAATATCTAGAAAACCAATCAAAATGATAAAAGTTTTAATCGCGGACAATCATCCAATAGTCAGAATGGGTATTAAAAATGTACTAAATTCGGCTTCTGGTTTTGAAGTTATTGATGATGCTGCCACTACCACTGAACTTTTTACAAAATTAGAGAAGTTGAATCCGGATGTCGTTATGCTTGAAATGGACATTCCGGAAATTAATGGAATAGCTAGCTTGAGAAAGCTTAAACAGGAATATCCTGACATAAAGGTATTGATCTATAGCGGCCAATCTGAAGATGTATACGCACTTAGTACCATAAGAGCAGGAGCGTTCGGCTATCTTTCAAAAACTGCAGATTTGGATTACATAATTACTGCCGTTAGAAAAGTTAGTGAGGGTAATATGTTTATCACTAATGAATTGGCTCAGCGACTGGCCTTCGATGAAGGAACTCAAAAGCCCCGCAGGTTTTTCAGAAAGTTGTCTACCCGAGAAGTTGAGGTTCTTAAGCTCCTGGCCAGTGGAAAGAGAAATAAAGACGTTGCCATAGGCTTAAATCTAAATGAAAAAACAGTTAGTACGTATAAAGCCCGTTTAATGAAAAAATTAAATGTTGATAATCTTGTGGATTTGCTTCAACAGGCAAAGGCCTTAGAATTGTACTAAGTTCAATTCATAATAAATTGTAACCCTGACCAAAGTGTCGGGGTTTTTTATACCTCTTAGGCGCAACTAAATGAGCTTCACGGACAAATGTTTTATGAGAGTACCCTATTTAGCTTCTTATTCAAGAGTTTGTTTAACTGAAGGTAATTCATAATCTCTTCCAGGGTTTCCTTGTGATCACCATTCAAATCTTCTGTGTTTTCCTGCAGAGATGTAATTCGTTTTTTTATTAGAAAGCACCTTAAAGTTAAAATTGTTTCGCTTACTAATTGGGAAATACTTTTTTCTTTATTTTTTGGATAGATGTCCTTTCGCTCCCAGTGATGCAACTCATATTTTTCTTCCTCCATTAATATCGAAGAAATTTGGGTTACCATTTCCTGATCGAGTTCATTCATAAATGTAGTCATAGAAAAGTCTTCTTTCTCATTAAGCCCTTCTATTAATTTGTAATAGATATTTCTGAACTTGTCATGTGTGAGTTCTATTTCATCCTCCTGAAGATCCAGGTATACCTTTTCATAAACTTTTGCTTCCATATTTTCCGGTTCTAGAACGAGATCACCCTCTTCATTTTCTTTTAAAATAAGGTCCTCAAATTCCTGAAGCTCATTCCCATAAAGCAGAAGCATTTCTATTATTTTCCGTTCTAACTCATATTGAACATCCAGTTTTTCCTCTTTCTGGCTATGCTTAACAACCTCGAACGCTTTTTGCTCCTGTCTTGCGGTTGCGGCAGCATTTGTGCGTTCTTTACTTCCAATCTGCGCCAGAGTATTAAATAAAACATCTTCTGAAATATTCATTATATGTGCGCACTCCTGAATATAAATTTCACGTTTTATCCTATCTGGGATTTTAGAGATACTGTTAACGATTTCGCGAATAGTATCAGCCTTTTTTATTGGATCATTTGCCGCATCTTTGGCCAGTAAGGAAGTCTTAAACTGTATAAAATCCTTAGCATTCTCCTGTAGGTATAGTGTGATCTCCTCAATTTCATTATTCTTGGCAAAACTATCCGGGTCTTCTCCTTCTGGAAAGGTGCAGACTTTTACATTCATTCCTTGTTCAAGAATAAGGTCAATCCCTCTCAAGGATGCCCGTAAACCTGCTGCATCCCCGTCAAATAAAACTGTAATATTTTTAGTAAGCCTGTTTATTAACCGTATTTGCTCTGGTGTAAGGGCCGTACCACTGGAGGAAACCACATTATGTATTCCCCTTTGATACAATTGAATAACATCCGTATAGCCTTCCACTAAATAGCAGTTATCCTCTTTAGCAATCGCCTGTTTAGCAAAATATATACCGTATAGCACCTTACTTTTATGGTATATTTCGCTTTCCGGGGAATTCAGATATTTAGCAGCTTTCTTTTCATTGGAAAGTATCCTTCCTCCAAATCCCAGAACTCGACCGCTCATGGAATGGATAGGAAACATGACTCTTCCCTTAAATCTGTCAAATTTTTTGGAGACTCCGGCCTGGTTAGCATCTTCTTTTACAATTGTCAGCCCGGTCTTTTGCAAAAATTTTAGTTGATATCCTCCTTCAAGGGCAGAATTGGTAAAAGCGTCCCACTGGTCCAGGCTATATCCCAGTCCAAACTTTTTAATGATGTCATCTGTAAAACCCCTTTCTCTGAAATAACTAAGCCCTATAGCTTTCCCCATTTCCTTCTCCCAAAGTGTCTTCTCAAAATATTGCTGAGCATATTCAGAAACCAGATACATACTTTCACGTTCATCGGCCTGTTCCTTTTGTTCATCTGTACGTTCTGTTTCTTCAATTTCAATATTGTATTTCCTTGCCAGATATTTAATGGCTTCAGGATACGTAAAATGCTCGTGTTCCATTAAGAAAGCCACAACATTTCCACCCTTACCACTACTAAAGTCCTTCCAGATTTGTTTTACCGGTGATACCATAAAACTTGGAGTACGTTCATCCGTAAAAGGGCTTAATCCTTTAAAATTGGAACCAGATTTTTTTAATTGTACAAAATCCCCAATTACCTCCTCAAGGCGGGCGGTTTCATAAACTTGATCTATGGTGAATTTAGAAATCAATGTGACTGAATTTATGCGATGTAAAAATAAGAAAATAGAATGCTTTAAAATACAGTATTTTTAGAATACAATCTGATAGTGAACGATTATTTTAATCAGTCAAACTAATTTAAGTTTATTATGATCTTATTTTTTGGAATTCGGCCCGGAAAGACAACTACAATAAACATCAGACATATAAAATGTTCTCATTGTAATCAGCCTGATACGCTTTCGGGTGAAAGCACACCAAATTTTTTTCATATATTCTGGATTCCACTTTTTCGCGTGTCAACAACTCAGGTAATAGGTTGCAATTATTGTAAAAAAGGGTATTACAAGGAGGAATTTACAAAAGAAATGCAAGCGGCATTTGAAAATTAGTTCATAGTTACCCCAAATGAAACCTGTCACATGATAATTTCAATTAAGATGAAATCCAAATGCGACAGTATTCCGGGTTTTAAATTTTTAAATATCAAATCGTAGTCCCATTGATATATTCCTTTGTTCAACAGATGGACTTTTGAAAATTGGATTTAGATCGTACTTTACATAGAGCAGAAACCAATCTACTCCAATGTAACCACTTAGTCCATATATGAAGGGATTACTATTTAAACCACCCTTTATCTTTGTTTTTTTACTAGAACCGCTATCATTGTATTTTAATTTTTGCCGCGTACCCATGTTAAAACCACCATATCCGCCAAGACCAATTCTAAACTGATGTTTTAAAGAATATTTGACATAATGATCAGAGATTCTTTTTCTGGACGGACCAAATTCAAAATGAATGGGTATAACTAGGTTGTCCAACTTAAGTTTTGATTTTCTAAGATCGAACGGAAATTCTTCCTGAACTGTTTCCCCTTCATCATTTACCACATAATAGAGGTTATTCTTCGATTTTAATCCATTAAACTGAACAGAAAAACCATAATGGATTCTCATAAAATTTGTTTTATTAAATACCCTTGTTCGCCATGCCCAACCAATTTCAAAAAACCTGCTTCCACCAACCTTATAAGGAGTATCATTTAAGGATTGACCTTCAATAATTGCATTATTCAAACCAAATGCAACAATAAGGTCTGAATAGGTACGCCTACCATATTTTGACCAGCCATATTTATTATCATATATTTCCCATTCTTCATCGTCAATTCTTATGGTAAAACCGTCATCATCATCATGCCATGTATTATCCTCTTCCTGAACCAACACTTCTCCTTTATTGCGCTCAAGCAATGCAATTTCGTTATCAATTATTGCCATTCTGTTCTCAATATTTAAAGCTCTTTTCCTGGCGGCTTCTTCTTTTAGTTTTTTTGCCTCTTCAGTGGTGATTGCACCATTTTCTGAGCGCTTATTAATGGCTTCTACTTCCCTTTTTAAAGCCTCTTTTTCTTCTTCTGTTATTTTTTCTTTCTGTTCTTGAAGTGCTTCAATCTTGTCTTTATAATTATCTTGTGCCACCATTGTATTGGCAATAAAACACATTATAACTACTGCAAAATAAGTGCTAATTGTTTTCATTTTGATTTTTGATTTTTGATTGATGAATAAACTCCTGACTGCTTCCTCAATATCAATTGAAGAAATTATATAAAAATGTGTACTAAAGATTAATTATTACGATCTGCAACGGCAGTTCTCAATTTGTGATAACCTGACTTAAGTTTCTCGAAAATCTGATCCCGGAATGACTGATCCATCTCCTCTTCCACTTGCGAAAGCAAAGCTGATGGGTTAACTGTATTATCAGAATTTAGAAGCTTTTGCGTCAAAATTTCCTTTTGTGCCTGTCTTAGGAGGGAATCTACTTCTAAATCTGTCAGCTCTTTGTTGTTTTCTTCAAGTGTAGTTACTCTGGCCAATACCTCGGCTATTTTAGTATCTATTAGCTCATTTGAATCTTCCGATGTTATATTTTGGAGTTCCTCAGTATTCGCCAGTTTAGCATCTTCCGATATAACCAATTCTCTTTTTGATTTCTTTTTTGACACTGCGACTGATTTTTCTTCGTCAGCTTCATAGGGATCCTCAACTGCGGCTATTACACTTTCTTCCTCAGAAATAGCTGCTTTTAAAAGTTCTTCTTTTTCTTTGTCAACAAAAGGAATTAAAGGTTTAGCAGCAACTTGCACCTCTTGATTTAAAGTGACATCATCAGTTGTAAAGTAGAGTACAGATAGTATCAATATTCCAATAAAACCTGCGGCAATTCCATACCTGAAATATCCGGTTCTCTTTGGCTTATAATCATTCTTGATCTGTCCTTTAATTTTATGCCAAGCAGCCTCTGAAGGTTTAATTTCACTTCCCTTTAAGGTTTCCTTAATATGATTTTCAAATTTAGTGGGTTCCATAACCGAGTATACTTTGTTCTTTTAATTTATCCTGCAACAATCTCCTGGCCTTAAACAACTGGGATTTTGACGTACTTTCTGTTATATCCAACATTTCTGCTATTTCTGAATGCTTATAGCCTTCTATTGCATAGAGCACAAAAACCATTTTATAACCTTCAGGCAAATTGTCAATTAACCGTTGAATATATTCAATATCCATTGAAGAAGAGATGGCAATTTGATTTGGAGTATTGTACTCATAAACCTCATCATCAAAGACTACAAATTGTTTTTTTCTGAGATAAGAGATGGCTTCTCTAACCATGATTTGCCTGATCCAACCTTCAAAGCTCCCTTCATGCCTAAATGAATTCAAACTTTTAAATACTTTCACAAAACCATTGATCATTACATCTTCGGCATAATGCAGGTCCTTTATATACTGTCTGCATACGCCTAACATCTTAGGTGCAAACTTCTCATAAATAGCCCGTTGTGCATTAGGATGACCTAAAATTGCTTTCCTGATAAGCACTTTTTCATTATTATAAAAAGAAATAATTTTCAAGCGTTTCATTTTAGTCTTCTATAGATATAGACGTTTTGGAAATCAAAAACGTTGCCCGAAATCTGAAATTTTTTAGAATTAATTTATAACTCTTTGTAGATGTGATGGTTAGTTATTATTTTTTTCTATCTACCACATAACTCACCATAAGCCCAAGAGCATCTTTATACTCAGAATCCGGGTAGGTATTTAAAAGTTCCAAGGCCTTATTTTTAAACTCATTCATTTTAGTTTCTGCGTAAGAAAGACCTCCCTTTTCTTTTACAAAGGCAATTACTTCTTTAACACGCGACTTATCCTTATTATAATTTTTTACTGAATTAATAAGCCATCTTTTCTCTTTGGGGCTACTGTTATTGAGTACATATATTAAAGGCAGGGTCATTTTTTGCTCCTTAATATCTATACCTGTGGGTTTACCAATTTTTTCCGCTCCATAATCAAAAAGATCATCCTTTATCTGAAATGCCATCCCACAAAGCTCTCCAAACTTTCGAAAGGTTTCAACATCTGAACTATCGGGCTTTACAGAACATGCTCCCAGGCTACAACATGCAGCAATAAGGGTTGCTGTTTTTTGTCTGATTATTTCGTAATATACATCCTCAGTAATATCTAATCTTCTGGCTTTTTCTATCTGAAGTAATTCCCCCTCACTTATTTCACGTATGGCTATTGAAATTATTTTGAGTAAATCAAAATCTTCATGCTCCACCGAGAGTAGCATTCCTTTTGAAAGCAGATAGTCTCCAACTAAGACAGCAATTTTATTTTTCCACAGTGCATTTATGGAGAAGAAACCTCTGCGTTTGTAACTATCATCAACTACATCATCATGCACTAAAGAAGCCGTGTGTATTAATTCTATAACCGATGCACCACGATATGTCCTTTCATTAACTTCCCCATTATTAACAAGCTTTGCGGTAAGAAATACAAACATTGGCCGCATTTGCTTTCCTTTCCGGTTTACTATATAATAGGTGATTCTGTTGAGAAGAGCCACTTTGGTGGACATGGAATCGCGGAACTTTTTTTCAAAGAGTTCCATTTCTTTATTGATCGGTTCCGTTATTTGAGCGACAATTTTCAATAGAATTGAATTTTTCGATGATGAACGATAAATTTAGGGAAAATAACAAGGGTAACGAAGTGAGAATAAAGAAATAAGAAGTTCAATCTGATCCTGAGTTCGTCTTAGTTTTAGTATGCCTTTAATGACGCCTAAGTGAAATAATAAATTGCGTTTCTAATTATATAGATTTGTTCGCCAATTGTCCACAAGCTGCATCAATATCTTTACCTCTTGAGCGGCGAACTGTGACTATTATTCCATTTTGTTCCAGAGCCTCCACATATTTATTAATGGCATCATTAGATGCCTGTTTAAAGTCGGCGGAATCATCTATAGGATTGTACTCTATCAGATTTACCTTTGAAGGTGCAAATCTGCAAAAAGCTATTAAAGCTCTTATATCCTTATCCTTATCATTAATACCTTCCCACACTACATACTCGTATGTAATCCTGCTTTTTGTTTTTGAATACCAATAGATCAAAGAATCTCGCAGATCCTTAAGGTTAAAGGTCGCATTGAAGGGCATAATAGAAGTACGTATTTCCTCTATTGCTGAATGAAGAGAAACGGCAAGTTTAAATTTGACTTCCTCATCGGCAAGTTTCCTGATCATTTTTGGAACCCCCGAGGTAGAAACTGTAATTCTTTTTGGAGACATCCCAAGGCCTTCAGGAGATGTTATCTTGTCTATTGCCTTCAAAACATTATTATAATTCATCAGCGGTTCACCCATTCCCATAAAGACAATATTACTCAAAGGTCTATTAAAATAGAGCTCGCTTTCATTGTTGATTACAACCACCTGATCATAAATCTCGTCCGGATTAAGGTTGCGCATCTTTTTTAATCTTGCAGTGGCGCAAAATTTGCAATCCAAACTACAGCCCACCTGACTGGACACACAAGCCGTGGTTCTTTCTTTTGCCGGGATAAGAACTGATTCTACCACCAACCCATCGTGCAATCGAACGGCATTCTTTATTGTTCCATCAGAACTTTTCTGCAATTGATCTACTTTTATGTGATTAATTACAAAATATTCTTCCAGTTTTTTACGGGTTTCTTTGGATAGATTAGTCATTTTATCGAACGAATGTGCAGATTTCTGCCACAACCATTCATACACCTGATTTCCGCGGAATGGCTTCTCCCCGTGACTTTCAAAAAAATCACGAAGTTGCTCCTTTGTTAGGGCTCGAATATCTTTCTTCTTTGAAACCATTGTTTAAGTAAAAAAAATCCTGCCGTACCTATCGGAAAACAGGTAATGGCAGGATTCTTTATTTAAATAATACATACTTTATATGATGAGCATGGCGTCACCATATGAGTAAAATCTATATCCTTCAATTATTGCTTCTTTGTAGGCCCTTTTCATAAGATCATGACCCATAAATGCCGAAACCATCATTAAAAGGGTAGATTTTGGCAGATGAAAATTAGTTACCATGGCATTAGCAATGCTAAAGTCATAAGGTGGAAATACAAATTTATTGGTCCAGCCATCATACGTATTCAGTGTGTGTTGCGATGAAACAGCACTTTCCAGGCCCCTCATAGCCGTTGTTCCAACAGCACAAATTCTTTGCTTCCTAATTTTAGCTGAATTTACAATCTCTGTGGCTTTCTCATCAATCACTAATTCTTCACTATCCATTTTATGTTTGGAAAGGTCTTCAACTTCCACCGGGTTAAAAGTACCCAGACCTACATGAAGTGTGAGCTCGGCAAATTGAATACCTTTAATTTCGAGTCGTTTTAATAAATGTCTGGAAAAATGCAATCCTGCTGTTGGTGCCGCTACAGCACCTTCATGCTTTGCATATATGGTTTGATACCGGGACTCATCCTCAGGCTCCACTTCTCTTTTAATATACTTTGGCAGAGGTGTCTCTCCGAGTTCCCGTAATTTCCTTCTGAAGTCGGTATAAGACCCATCGTAAAGAAAGCGAAGTGTTCTTCCCCTTGAAGTAGTATTGTCAATAACTTCGGCCACCAAATTCTCATCATCTCCAAAGTAAAGTTTATTGCCAATTCTGATTTTTCTGGCTGGATCGACCAAAACATCCCACAACCTTTGTTCTTCATTCAACTCACGAAGCAAAAACACTTCAATCCTGGCCCCAGTTTTTTCCTTATTACCATATAACCTGGCTGGAAATACTTTGGTATTATTAATAACCATTACATCTCCTTCATCAAAATAATTAATAAGATCCTTGAACATTTTATGTTCAATTTTACCGGTATCTTTATGAACAACCATTAATTTGGATTCGTCTCTGTGCTCCATCGGATATTCTGCCATCAGGTCATTTGGCAATTCAAAACTAAAGTGTGATAATTTCATATGTGAATTTTAGTTCGCCTTTTAGGCGGCTGCAAATATACAATCCTGAAGCAGGGCTTGTCAAGTAAAAGTGGTATTAAATAACTTTATAGGTCTTTAATCTTAAATCCCAGTTGTTCCAGATCTTTCCAAAAATCCGGGTACGATTTGGAAACTACCTCAGCATCGTTAATGGTTATTGCGGTTTTTAAAGCCAATGGGGCAAATGCCATGGCCATTCTGTGATCGTTATAAGTATCAATTGCCACCTCGGAATTTATTTTATTTGAAGATTCCAAAGTAAGTGTCTTATTGGTAACTGAAACCTTAGCCCCGAGTTTGGAAAGTTCATTTTTTAATGCCAGCAGCCTATCCGTCTCCTTTATTTTTAAGGTATGTAAACCGGTAAGATGACATCCAATTCCTAATCCAAAACATGTAACAGCCAGAGTCTGTGCTAAATCAGGAGTATTTGCAAGGTCGTATTCAACATTAGCTATTTGACTGGTTTTAGTCTTAACCAGACTAATGCTATCCTCTTTAAATATGGTTTTAACACCAAAATCTTTATATAGTTCCTTTAGAACGCTATCACCCTGCAAACTATCTTTTCTATAGGACGACAAACTAATTTCCGTCCCTTCTTCACAGAGAGCAGTAATACTGTAAAAATATGACGCCGAACTCCAATCAGATTCCACTGTTATGCAACTTTCACTCACATATTTTTTTGGAAGTACACTTACCGTATTCCCTTCAAAAGAGCTTGTTATACCTATTTGTTCTAACAAGCCAAGCGTCATTTTAATATAGGGAACAGATGTAATATTTCCAACCAGTTCCAATATCAGCCCATGCTCCAGGCTTGGAGCAATAAGTAATAAAGCAGAGATGTACTGACTACTAATATCCGCGGGAAGGCTCACCTTATGTTTATTGAGGGTTTTTCCTTTTATCAACAATGGGGGGTAGTCCTCATTTTTCAAATAATCGATATCTGCACCTAAATTTTTTAATGTATCGACCAATATTTTTATAGGTCGTTCCTGCATTCTCTGTGAACCGGTAAGGGTAACATTTGCTCCTTCCTGAGAAGCAAAATAGGCTGTTAAAAAACGCATGGCTGTGCCTGCGTGATGTATATCTACCCTTCCTTCTTTAACCAGAATGCCTTTTTGCATTACAGCAGCATCATCGGAATTGGATAGATTTTTAATTGTAATACCAGGGTAGAGCGCATTTAGCAATAAAAGTCTGTTAGATTCACTCTTGGAACCTGTGATCTTGATATATGAGTTCAGGAGATTACTGGACGGGCCTGAGAGGTGTAATTTCAAATTGGTGTTGTTTTAAACCGAAGCCAAAGATACTACTATTTCAGTTTTTTATTGTTTTGGTGCCTGTCATGGTCGCGTTTTGCCTTTATTTCCAATTTGCGGTCAAAAGCTTGCTGCAGGTCAATACCGGTCTGGTTTGCCAGACATAAAACAACGAAAAGAACATCGGCTAATTCTTCTCCCAGATCCTTTTCTTTATCGGATTCCTTCTCACTTTGTTCCCCATACCGCCTGGCAATTATACGAGCCACTTCCCCAACCTCCTCTGTGAGCTGGGCCATGTTTGTCAGTTCATTAAAATAGCGGACGCCATGATCTTTTATCCAATTGTCAACAGCTAATTGTGCATCTTCAATATTCATAAGTCTTTATTTTTAGTGTCAATTATTATAGTAACCGGACCATCATTTGCCAAGGCCACTTTCATATCGGCACCAAAAACTCCTGTGCCTATCTGTTTCCCCAAATCTGTTTCCATCTGATGTACAAAAGCTTCATAAAGGGGTATGGCTATATTGGGTTTTGCTGCCCTGATGTAAGAAGGGCGGTTCCCTTTTTTGGTTGCTGCATGTAGGGTAAACTGACTTACCACAATAGCATCTCCCTTGGTTTCCAATAACGACTGGTTCATCACGCCATGCGCGTCATTAAATATTCTCAAGTTTACTATTTTATTTGAGAGCCATGCAATATCATCCTGGGAATCAGAATCCTCAATTCCCAACAATACCAAAAAACCCCATCCAATTTGAGAAATTGTTTTGTTATTTACAACAACACTTGCAGAGGATACTCTTTGTATTACTGCTCTCATAATTCTTCGTAATTGTCCATTCTATAGGTGTCTTCATCCCCGGTAGCAATCTGAACATAACTCCTATACCTGCTCCATGACACCTCATCTTTATCTAATGCGGCTTTAACCGCACATTTTGGTTCGTCTAAGTGCAGGCAGTTATTAAACTTACAATTGATCTTCAGTCTAAAAAATTCCGGAAAATAATCTCCTATCTCATATTTGTCCATATCCACCATACCAAAACCTTTAATCCCCGGAGTATCGATAATCCTGGCACCGAAGTTCAAATCATACATTTCCGCAAAAGTCGTAGTATGTTGTCCCTGAAAGTGTTGATCAGAAATTTCGGTAGTCTTTATATTTAATTCAGGTGCTATGAAATTAATAAGTGTGGATTTTCCAACTCCTGAATGCCCGGCAAACATACTCGTACGTTCCTTCATCAAGTCTTTTACCTTATCCACATTCTTTCCTGTTTTTGCAGAAATCCCAATACATGTATAGCCGATTTCCCGATATAAGGCAGCCAAGAACTTTACTTCTGCCAACTCATTCTCATTATACATGTCTATTTTATTAAAAAGGAGTACCGTTTTTATATCATATGCTTCGGAGGTTGCTAGAAATCGATCAATAAAAATAGTATACGTTCTCGGATTCTTAAGCGTAACCAATAAAAAAACCTGATCAATATTAGCTGCTATAATATGCGTTTGTTTCGAAAGTTTAACTGATTTTCGAATTATATAATTCTTGCGATCTTCAATTTTATAGATAACACCAGTAGTCTCATCGCCAATTCGCTCAACTTTAAATACAACCAGGTCGCCAACAGCAATTGGATTGGTGCTTTTTATTCCCTTAATCCGGAACTTACCTTTAATACGGCATTCATAAAAATCTCCAGCACCAGTTTTTACTGTATACCAACTACCTGTAGACTTATAAACAATTCCAAGCATAAATGTTTGTGTTTCAATACAAAGAAACGATAATACTTTAATTTGGGGCGGTATATTTTACCAGGAAAGGCCAAAAAACGAGTAATCTACACAACGTTTTATGAAAAAAAATTAATACAATAAAAAAACCCGGTAAAAATACCGGGTTTTTTATTTAATAGCTTAAGCTATTAGTCTTTAAAAATTATTCTACCCCCGGCCAGAGTTTTTTTATTTACATCTTTTGGATTTCCATAAACATATACATCCCCTCCTGCTTTTACACTGATATCCAATTTTTCTGTAGCGTAAAGTTCTGCCTCTCCGCCTGCTGAAATATTTACACTTGCCACTTCTGTTAACAATTCCCTGCCTTCAAATACTCCACCGGTATTTATAACAATTATTTGATTTTTTGCCAATCCGGACGCCTCAATTTTACCTCCCGTGACCACCTTCATTTCAACATCCTTCACATCCATTCCAATTTTTATATGTGATCCTTCCTGGGCCCTTATCTCTATCTTCTCTTTTTCAACAAGTTCATTGCAGACAATTTTAGCTCCTTCATTTCCGTCTATAGTTCGCAGATCTGTATAATAAACCTCTACAAAAGTATCTTCTCCCTGAAACTTTTTATCCAACTCCATCTTCAATTTTAAGACTCCATTCTTATTTACGTATTTTATATCGTAAACGTTATGACCTTTTATAATTATCCTGTTATTATCAGACTTAATAAGGTTCACTTCAATTAGATCATAAACTTTTATTTCGTGGAAATCGCCAACTTCTTTGTCAAGCATGGTTTGCGAAAAGCCATTAAAGGCAATTAGAAACACGCAAAGCGACATTACTTTTTTCATAATTATTTGTGTTACTAGTTTTCTTAAAGATACCGCTAATTACCTTTTGTTACACTTTATATAAGAATCTAAAATATTTAAATTTTACTTTTTTACGCTCTCAGTAGCATTTATAATTTTCTCCTGATGATTTATTGATTCCTGGTGAATAGCTTTAAACATTCGAAGCACAAATTCTTCACTCAACCCTTTTGATTCACCTTCCAGTATCATTTTACCTAATATTGCATTCCAACGGTTCGTTTGAAGAACGGCCACATTACGCTGTCTTTTTAATTTACCAATCCCGTCAGAAACTTTCATTCTTTTACCCAGGCTGTCAATTAGTTGATTATCTATAATATCAATTTGGGCTCGGAGATTACTAATTTTTTGGTTGTATTCTGTTGCCTCATCGGTTTCCTTTCTAATCTTTAAGTCTTCCATGATTTGCACCAATTTTTTAGGAGTTACCTGTTGTGCGGCATCGCTCCAGGCATTATCAGGATCATGATGTGTTTCAATCATTAATCCATCAAAATTCAGATCCAGGGCGGTTTGTGAAATATCAAAGATCAATTCCCTGTTACCACTAATATGTGAAGGATCATTAATCAAAGGCAGGTCTGGAAATTTAGTTTGTAATTCAATAGCCATTTGCCATTCCGGGATATTTCGATATTTTGTTTTTTCATAGGTAGAAAATCCCCGATGTATTACCCCCAACTTCTTGATATTAGCCTTCGATAATCGTTCTACAGCACCTAACCATAAAGCCAGGTCAGGGTTTACAGGATTTTTAACTAGGACAATTTTGTCCGTTCCTTCCAAAGCATCAGCAATTTCCTGAACAATAAACGGGCTAACGGTAGAACGCGCACCTATCCACAACAAATCCACATCATGTTCCAATGCAAGATCTACATGATTTTTGTTAGCTACTTCAGTGGCTGTCTTAAGTCCGGTTTCTTCTTTTACTTTTTGTAACCATTTGAGACCAATAGCTCCAACTCCTTCAAAGTTTCCGGGCCTGGTTCTCGGTTTCCAAATACCAGCACGATAGTAGTTTACATCTGTATCTTTAAGCTCATGGGCTATTCCCAATACCTGATCTTCAGTTTCTGCGCTGCATGGTCCTGCAATTACCAGAGGATGTGATAAATTCATATCATCTAACCATGATCTTAAATTTTTTGAATTCTCCATTATTATCTGTCTTTATTATTTTGTGGTATTCCTTTTAATATTGCTTTTATCTTATTGGTATTGTCCATTTCTTTATAGATGCCTTCAAAATTATTATCAATTAGTTTTTGTTTAAAGGCTTCCAGATTCTGAATATATTCATCCAAAGTCTCTACGACATTCTCTTTATTTTGTTCGAAAATAGGGGTCCACATGGCAGGTGAACTTTTTGCTAATCTAACCGTACTTTCAAAACCACTGCCCGCCATGTCAAAAATGTCACGCTCATTTTTCTCCTTTTCAATTACCGTTTTACCAAGCATAAACGAACTTATATGTGACAGGTGGGAGACATAGGCAATATGCTTGTCATGTGCTTCGGGATTCATGTATCTTATTCGCATGCCCAGGCTGCTAAAAATACTCAAAGCCCTTTCCTGGAGTTTAAAAGCTGTTTTTTCTACATCACAAATTATATTTGTTTTACCTGAAAACAGTTCCGAAACAGCAGCAGTGGGGCCCGAAAATTCGGTTCCAGCAATTGGATGACAAGCGAGAAAATTTCGTCTTCTTGGATGATCAGCTACTATCCTGCAAATTTCAGACTTTGTAGACCCTGCATCTATCACCAACGAATCGTCACCAATAGCATCCAATAATTTTGGAAGTTCTTGTACAATGGCATCCACAGGGATACTAACTATAACAATATCTGCCTCTGATAATTCTTTTGCGGTGGCAATGCCGTCAATAAGTTGCAGCCTAACAGCTTCTTCAAGATGGGCTGCACTTGCATCCATCCCATAGATTGACACTTCCGGATACTTGCATCTCAGGTCCCTGGCCATTGAACCCCCGATTAATCCGATACCTACTATTATTACATTCATCTTTTTACTTATTAACCTTTTAGCCTTTTGCAATTCTCAGGATATTCCTTTATTAAATTCCATTTCTTGTTTAAATTCTGTATAAGGTTTTAGAACCTGTCGATAGCCTCCTTTATTTTTGATTTTCTCACACAAAGTGAAAATCTGATATAGCCCTCTCCATTGCTTCCAAAAATAGTCCCAGGTGCAATAAAAATGTTTTTATCATGTAATATTCGATCTATAAAATCTTCTGATTTCGGTGATCCATCCGGCAGTTTAGCCCAAACAAACATCCCTACAGCATTAGGGTCATAGGTGCACCCGAGTTTATCTGCCAATTGAAACATCAACTTTCTGCGAGCTTTATATATGGTATCTAATTGATCAAACCATTCTTTACCACTTTTTAATGCCTCGATAGCTCCTTTTTGAATGCCATAGAACATTCCGGAGTCCATATTACTTTTAACTTTTAAAATCGCATTTACATTCATTTCATTCCCCAAAACCATTCCAACTCTCCAACCTGCCATATTAAAAGTTTTGCTGAGAGAATTGAGTTCTAAAGCTGTATCCTTGGCTCCCTTCACACTTAAAATGCTCAATGGATTCTTACTTAAAACAAAACTATAAGGGTTGTCATTTACCAATAATATGTTATGCTTTTTTGCAAAGGCTACCAATGTTTCAAATTGGAGATAATTTGCCGTAGCCCCCGTAGGCATATGCGGGTAACTTACCCACATTAGCTTTACACCGGACAAATCTTCCTGCTTTAAGATTTCTAAATCTGGAAACCAGCCATGGTCAGCATGCAGGTCATATTGCCTTGGAACTGCTCCGACCAATTTGGTGACCGCAGTATAGGTAGGGTAACCCGGATTGGGAATTAATACCTCATCACCTTCATTTAAAAAGGCCATACTAATATGCATTATCCCTTCTTTGGAACCCATAAGGGGTAATATTTCTTTAGAAGGATCTGCATCTACATTAAATTTTTCCTTGTAAAACTGCGCAATTGTTTCTCTTAACTCAGGCAGCCCCTGATAACTTTGGTACTGATGCGCACCCGCATGTCTAACAGATTCCTGAAAAGAAGCAATAACAGCTTCAGATGGTGGAAGATCCGGACTACCTATACCAATATTTATTATTGGTTTTCCCGCAGCTGCCATTCCCCTGACTTCCCGCAATTTTTTAGAGAAATAATACTCCTCTATGGTCTGTAAACGATCAGCGGTTTGTATCATAAACGAGCATTTTTATATTCACCTAAAACCTTGAAATCTTCCGACATGATTTGCAATAATGATTTCGCTTTAGTAAAATGATTGTAATCCTCAAAAGTTATATCCACGAAAAATGCATATTTCCATGGCGTTTCAATAATCGGTAACGACTGTATTTTGGTCAAATTCAAATTGCAATCACTCATAACATTTAGAACCGCAGCTAAACTACCTCTCTTATGATCTGTAATAAAACGTATGGATGCTTTGTTGATTTCTTCTTTTGGAATTTCCTTATTCTGTGTCTTTACGATGATAAATCTTGTAGAATTATTCTTTATGGTCTGTATTTCAGGCTCAATGATCTTTAAATCGTATAGATCTGCAGCCACTGCTGGAGCAATCGCGGCTATCCCTTTCAATTGTTTTTCCTGAATTTGTTTTGCTGTTTCTGCAGTATCAAAGTCTTCAACCATTTTTATATGGGATTGAGACTTTAAATACTCTCTACATTGTAATAGAGCCATTGGATGCGATCGGACTTCCTTAATGTCTGACAATCGCTGCCCGTCTAAAACCATCAAATTGTGATGGATATTCAGATAGTATTCTCCAATAATGTGCAAATTATTATGATATACAAGGGCATAATTGGGTATTATTGATCCTGCAATTGAATTTTCGATAGCCATTATTCCCTTATCCGCTTGCTTATTTAGCAATTGGTCCACCAACGTATGAAATGACATGCATTCCACCAAATCTATTTCATCACCAAAATAATCCAAAGCCACCTGATGATGATTAGAACCTCTTATTCCCTGTATGGCTATTTTAAAACCCATATGGTTAAATTACTTTCAAAAAAAAATCCCGTATTTTACGGGACTTTATCTGATATATTGTTCACAATATTCTAAAACAGTCCCATACTTCCTTTAAAAAAGAAATAAAAATAGAAACCATTCCAAAAATAATTACGAGTCATTTTTCCTCAAATCTGTGGCTAAGGTATATATTAAATTTAAAAATCGATGTTTATAAATATATTTTTTTGAATATTCACAGTATCCTCGATTTCTTTGCGGATAATTTTTTGAATGTAATTTTTTTTTGAGAATTTATCATTACTTTAAGTAAGGTCATGCTTCTTATTCTTAAATATTTCAATTGATTAATCAAAATTATCTAAACGAAATTCGGGCTTAAACTTCTAATGTTTATTTTTACGAAAAATTTAGCACATGTCTTTAAAGGTCATAAATATCTCTAAGAGTTTTGGTTCGCAAAACGCACTAAATAACGTGTCTTTTGAGATAAAAAAAGGCGAGATTGTAGGATTCTTAGGCCCAAACGGAGCAGGGAAATCTACCATGATGAAGATTCTGACCACTTACAGTAAAGCCGACAAAGGCGAAGCTTTTGTTAATGAGTATGACGTGCTATATAAGCCAAGAGAAGTGCAAAAAAGTATAGGGTATTTACCGGAACATAACCCACTCTACAAAGACATGTATGTAAAAGAATATCTCGCTTTTAATGCCGAAGTTTATAAAATATCTAAAAAAAGAATAAACACAGTAATAGAACAAACCGGATTGAGCCCGGAAGCCCATAAAAAAATTAGTGCTTTATCTAAAGGATATCAACAACGAGTAGGCCTTGCCTCTGCGCTTCTTCATGATCCTGAAGTACTAATTTTAGATGAACCCACGACGGGCTTAGATCCTAATCAACTTATTGAAATTAGAAAACTTATTAAACAGATCAGCAAAAAAAAGACTATTCTTCTATCAACTCATATTATGAAAGAAGTAGAAGCCGTTTGCGACAGGGTACTTATTATTAACGAGGGAATTCTGGTGGCAGATAAAAAACTTGCCGATCTGAGGGAGGAGAATGAACAAATAATTGAAGTTGAATTTGATTATCGCGTGGAAGAGGCATTTCTGGAAAGATTGCCCAACGCTACTAAGGTCGTTAACACGGCCGGGTTCGTATATGAAATTACCTTTGGCACTTCTAAAGATATGCGGCCAGTTGTTTTTGATTTTGCTCATGACAATGAACTAAAAACGCTACAACTTAGCCGAAAGAATAAAAATCTGGAGGGTTTGTTTACAGAATTAACCGGTAACTAAATCAGCTAATCATTTCAGTGGAAAGTAAAACTTCATTGATAGAATCCAATTCGGACTGCACTTTGGGATCTGTACAATTTATTAAAAGTGCGATTACAATGTTTTGTTGAGGGTAAATAAAAAAATTTGAATACCCTCCAACCCCATTTCCAACATGTCCGAAGTAGGGTCTCCCTTTATTATCAAGACTTGTCTGCCATCCGAGGCCATAATAAGTAGGGATATCACCTATTTTTTGTGTAGTAATAAATTGATTAATAACTGCTTCTTTAGCTATTTTTTTATCAAGATACGCCTGACCAAATTTGGCAAGATCTACAGTAGTGGATAGATAGCCACCGCCTGCAAGTTTGTATTGATTGTTTACAGGTACCGCCTTTACAAACCCTGAAAATTTTTTTGTGTAAAATGTAGCCCTATTTTTATCTTTATCATCCGGTAGCTCTGGATTGGTATCAAAAAGGCCCAGAGGCTTTAATACGGATTGTTCAACATAATCTGAAAATGGGATAGAACTTTTTTCCTGCATGGCCAGAGATACCAGAACCCAATCATAGCTTGTATAGAGATAATCTGAGCCGGGAATGAACAACAAATCATCATCCTTAAAAATCTCAATACCTTCTTTTATACCAAATGCCTTATTAAGCGCATATTCCTTACCCTTGTATCCCCGAATACCTGCAGTATGCCCGGCTAGCTGCCTTATAGTAAAATCATAAGATTTTTGCGGATAATACGGCACATATCTATAAAAAGAGGTGTCTAAATCTAATGTGTTTTCTTCAACCATAAGAGCAAGCGCAGTAGCCGCAATTGGCTTTGATGCACTCGCTATCCGAAATATCGTTTTTAAAGGATCAACAGGGGATTTGGTTTCAATATTTGCATAACCATAACCTTTTTGCAATAGAACCTTCCTGTTTTTCATTACAGTAATAGACAAGCCCGGTACCTTGTGTTGACTTACAAGTGCATTTAATAACTCATCTGCAACAGTCAAATCAACATTCATAGTATCATATTTCAAATTATTTCTCAAAACAAATAATTCATTAATGGCCCTTAGAAATTGGCTCACTTTTAGTCATCAAAAATTAATTTCCCTTTGTAGATTTCTTGCACTTCTACAATATCTGGACGATTATAGCTCCTTACATCCCCTGTACCCCGAATTGTGCCTCTTAATGATTCCTGTGGATTAATGAGTATATCATTACTTCCTCTATGATTAAAAGTTGCATTTTGAACTAATAGTGATGCCGCTTCAACTCTGGAATCTCCGGCCGCAATAAAAACATTTAAATTAGCGGAACTTCCCTTAAGTTTAAAATATGCAATACCGTTAACCAGTACATTTACATTCTGTGATGCCAATTCCAGGTCAAACTCACCATCTGTAGTCAGGTTGTCGGGATCGTTAAAGCTTTCAGAGATTAGAGCAATCTGAGGATAGGCTAATACCCCATCACTAACTGTAGAAAATCCTGTATTGCTTCTGATTTCTGTAATATTTGGCGCTGTGACATAAAAGGTTGTAACACCGTATGGCCTGAATAAATTACAATTATTAGTGTCCGTTAGCAAGAGTCTCCCCTCCTTAACTTCAGCTTTCACTTCGTTACGTAAAAATTTCCCAGTTTCAACTTCTACCAATGTTGTACTCCCCTCTTTAAGGACCAATTTGGTATTTTCATTAACCGTTATTTTTGTAAAGCTTTCTACGGGGATAACATCACGTATGATGTCCCCTTCATTTTGGAAGCAATCGGGTACACTATCTCCATTACAACTCATCAAAAAAATGAGTCCATATACCATGACCGTTACTAAATATATACTTTTTAAATGCTTCATGCCTTAAATAAATTTATTGCCGGTAACTTCTATAAACGTATTCCAAGTCCAAACTCTACCGCCTCGGCTGCAGCACCATGTGATTTTAAAGTAACTGCACCAAATAACTTTTTTCCAAAATAATATTTTAAACCAATTCTATTGTACACTTTAGATTCAAAATCAAAAGGATAATAAATATAATAACCCAGCTGAGCGATAGCGCTTAATTTAGAAATATAGAGTTCATATCCCAGGAACATACCCACTCGTTTATAATCTGTATCGGGATTAACATCCATCTCAGGAAAGGATATGGACTGATAACGGATCAATTCTTTTAAAAAATTTGAAAAAAACACCTCTGCCCCCAACTGTATTCCACTTTTTCGGGATAAGCGCTTGTCCCCATAAGCTGATAAAATATAAAACGGAAACTGGCCCGAATTAACCACATCGCTCTCATTAATACCGCCTCTAAATACAAGATTAGCTTTAACAGGTTGGGTAATTTTTTCTTTATTAGGATTCTTAATATAAACAATCTCTTCATTTCCATTCAAATTGTAAACAAGTCCCGCATTAAAAGCAAATGTATTCGTAGAAGTATTGGGTGCTTTCACGTTAGCATTAGAATAATGAATAATGGATATTCCTGCTTTAATTCCCAAGTTTTTGAATAGTTGTTCCTTGTGATAATTGAGCATTAATAAGGTAGAGCTCATAATGTGGGACCCATAGGCGTTATTTCTGAAATTTTGATTCTTATCGTAGGGATTTGTGTTATAGGCTAGGCCCTGGCCAATTCTGAATTGCATGTTCCGTTTAAAGAAATAAAAATTATAATGTGCGTACAAACTATAATTTGAACCAAGGGTTTCGTACTTCATATCCTGATAAACAAAGGAAATACCTGTATCGGGATAATTATATTCCTGATGCCATTCTTTTAATCCATAATTCTTCTTGTTAAAACCAAGTATAACTCCTGAAGGATGGGCATTAATTAAATGTGATATATCTTGATTATGGAGGATTACGGAACCATAATAAGGGTTAGCATCTATGGTAAACCACGTAGGTGTTTCTTCTTTTTGGGAAAAACACCACATACATGAAAGTAGGCAGATGTAAAAAAATTTGGTGTCCATTGGGTGTAAAAATAGCAAATATTACGAGTAGTTTACTCCGTATGTTTCGAGTTCATATCAGGGTATTTCTGGAAGGTACTTAATACTCAAAGTAATAGCTATTGCCGAGGTAACTTAGCAGAGTAGCCCTTCTTTTAAAATAAAATGCATTATAAAAAGACCCATTCAATTAAAATACTGCTTTGGCAATAGCTTTAATATTAGTTGATTTGCCCATGGAATAATAATGAAGTACAGGTACTCCTGCCTCCTTTAATTCTTTTGATTGTTCAATGGCCCATTCAATCCCTACCTGCCGTACTTCTTTATTGTCTTTACACTTTTCCACGGCATCAATCAAGTCTTGTGGAAGGTCAATTCTAAATACCTGAGGTAATAATTGTAGGTGCCTTTTAACTGCAATAGGTTTTAATCCGGGAATTATGGGTACGGTAATGCCTAAATCTCTTGCGGCTTTGACAAAATCAAAAAACTTTTTATTGTCAAAAAACATTTGTGTTACTACATAATTGGCTCCAAGCTCAACTTTTTTCTTTAGCCATTTTAAATCGGTTTGTAAAGAAGGTGCTTCCATGTGTTTTTCGGGATATCCCGCTATACCAATACAGAAATCTGCACAATAATCGGTCTCCACAACCTCATGCAAATACTGTCCACAGTTTAGATTATGTATTTGCTCCACCAGTTCGGATGCGTAGAGGTGACCCCCTTTAGAGGGTTCAAAATACTTTTCTTCTTTCATTGCATCTCCCCGAAGAGCCATAATATTGTCTATCCCCAGGTAATGACAATCTACAAGTAAGTATTCTGTTTCTTCTTTTGTAAATCCACCACATAGTACATGCGGAATTGTATCTACATCATATTTGTGCTTTATTGAAGCACATATCCCGACCGTACCGGGCCTCATACGTGTAAGCTTTTTATCTAAAAGTCCATTTTTATCTATATATATATATTCTTCCCTTGAAGTGGTTACATCTATAAAGGGTGGGTTGAAATCCATTAAAGGATCAATGTTATCGTATAACTCTTTTATATTTCTGCCTTTAACGGGAGGAATAATTTCAAAAGAGAATAATGTATCCCCATTAGCACTTTCAATATGTTCGGTGACTTTCATTTATGCTTGCTGCTTTTCAAAATTTTTTGTTCGAAATATTTTTGAATATTAATTTTATTCCGGTAATTCATTGTTGCTGACTAAATCCTGCAGGATTTCTAACTTATTCATCAGCCATATTTGGGGCAAGCCATTTCCTTGCTTTACTCAAATCAATTTCTTTCCTCCCGGCATAATCAACAATCTGGTCTGCTGTTATCTTACCCAATCCAAAATATCGAGCCTCCGGATGTGCAAAATAATATCCACTTACACTGGCCGCAGGGAACATAGCCAGATTATCTGTCAATTTAACTCCAATCGCATTGTCTACGTCCAGTAATTCCCAGATGGTCAATTTTTCGGTATGATCGGGACAAGCCGGGTAGCCCGGTGCCGGCCTTATTCCCCTGTATTCTTCTTTTATCAAATTTTCATTGGAGAGGTGTTCTTTTCCTGCATATCCCCAAGCTTTCTTTCGCACTTCTTTATGTAAATACTCAGCAAAGGCCTCAGCTAGTCTGTCGGCCAATGCTTTGATCATAATAGCATTGTAGTCATCAAGGTTTTTTTCATATTCTTCGGCAAGTTCATTCGTACCAAAACCAGCTGAAACGCAAAAGCAGCCTATATAATCTTGTATTGCAGTTTCTTTGGGCGCAATGAAATCTGCCAGAGCTATATTCGGAACACCTCGTCTTTTTTTGGATTGCTGGCGCAAAGTCCTAAAAATAAGATGCGTATTTGCCTCTTTTTTGTCAGCCGTATCTGTATTTACAGGATGAGCAAGTACCTCAATATCATCATCATTAATTGAATTAGCACAAAAAAGTCCGAAAACCGCTTTTGCCGTCAATAACTTCTCCTCGAATATCTTTTTCAGCATTAAACGAGCATCGTCATATAACTCAGAAGCCTGCTCACCTACAATTTCATCGCTCAATATTGCAGGGTATTTTCCATGTAAGTCCCAACTTCGGAAAAATGGTGTCCAATCTATAAATTCCTCTAAAAGCTGAAGGTCCATATCCCTAATCACTTCTATTCCTAAATTATTGGGTTTTACAATATCAGAAGCATCCCAGTCTATATGAAACTTATTGTTTCTTGCATCTTCCAGACTTAGGTATTCCTTCTGTTTTCCGCGACTTAGAAATTTCTCCCTGAAGGAAGAATAGTCAGTTTTAACCAATGCCTTATAATTATCTGCAGAATCTTTCTTTAACAGGTCACCCAGAACAGTAACGGCCCGTGAGGCGTCATTTACATGGACTACAGAGGCGCTGTACTGCGGATCAATCTTTACTGCAGTATGTGCCTTACTGGTTGTTGCCCCTCCTATCAATAACGGTATTTTAAAACCCTCACGTTCCATTTCGCGGGCCAGATGAACCATTTCATCCAGAGAAGGGGTAATAAGTCCACTTAATCCTATTACATCTACCTGTTCTTCTTTAGCTTTTTGAATTATTTTTTCAGGTGGAACCATAACGCCCAAATCAATAATTTCATAGTTATTGCAAGCCAGTACCACACTTACAATATTCTTGCCTATATCATGTACATCACCCTTAACTGTAGCCATTAAGATTTTACCTGCGAACTGTGATATATTGTCTTTATCTTCTTCAATATAAGGCAATAAATAAGCAACTGCCTTTTTCATTACCCTTGCAGACTTAACTACCTGTGGCAGGAACATTTTTCCACTTCCGAAGAGATCCCCAACCACATTCATCCCTGTCATTAAATGGCCTTCAATTACCTCAATAGGCTTAACGACGGCCAACCTTGCTTCTTCCACATCTGATACAATGTATTGATCTATTCCCTTTACCAAAGCCCGGGTAATTCTTTCCTGAAGCGAATCTTTTCGCCATGAATCATCCGCTTTGTTATCCCTTGCTTTACCAACCACAGTTTCAGCAAAATCGAGGAGACGTTCTGTGGCGTCATCCCTTCTGTTTAAAATGACATCTTCTACCCTATCCAATAGATCTTTTGGAATATCGTCGTAGACTTCAAGTATGGCAGGATTAACAATTCCCATATTCATTCCGGCCTGAATAGCATGGTACAAGAAAACCGAATGCATTGCCTCACGAACGGGTGTATTGCCTCTAAATGAAAAAGACACGTTACTCACCCCCCCGCTAACACTGCAATAAGGTAGGTTTTTTCGAACCCAGGCCGTAGCTTCAATAAAATCTACCGAATTCTGTTTGTGTTCATCCATTCCGGTTGCTACAGGAAAAATATTAAGATCAAAAATGATATCTTCCGGCGGGAAATGAACACTATTGACTAATATATCATAAGATCTTTTCGCTATTTCAATCCGTCTCTCAAAATTATCTGCCTGGCCTTTTTCGTCAAACGCCATGATTATTACAGCAGCCCCATAAAGACGTATTAATTTTGCCTGCCTAATAAATTCTTTTTCTCCTTCCTTTAAACTAATCGAATTGACAATACATTTTCCCTGAACAAGTTGTAATCCGGCCTCAATAATCTCCCATTTGGAGCTATCTATCATTATAGGAACGCGCGCAATGTCTGGCTCGGCCATTACCAAATTCAAAAACCTGATCATGGCTTGTTTTCCATCTATCAGGCCATCGTCCATATTTATATCAATAATCTGGGCTCCACCTTCCACCTGGTGCCTGGCTATTTCGAGGGCTTCCTCATATTTTTCTTCTTTAATTAATCGAAGAAACCTTCTTGAACCAGCTACATTAGTTCTTTCCCCTATATTAATAAAATTGCTGTCCGGGGTAATAACCAGTGGTTCCAAACCAGCCAGCTTAAGAAATCTTGGTTGTGATATGGAATCAATACCAGCCTCCAGTTCATTGTCTGAATTCAATTGTATGTTGGTTGTATTACTCATTTTTTACAATTGAACCCCTGCTGTTTCAGAAAAAATAAATTTTCTAGGTTTATAATCCTTTGCCAATTCAGCAATTGCCGTAATATGTTCAGGTGTAGATCCACAGCATCCCCCAATTATATTAACCAGACCTTTATCAAAATATTCTTTGATTTGCTCAGCCATCTGATCAGGTGTTTGGTCATAAGTTCCAAAAGCATTGGGCAAACCTGCATTAGGATGTGCTGAAATAGCAGCTTCTGTCCGAACTGCAATGGCGTCTAAATGCGGTACTAACTGCTTTGCTCCCAAAGCGCAATTAAATCCAACAGACAATAGAGGAATATGAGCTATAGATATTAAAAATGCTTCAGCGGTCTGGCCAGATAAAGTTCGCCCTGAGGCATCTGTAATGGTGCCGCTAACCATGACCGGTGTTTGAATATTTCGTGCCTGTTTTACCTCTTCAATGGCAAAAAGCGCTGCTTTTGCATTAAGTGTGTCAAAAATTGTTTCTACCATCAGAATATCTACTCCACCATCCAACAAGGCCTCCACCTGCAGTTTGTAAGCCAATCGTAGTGTCTCAAATGAAACTGCCCTAAAACCAGGGTCATTTACATCAGGGGACATGCTTGCTGTTTTATTGGTTGGGCCTATACTTCCTGCTACAAACCTCGGTTTATTCGGCTCGCTTTTGGTAAACTCTTTGGCTACCTGCTTTGCTATTTTGGCGGACTCATAATTAAGTTCATAGACCAAATCTTCCATATGATAATCAGCCATTGCAATGGAAGTGCCAGAGAATGTATTAGTTTCCACAATATCTGCACCAGCTTCAAAATATTTTCTATGAACTTCGGCAATAGCTTCTGGCTGGGTTAGAGTCAATAAGTCGTTATTGCCCAGTAGTGGAAATGGCCAGTCCTTAAAACGGTTTCCCCTAAAGTCTTCCTCCGTAAATTTATACCGCTGAAGCATAGTGCCCATTGCACCATCCAGTATCATAATCCGTTGCTTTAGTATATCCTGTATCTTCTTCATATGTTTCCTTTTTAGGAATTACATCGCCTCATTTTGCATGTTTGCCCCGTCTAACCATTGACATCTAGAAACAGCGCAATAAATATCTGTATATTACATGCACTCGGCGGACTATTCAAAAGTATTATCAAGAAAAAATAGATAAAGACATAAAGCCTTTCCTCTGTGTTATCTAGCCTAAGTTGCCATAAAAAAGCAGCCTCGTGGTAGAATGTAGCACCTTCTTTATAGTTAAAGGGTTGCTAAGGTTTCAACGGGTCTAGTCCCTCCACCTTTCTTGATAACAATGTCAATGTTTTAATGAACTGGCACAAAGAAACGCCACGTGTCATTTAAAAACAAGGAAAATGTACTTTTTTTGGCTTATATCCACGTATACCTAAAGGCCTATTGAGCAGTTTATTGTTACCTCGCTAGGCACGCATGTGCTCTTGACTGGAATGCATTACCAAACCATAATGAAATACATTCTTGTTTATAATTGCTACAATCTGGAACTTCAAGTGAAACCTTATTCTGATGGTCTGCAAATTAAATTGGAAACTGAGTTATTCTTCATTATTTGAAACCAGGGTCTCTGTTACTTCATTCATTTTATCAACCTTCTCTTCAAAATTTCCTTTAATTGTTTTTCGATATGCATTCAGATTCTGAACCATCCTGCTAATATCTTCCGGTATAACATCTTCAAAAAATTGCCTCAACCTCTTTGCGGTTGTAGGAGATTTACCGTTAGTAGAAATAGCTATTTTGACATTCCCTTTGGTTACAATACCACCCATATAAAAATCACAATAAGGAGGATTGTCTGCAACATTTACCAATTTATCCTTACTTCTGCAGTCATCATAAACCTGTAAGTTTATATCAGGATTATCTGTGGTAGCAATTACGAAATGTTTTCCAGAGAGAAATTCAGTATTGTAAGTGGATCTAATAAGTTTCACGTCATAATTTGCCGCTAACTTTAAGGTATTTTCTCGAAACATAGGGGATACCATAGTGATTTTGGCATCAGGACTGGACTTAGTTAAAAAGGACAATTTTTCTTCTGCTACATTACCCCCTCCTACAATTAAAATATGGAGAGATCTCGTCTTCAGAAAAATAGGATATAAATTATTCCTTTCCATTATGCTGTGATTTGAAGTTGATGTTGTTGGCTTATTTGAATTATTTGGTTTCGATTTTTTACCACTTCGCCAATGACTATAATTGCCGGGTTGGTTAATTTTTGTTTTTGGACTATGCTTTCTATAGTATTAATTGTTCCAATGCCAACTTGTTCTTCTTCTTTAGTGCCATTCTGAATAATTGCAACCGGAGTATCTGATTTGTTCTCTTTGGTAAATAATTCTACTATAGCCGAGAGTTTTGACATGCCCATTAAAATGACCACTGTTGCATTTGATTTAGCAGCGAGGTGTATATCTCCCGAGAGTTTATGTTCTTTGGTAGTTCCTGTAATCACCCAAAAACTCTCTGCCGAGCCTCGTTTCGTAACCGGAATATTTTGAGATGCGGGAACTGCAATGCACGAAGATATTCCAGGAACCATCGCCACTTCCAGACCATATTCAGCCGCATAGGCCAATTCCTCTGACCCACGGCCAAAAACAAAAGGATCTCCTCCTTTTAATCGCACCACATGTCCACGGCTTTGTGCTCTTTGCACTATTAATTCATTTATCTGATCTTGCTGAAAGGCATAACAACCTTTTCGCTTGCCTACAAAAATATGCTCTGCTTTAGAGGCATATTCTAATAAGGCTTTATCCACAAGAGCATCATAAAGAACCACATTAGCATTCTGCAATGCTTTAATTGCTTTTATGGTTATGAGTTCCAAATCTCCCGGACCTGCACCTACGACCGTTAATTTTGCTTTTTTATGCATTAGTAAGTTCACGTTTTCTGAAGGATTCTACTTTATTCAAAAATTCCTCGGCATCAGCCAGGTAACTTTTAGAGAAGGTCTCATTAGGTTCATTTTTATTTAATTGCAATACCAAATCTTCGAACGAGGAGTTCAGAGTTATTCTACCGTTTGCAATAAAATAGGCGTTAAAGTCTTTTATTATACTGTTATGCGTATTTGTTTTGGTTTTTTCCGCAGTTAAAAGTGCTTTGGCCGTATTTACCATAGAAGAATAAGAATAATAAATACTTGCAGCCCATTTTTGTTCGTTAATGGCTTCTTTCGCATTTTTTATCTTTTCATCACTTTCAAACAATAATGTGGCGATCAAATCTATCACCACCCCTGCACACTCTCCTATTCCTATCGCTTTTTGATACCGTTTATTGCTTCCCCAGTCCAGATAGTCGTCCGGAGATAAATTTTCTATATCTGCAAGTGGCTTAAGAAGTTCATAAAAATAATACTCCCCCTTTTCCGCATAATAAGATTCATAAGAGGCACCTTTGCCATTGGCCTCAAAATCATTGAGTATTTGTCTGAGAGCCTCAGGCCCTCGTTTACTCGGAATCTTAATAACCTTATCCGCAAATAAACCCCGGCCTTCTCCCATATTCCCTCCTCCAAGTAACACTTGCAAAGCTGGCGCCACGAGTTTCTCATTAGTACGGATAGACATCCCCTGAAAGCCAATATTAGCCATGGAATGCTGACCACATGCATTCATACAGCCACTAATTTTTATGACCACATCTGCATTATTCACATAATGTGGGTATTCTTCCTTGATAACGCGTTCCAATTCCGAAGCAATTCCCGTACTGCTTGCAATTCCTAGGTTACAGGTATCGGTACCCGGACAAGCAGTAATGTCTAATGCCTTATTATAGCCGGGGTCTGCAAATCCCATTTTCTTAAGTTCGGTATAGAAAAATGGAATCAGGGATTCCCTTACATAGGGAATTAATATATTCTGTCTTAATGTTAAGCGAATTTCACCGGCCGCATACTTTTCAATTAAATTGGCAAGTAATCTGGCTTTTTCTGTATAAAAATCTCCTAACATTACCTTTATCCCAACAGCTACATATCCGTATTGTTTTTGCAAAACCAGATTGGTTGTTTTCCATTGTTCAAAAGCTTCAATATCTTCTATAATTACATCCTGAGCCTCCTCATTTGAAATAACCACCTTGGGATAAGTACTAATATCAATAGGGTACTTTTTAAAAGGGACCGCCTTCTTTTCCGTAATTAATAATTCTTTAAAGGCTTTAAGGCCCAAATCTTTTAAAAGAAACTTTAATCTTGCTTTGGCCCTGCTCTTTCTTTCTCCATATCTGTCAAAAACTCGAACAACAGTTTCCATCATAGGAATTATTTCATTGGCAGCAAGAAATGTAAACAGCTCATCTGCATGACGAGGTTGCGAACCCAGCCCCCCTCCTAACATTACTTTAAAACCCTTGACACCATCCCGTATTTTGGCAATAAAACCAAGGTCGTGCATATACGAAAGTCCGGTATCTGTATCACTGGAAGAAAAGGAAACCTTAAACTTACGGCCCATTTCCTGACCTATGGGATTTCTTAAAAAATATTCGAAAATAGCCTGAGCATAGGGTGAAACATCAAATGGTTCATCTCTGTCTATTCCGGCTGTTTCACTTGCCGTGACATTCCTTACAGTATTTCCACAAGCTTCTCTAAGCGTTACTGAATCCTTCTCCAGTTGTGTCCAAAGTTCAGGGGTGCGTTCAAGATCTACATAATGAATCTGAATGTCCTGCCGGGTTGTAATGTGTAGTCTTCCTGTAGAATACTCATCTGCAACATCTGAAATCCCGCGTAATTGCCTAGAGCTTACTTTACCATAGGGTAATTTAATACGTATCATTTGTACTCCGGGTTGTCTTTGTCCGTATACCCCTCGGGCCAGGCGCAGACTTCGGAATTTTTCCTCGTCAATAGAACCTCCTTTGAACTCCCTGATTTTTTTCTCAAGCTCAATGATGTCCTTTTCTACAATGGGATTTTCTATTTCGGTTCTAAAACTTTGCATAATATTTTTTCCTATTATTCCTATATATTTAATAGGTTATATTAAAATAAATGATCGCTAATAAAATGTTGGAATTATTCTGTAGACCAGTAGTAAGCTTTTTCGTTATTGTGTTTAAGTGTGTAAACCACACTCCCGGTTTTCTAAAACCTTGGTAGGGTCAAAATAGTTGTGTTCATTGGGTAGCCCTCTTGTATTCAAATAGGCATCCAGACGCGTATCATTCCAATGGTAAAACGGACTTACCTTAAGGACTCCTTCTTCACTTAAGCTTAAAATGTTTAATGTATCTCTTAAAGCAGTCTGGCCTTTTCTAAGGTTTGTAAACCATACGTCTGGTTTGTGCTCGGCCATCGCTCGTCGGAAAGGTTCCAGTTTCACCTGTTCTGTAAATTTTTTATGCCTGGGGTCATCAATATCGGGAATTCCCATTACCGCATCTCTATGTGCGGTGGTCTGTCTGGGAACAAACAATTTAATATTTAAATTCAATCCAGAGATCAATTCCTCCGCATGTTTGTAGGTATTGGGTGTATTATATCCGGTATCGCACCAGATAACAGGAATATCCGATTTAACCTCAGCAACGGCATTTAATATGGCTACTTCATATGGCCTGAAATTGGTAGTAACTACAGATTTGGAACCATAAAGAATTGCCCATGAAATTATCTCTGCGGGAGGTATTCCCCTAAAGTGATTATTTAAATGTTCTATATCCTGCGTTGACAAACTCATATCTTATTTTTTAATGTTAAAATTACCTCCCCCACTTAATAGTATTCCACAATCGTTCATGTAAAAAATACAAGACCATCTTTGTTACCAATTCTACCAATCCAATAGAAAATGCCAGAGAAAGAGTACCCGTAATAATCCATGATATTATTATCGTATCTAGTGTTCCGATAGCACGCCAGCTAATAGACTTGGCAATGCTTCGTCTTGGTTGATCCGAAGTGCTATCTGTTTTATAACTGCTACTCGTTGCTTCCTTATTAATTATAAATTGGTCTGCAATCATTTGTATTATTTTATTCCTATCGATTTAATAGAGTGTTCAAAAATAGAATAATATTTCAAAGTAAGACGTTATTTATTTTCAAATATTACTTTAATCCTATAGTTTTAGTAGATTATTTAAAAAACTATATTATTATTGCGAATGATTCATAGGTATACCAAAAATTTTGATAATTTTTTATTCCGAAATAAGATCAGCAAGGGTATTATTTCTATAGACTTCCAGAACGCTGTCACGTACCTGAAGCATTAATTTGTGGACAGCACATTTATTTTCATCCGGGCAATCGTCGCACTTTTCATAAAAATTAAGACTTACACAAGGAACCATGGCAATAGGCCCTTCCAATACACGAATAACGGTTGTCATCAGAATTTCGCTTGGTTCCTTTATTAGGTAATAACCTCCTCCTTTGCCCTTCTTTGATCCTAAAAATCCTGTTTTACGTAAAGTGAGTAAAATAGTTTCTAAAAATTTTTGAGAAATATTCTCATGCCTTGCAATTTGCGAAATCTGAACTGGCTCTCTTTTACTTTGAGACGCCAAATAAGTCAGGGCCTTTAATCCGTATTTTGTCTTTTTAGAAAGCATTATGCGAAGATAGTTAAAATAGGAATATTCCTATGTCTCATATCTTATCCAACGCCTGTTTTATATCACCAATAATATCATCAACGTGCTCCAGGCCAACAGAGACTCGCACCATGCCATCAGTTATACCACATTCCATTCTTTCTTCTACAGACAACTTGCTATGTGTAGTAGATGCGGGATGCGTAACTATACTTCGAGTATCTCCCAAATTGGCAGATAAAGATAATAAGCCAATGGAATCAAAAAATCTCTTCCCTGCATCTTGCCCGCCTTTTAACTCGAATGCGACCACGCATCCACCGGCCTTCATCTGCCTTCTGGCAAGTTTGAATTGAGGGTGGCTTTTTAAAAATGGATACTTTACCCAATTAACACTTTTATTGCCTTCTAAAAATTCGGCCACTTTTAGTGCATTTGCACAATGTCTGTCTACTCTTACCGCCAAAGTTTCAAGACTTTTGGATAGAACCCATGCATTAAATGGAGATAATGCAGGGCCTGTTATTCTTGAATACCGGTAAATTTGATCTATTAATTCTTTTTTACCAACTGTAATACCAGCCAATACCCTACCCTGTCCATCCATGAGTTTAGTACCGGAATGAATTATCAGATCCGCTCCAAATTCTATGGGCTGCTGCAAATAAGGAGAAGCAAAGCAATTATCGACAATCATTATAAGTTTGTGCTTTTTTGAAAACCTGCCAAGTGCTTCAAGGTCGAGAATATCAACACCTGGATTTGTTGGGGATTCTGCAAAGAGTATTTTGGTTTTTGGTGTAATTAGTTTTTCTAAATTTTCTAATTCCCCAATTTTAAAATAGCTGTGGCTAATATTCCATTTTGGAAAAACCTGAGTGAAAAGGCTATGAGTTGAACCAAAAATACTTCGTGCCGATATAATATGATCGCCACTGTTTAACAAAGCGGCAAAGGTTGAAAAAACAGCCGACATCCCCGAGGAGAATGCAAATCCATCCTCTGCGCCTTCCATTTTACATACTTTTTCTATAAACTCTGATGAATTAGGATTGGAATATCTCGAGTATATATTTCGCTCTTTTTCTTCCGCAAAGGAAGCCCTCATATCTTCACTATCCTCAAAAATAAAACTGGATGTAAGGTACATCGGACTTGAATGTTCCAAAAACTTTGAACGTTCTATTTGTGTACGTATCGCCTCAGTTTCAAATTTTTTCTTTTTCATCTTTTTCTATTTGCAGGATTATTCAAAAAACAATCATATTTTTGCTGCAATACGCAAAATATCCCCAAAAACCCCTCGAGCAGTTACGGCAGCACCGGCTCCTGCACCCTGAATTACCAATGGATGTTCGCCATATGACTCGGTATATATCTCAATAATAGAATCAGAACCTTTAACCTGACCCAGGGCACTCTCCTTAGGGACTGATACCAGTTTTACTTCCAGATTTCCTTTCTCTTTCTGTAAATCACCATACAAATCCCCAACATAGCGGAGTACATGATTCGGCTCCTGGTTGTCCTTGATTTTACTAAAAAAATCATCCAGGACTTCAAATCCATTCAAGAATTCCTGCACACTTCCATTACGGAGAGATATTGGTATAAGATTTTGAATTGAAATATCATCAAATTCATTTTCGAGTTCCAATTCACGAGCTAGTATCAGCAACTTTCTACCCACATCGTTACCGGATAAATCCTCTCTTGGATCGGGCTCGGTAAATCCACTTGAAATGGCGTTTTTCAAAATCGTGGAAAAGGAAGTGTCCTCTTCAGAAAAAGTATTAAAAATATAACTTAAAGACCCCGAAAAAACACCTTTAATTCGCGTAATATTTTCACCGGATAAATGTAAAAGTTTTATTGTATCAATTAATGGTAAGCCGGCACCCACATTAGTTTCATATAGGTATTGTTTCTGTTTTTTTGACAACTCATCCCTTATCAATCTGTAGTAGTCAAATCCCAAAGTATTAGCAATTTTATTTGAGGACACAAGATCAAATCCACTTTCAATAAAATCAAAATAATTGGCCACAAAATCCTCGCTTGCTGTATTATCAATGGCAATTAAATTTTCCAGATGATGTATTTTGGCATAATCAAAAATATGATTTATAGTATAAGGAATGCCATTTTCATTAATTTCCTCCTCCCATTTTTTAGAAATACCATCTTTGTTCAAAAGTAATTTTCTCGAATTTGCCAGGGCAAATACATTTAGATTAATGCCTTTTCTTTCCTCAATTCCCTTTTCCGAATCTAAGATCTGATCAACTAAAGTACCCCCTACATTTCCATGTCCAAAAATCGCCAGATTTACCTTTTTACTAATCCCGAAAATTTGACCATGCATAACATTAAGTGCCTTGTAAAGGTCTGATTTCTTAACTACCAGGCTTACATTCTTCCCTGAAATTGTGTTGTTAAATAATAAGGGAACTATTTGATTCTTGATTAAGGCATTATATGGTTTGTGAAAAGTGCTTAGATCCTGACCCACAATAGAGATGACTGAAACTTCGCTAACAATAGTTATTGTATTAATATCACGCGATTGAAAATCGCTCTCAAACTCCATTTCCAATACCCTTTTTGCCAAGTGTGCCTTCTCCGAATTAACTACCAATCCAATTCCTCTCTCTGAAGAACCCTGGGAGATGATACTTACACTTATATTATTTTGGCTAAGAGTTCTGAAAATTCGCGCATCAATTCCTACTTTCCCTAACAAACCTCTTCCCTCGAGATTAATTAAAGCTTCATTTTCAATGGCGGATAAAGATTTTATTCCTTCTTTGCTAGATTTGGCACTGATCAGCGTACCCTCATTATCATTATTAAAAGTATTGAGTATCCTCAATGGGATATTCTTTTCGATTAAGGGAATAATAGTCTTCGCGTGTAAAATGGTTGCTCCAAAATTTGCAAGTTCATTCGCCTCACTATATGACAATTGCTCAATTCTTTGTGCTTCAGAAACAAATTCGGGGTTTGCTGTGAAAATACCATCAACATGAGTATAATTTTGCAATTCTTCTGCGTCCAAAAAGTTTGCAACAAGAGAAGCAGTATAATTACTGCCATTACGACCTAATGTTGTTGTTTCATCTGTCTCGGTAGAAGCAATAAAACCTGTGATCAATGGCACCTCATCTGGCTTTAATTTCGAAAATTCATGAATTACATTTTCCCTGGATACATCTTCCAGCAATTTGGCATCTCCATAAGAATCATCTGTTTTTATCAGTCGGCGGCTGTCAAGTAATTTTGCATTGATTCCTTCTCCAATAAGCAATTTTGTGATCAACTTACCTGATATTAGCTCTCCATATGCCAGAACCTGGTCTTTTATTTTAGCACTATAATCACCAAGTAAAGTAACTCCTTCAAATAATTTCACCAATTCCAGGAATTCCTCTGAAAGATTTATATTTTTAAAAGTATGTTTCTGATAGCTTTCAAAATTTTCAAAATCTTCCCAATAATCTAATCCCTTTGCGGCTTTATTTAATATGGCTTCCAATTGATCTGTTGCTTTTTCACGAGCTGATAAAACCACTGCAATATTTTCTCCATTTTTGACTTTATGGGTTATTATATCCAATACCCTTCCCAGGCCTTCTCCGTTGGAAAGTGACTTCCCTCCAAACTTTAAAATTTTTATTCTCTCAGATTTTCCATTGGTATCAAAAACTCCCTTGAGCAATTGTTGCATCTGTTCAAATTCAATGAGAAATGCATCATGACCGTGCAACGATTGAATTTCACCATAAGTTACATTGCTTTTAGCCTGAGCCAACTGTTTAAAAGTATCCTTATTCTCATTTGCTGTAAAAAAAAGATCAGAATCTACCCCTATAATATGAATATTGGTTTTACTGTTTTGAAGATTGATAAATGCATCTTCTCCATCTCTTGTGATATCTATCGTTTTTAATAATTGGTTGGCTAATTTGTAAGCCGAAAGCTGAAACCTTTCATTTAATTTTTTTCCATGATGGGTTAGCCAGCTTTCCACATTAAAAACCTGTAGTTCTTCATTGGTGCTTCTTTGAAACCTTGCTTTAAAAGACTGGGGAGTTCTGTAACACAACATAGCATGCATCCTGGCGTCGTGGACTGGTTGCTTGGAATTTACAAGAAATTGTTCCTGAATCTGACAATTGGCAATAAGCCAATCTGTTGACTTCCAATCAGCAGCCACAGGGATCAAGTGTTCTGTTAATAATGGATTTAACGCTGCCATTTCCCAGGCAATTCCGCCTCCTAATGAACCCCCAATAAGAGCATAAATACGATCTATATTGAGCTCTTTCAATCCTTGAAGAAATATTCTGGCAATATCACCTGCCACAAAATCTTTATAATTGTCAACCACAAATCCGTCATACCCGTTACCGGGGATGTTGAAGGCTAACACAGTATATTTCTTTGTGTCAATACATTTACCTTCTCCAATCAATGAAGCCCACCAACCATCATGCCCTGCAACATTTGAATTTCCTGTAAGAGCATGATTTACGACTATAATAGGTGCGGAGTGCAATTCTTTACCAAACAATTGATAGGATAACTCCATATCTTGCACAATGCCACCATAAGTTTTATACTTAGGTATTTCTATTGTTTTAAGTGTTGTATTCAGGTCTTTCATGCAAGTGATGTCAATTAAAGCTGAGTAGATGTGCTTCTATTAAGAGTTATACACTCCACTCAGCCTATGTCAGTATTGTTTTGATAACTACTATGCCAGAACAGATTTATCAATTGTTGCAAAAGCCTGTTTCAGATCGGCTTTAAGATCATCCAGATTTTCCAATCCAACAGATAAACGTATTAAATCTTTAGTCACTCCTGTTGATTCCTGTGCTGCATCATCTAATTGTTGATGTGTAGTACTAGCCGGATGAATTATTAAAGATTTAGTATCGCCAATATTGGCCAACAAGGAAAAAATTTGTGTTCCGTCAGCTATTTTCTTTGCGGAATCATATCCCCCTTTAACACCAAATGTTATTAGCCCACTTTGTCCTTTTGGTAAATATGCTTCTGCCTCAGCGAAATACTTACTGCTTTTTAGGCCGGGATAATTGACCCAGGTAACTTCATCGCGTCCTTGGAGCCATTCAGCCAATTCTAGCGCACTATCACTATGCTTTTTCATGCGTATTTCGAGAGTTTCCAGACCTTGGATTATTTGAAAGGCATTAAATGGGCTCAGACAAGCACCATGATCCCTTAAGCCTTCGATTCTAACCTTAGCAATAAATGCAGCCGGCCCCAGTGCATCATGATATACTAAACCGTGATATCCTGCCGAAGGTTCTGTAAATTCAGGAAATTTTCCGTTTGCCCAATCAAAGGTTCCGGCATCTATTACTGCACCCCCAAGTGCTGTACCATTACCATTGATATATTTAGTAAGAGAATGAATTACAATATTGGCTCCATGCTCAATCGGGTTTAACAAGGCTGGTGTTGCCACTGTATTATCAACAATGAAAGGAATTTTAGCAGCCTTTGCTTCTGCTGATATCGCTTTTAAATCAAGAACATCCAGCTTTGGATTTCCCAGTGACTCTACAAAAATTGCACGTGTATTCTCCTTTACAGCCTTCCCGAAATTTGACGTGTCTGAAGGGTCAACAAATGTTGTAGTAATTCCAAACCGGGGTAGGGTAACACTCAATAAATTATAAGTCCCCCCATATAGGCTATTGGAAGCCACAATATGATCTCCTGATTTCAAGAGAACTAAAAGGGCCGTATTAATAGCTCCTGTTCCCGAAGAAGTAACGACTGAAGCAATACCACCTTCCAGTGCAGCAAGCCGTTGTTCTAAAATATCATTCGTAGGATTGTTTATTCTGGTGTATATATTACCGAACTCCGCTAAAGAAAATAAATTAGCTGCATGTTCAGAATCATTAAATACATAGGCTGTACTTTGATAGATAGGGACTGCCCGCGTACCCCCATTTATAGTTGTGTCATGTCCTGCGTGCAATGCATTGGTAGAAAATTTGTGTTCACTCATGATGTTTGTTTCTGTGTATTCGCTATGAATACCGGTTCTTAATAATAATTGTTTTCATAACGATCTTTATATCGTCATTAAATATAAAATTCAGTACAATCCAAACCTAATTGCTACACTGAGCAGTTGGGAAATATTAAAATGTTATTAAGAAAGACAAATTACCTCAGGTAATTCTTTTATGTTATCTGTCACAATTTTCATGTGATAGAATTTAGCACCTTCTTCGCATTGGACACGAAGGGTTGCTAAGGCTTCAAAGGGTCTATTCCCTCCACCTTTCTTGATAACTTTTCAACAAGTGATTGAACTTAGTAAAAGCAAATATAGGTATGGAAAAACTGATATTCCTATTATTTGTACAAAAAATTACAAATTGAACGCCAATTTCACCTTATCTATCATATCCAATTTCTCCCAGGTGAATAACTCTACCTCTTTTTCAACCCTACCATTATATGGGGATTCAAATACTTTAGACACCATTTTGGGCTCTTTCCCCATATGGCCATAAGCCGCTGTTTCAAAATAAATCGGATTTCTCAGCTTAAGTCGGTCTTCTATCGCAAATGGCCTCATATCAAAGAGTTCGGCTACTTTCTGCGCTATTTCTCCATCACTTAAAGCTACTTTTGAAGTTCCATAAGTATCTACATAAATAGAAGTGGGCTCAACAACACCAATGGCATAACTTACTTGCACCAATATTTCTTCAGAAACTCCGGCCGCAACAAGGTTTTTTGCAGCATGTCTGGCGGCATACGCGGCGCTGCGATCTACCTTACTAGGATCCTTCCCGCTGAAAGCACCTCCTCCGTGTGCACCTTTACCTCCATAAGTATCTACAATAATTTTTCTTCCTGTTAATCCGGTATCACCATGGGGTCCTCCGATGACAAATTTACCGGTAGGGTTTATATGATACGTAATTTTATCATTAAACAAGGCCTGGGTGTTCTGCGGTAACTTTGCAATCACTCTGGGCATTAAAATAGTGATAAGATCTTCTTTGATTTTTGACAACATTTTAGCATCATCTTTATCAAACTCATCATGCTGTGTAGATATGACGATAGTATCAATCCTATCAGGTGTATTATCATCCGTATATGCTATGGTAACCTGTGCTTTTGCATCCGGCCTCAAATAAATAATCTCCTTATTTTCTTTTCTTAAAAGTGATAGCTCCTTAAGTATTCGATGTGAAATATCCAATGCCATGGGCATAAAATTTTCACTTTCGTTGGTCGCATAACCGAACATCATACCCTGGTCACCTGCACCCTGTTCTTCCTTCTTTCCCCGATCAACACCCCGATTTATTTCTTCAGACTGTTCATGTATCAATGAAATGACTCCACATGAATCACCACTAAACTGATACTCCCCTTTGGTATAACCAATCTTATTAATAACATCACGCGCTATTTGCTGCAGATCTACATAGGTGTGACTATTAACTTCTCCGGCCAATATAACCTGACCTGTAGTTACCAGGGTTTCACAAGCGACCTTACTTTCAGGGTCAAAGGCTAAAAAGTTATCTAATAAAGCATCACTAATCTGATCTGCAATCTTATCCGGATGTCCTTCGCTAACAGATTCTGATGTAAACAAATAGGCCATAAATAGTTACTTTTTAAAAATTAAAATCGATTTGACGGATGCTTGAAAAGAAGTTTACAACTCAGATTGATCTGTAGAAACTGCTTTAGCATTTTTTTTTTGCAGAACCTGAATGATGGTTAAAATAGTAATTTAAACTATTCAAAAATTGGAGTCTGCATAAGAGGTTGCAATCAGTCAAATCCCTCCTCTTATATAATGGTGACAAAAGTACATAAATGCCATTGAAATAAAAATTTTGATAAAATATAATTATCTCTTGTATTTCAACAACTATTTTTTCTCTTCCAGAAGATACTTTGTATATTGTGTTTCTCTTAAATTTAAGACACCAACCATAAATTCAAACACTATATGCATATTGCCGTTGCTGGAAATATAGGAGCCGGAAAAACTACCCTCACCAGGCTTTTAGCAAAACATTACAGATGGGAGGCACATTTTGAAGACGTAGTTGACAATCCGTATTTGGATGATTTTTACAATCAGATGGAACGCTGGAGTTTTAACCTGCAGATTTATTTCTTAAATAGCAGATACAGACAAATTCTAAAGATCCGGGAATCGGGGAAAAATATAATCCAGGACAGAACCATTTACGAAGATGCCCACATTTTTGCACCTAATTTACATGCTATGGGCTTAATGACTAACAGGGATTTTGGTAACTACTCAAGCCTTTTCGAACTTATGGAGACCCTTGTAGAGCCTCCTGATCTTCTAATTTACCTAAGAAGTTCAATTCCCAATTTGGTGAACCAGATTCACCAACGAGGCAGGGATTACGAAAATTCCATATCTATTGATTATCTAAGTCGGTTAAACGAGCGATATGAAGCATGGGCCCATGGTTATGAAAAAGGTAATTTATTAGTAATTGATGTGGATCAATTAAATTTTGTTGATAATCCTGAACATCTGGGCGAGGTGATTAATAAGATAGACGCCGAAATTCACGGACTTTTTTAGACCTAATAACTAAAAAAAATTCCCAAGCTGAGCTTAGGGATTTTTTTTATGACACATTAAATAGCTCCCTATTCTTCTGTCACTTTTTTTACAACCTTTTCTATGCGGATTTTCGCATTATTATCGGTTTCATTAAGTGACTCTATCTGCGCACTAACTTCTTCCTCACTACCTTCAAAAATAAGCTCACGAATATTTTCCGTTCCGTCTTCCATAGTAGTTATAGTGACAACTGCCTTTACAAGATCGTCATCGTTTTTTTTCATCTCAACATGCACTTCCTTTTTGACCTCGACAATAGCTTTTTGTTCAGTATACGCGGTTAAGGTATCTGAAGATATCGCAATACTCGGTGCGATTACCAAAGCAACAACTGACATTAGTTTTAAAAGGATGTTCAATGAAGGTCCTGAAGTATCCTTGAAAGGATCTCCAACGGTATCTCCTACTACCGCCGCTTTATGAGCATCTGTGCCCTTACCGCCATCTGCCTCAATCATTTTTTTGGCATTATCCCATGCACCGCCGGCATTAGATTGAAATATCGCCATAAGCACACCACAAGTAGTTACTCCTGCTAAAAGGCCTCCAAGCATTTCTGCGCCGCCGATAAACCCAACTGCCACAGGTACTGCTATAGCCAATATTCCCGGAAATACCATTTCCTTAATAGAAGCTTTTGTTGATATATCTACACACTTATCGTATTCGGCATACCCATCTGCAGCATCAAATATTTTTCTATCCTCAGCGGTTGCCTTAGACATATCTGAATCATACTTTCGCATTACTTTCAATGCAGCATGTAATTGTGGTATATCTCTAAATTGTCTGCGAACTTCTTCTATCATTGCCATTGCGGCCCTACCTACTGCATTCATTGATAAAGCGGAGAACACAAAAGGAAGCATCCCCCCCACTAACAAACCAGCCATAATATCAGGTCTGGAAACGTCTATGGCAGTAACATTGGCTACTTTCATAAAAGCTGCAAACAAGGCCAATGCAGTTAATGCTGCAGAGGCAATTGCAAAACCCTTCCCTATAGCTGCTGTCGTATTCCCTACTGCATCTAATTTATCTGTACGCTCCCGAACTTCCTTAGGCAATTCGGCCATTTCGGCAATCCCGCCAGCATTATCAGAAATAGGACCATAAGCATCAACTGCCAGTTGAATACCCGTGTTTGCGAGCATTCCAACCGCTGCAATTGCAATTCCATATAAACCTGCAAAATGATGTGAAATTAAAATAGCCGCAGCTATTAACAAGATTGGGACTGCTGTAGACATCATGCCAACACCCAGGCCCGCAATAATGTTAGTAGCGGCTCCTGTATCGGATTGCCTTACTATAGATTTAACCGGTTTTGTTCCTGTACCTGTATAATACTCTGTTATTTTACCAACACCAAAACCTGCAATTAAACCGGCAAGGGTTGCAAAGAAAACACCTAATGCTCCAGAGGGCAATCCTTCAATACTTTCAGGCAACATACCTGTTATTATAAAATAGGAAGCGATTATCATTAATCCTCCAGACCCGAATTCGCCTAAGTTTAATGCTTTATGCGGGCTTCCACCATCTTTTACCTTAACAAAAAACGTACCTATAATAGACATTACAATACCAACTGCAGCCAATACCAATGGCAAATACACTGCTCCTAATCCTCCAAATTCAGGAGTGAAAATAAAAGCTCCCAGAACCATAGTACCAATTATAGAACCAACGAACGATTCAAATAAATCGGCTCCCATACCTGCAACATCCCCAACATTATCACCAACGTTATCTGCAATGGTTGCCGGGTTTAAAGGATGATCTTCCGGAATACCGGCTTCAACTTTACCAACCAAATCCGCTCCAACATCCGCTGCCTTGGTATAAATACCACCGCCAACACGAGCAAATAATGCAATAGATGATGCTCCTAATGAAAATCCGGAAAGTACATTTAGTACCATCGGAATATTTTCAGCTCCGGGCCAAATTATCTGGTAAATCATAAACAACCCACTCAATCCAAGAACACCCAGACCTACAACACCTAATCCCATTACAGAACCACCTGCAAAAGCTACTTCCAAAGCCTTACCTAAGGATTGTCTTGCGGCTTGTGTTGTTCTAACGTTTGCTTTAGTAGCAACGCGCATTCCTATAAAACCGGCCAAGGCAGAGCAGATGGCACCAACAATAAAAGAAACTGCCACCATTCCATTTGAACCTTCCTCATAATTCCCCTTGAAGTACAATAAAATGGCCACAGCCACAACAAAGATTGATAAGATTTTGTATTCTGCCTTTAAGAAGGACATTGCTCCATCAGCAATATGTTTGGCTATCCTTGCCATTTTTTCATTGCCTACTTCTTGTTTGGAAACCCAAATATTTTTTATAAATACAAAAAGCAGTGCTAAAACACCAAAAGCTGGTAAAAGGTTTACTATTAATTCCATATTAGTTAGTTATTTGCTATTTAAAACGGGTGCAAAAGTAGTAAAATGGATTAGAATAAAAAAGCTTAAATCGTTTACCCTTAAGATTTAAAAACTAAAACCAAAGGTTCCCTTAATACTAAAAGGACGAGCATCCGGATTCTCCAGGTAATTGCCTCTGAAATTGAAGTCGATTCTAAAAACCTTAAAGATATTACCAATGCCAAAGGAGTATTCCCAGTAAATCTTATCGGAAGGGGCTATTAATGGAATATTTGTCGGACTGCTCAGTGCAATATTTTCATCCGTTAAAGTACCCCATGCTCCTCTTAAACCTACTATTTCTCTTAAATTCCAATTCCGAATAATAGGTATCCTTGAAAAAATCCGGCCATTAAAATTATGTTCCAAATGAATAGTGGCATAGGTATCTGTTACAAACTCGTAAAAATTCAAGTTTGGAAATGTATTATAAATCGTCCATAATGTTTGGTTTCCAGGTATTACGCTCAATAGGCCAAGCGGTACAGATCCGAACGTCTTACCAACCTCAACAGTACTTGACAATCTTCCAAAACCTCCAATCTGCCATGGTTGTGTATAAGAAAACTGAATTTTTTCAAATTCAAAATCACTTTGAAAGAAACCTTTTAACCCTTTTGTGTAATTTAATAAAAGTGTGCTATAATTATCATTTACATTTCTGCGCTCTACTCCACTGCCAATAGTTCTTTTACCCGGCGTGTATAATAGTATTGTACTTAATTCAAACTGTTTTATCTCTGAAGATATTCCTGTAGGAGATGTGGGATCTATATAATCCAGACTAAATGAATCCGGCAGGGCAGAGCTCAATGTTCGATAAGAACTCCCGAAGCGAATCCGCAAATTAGTTAGAGGCTCAATATCTGTATTGAAAGTAGTAAGGTTAATATTGGTAAGCCTGTCATTGGCGCCAACGGTAAATATTGCGGAAGAGGCCACACTTCTGCCAAGCACATCTGTTGTTTGGGTAAGATTAATTCCCAATTGCTCTATGTCCCGGCGGTTACCTCCGGAAAGTATTAGTCTGGTCTTTTTATCCAGCAGCCACTTGCCCGAAATACCATACTTAAATTTTTCATCCTTAAATCCATATGCCATATACCCTTCTATACGCCATGGGTCATTTTGTCCAAAATAGGTTCTGGCCCCGCCTCTCAATCTAATTCCTTCGGCCTCGTTATACCCAAAACCACTATAAATACTCCCAAGATCAATATTCCATTTATCAATTTCTACATAACCAGATGCCAAAACACTTACAATGTCATAAGCTGTATTAAAACGCGGTACAGTCTTTAAGGTATCTAAGAGAGAATAAATCCCCTGTTCGTCTTTATTAAGGGATTCCAATCGATTATTTTCCCAAAATACGCTATCCCTTTCAAAAGTTATTGGGTTAAAAGGATCCGTCTTATTTTTATAAAACTGTTTAGGCCTTTCAACATTAAATTTATAATTCCCATAAACTGTAGTTCTTTTTCCATAGACCCCCTTTGACTTTTCTTTTTTAAAGAAGCTAAAATCACTAAGCATATAATCTCTTTTTAGCAAGAATACCGAATCATTAACTACCTCGAATTCCTGCTCAATATAAATTTCTTTCACCCAATTTATATTGGCACTTTTTGTAACCTCCAGGTTGATTTTCTTTATGGCGAAAGTTGAATCATTTACCCAAAAATCACCTTTAAATGTGAGTTCATTTTTACGCCTGGGGTAATAAATAATATGATAGCACCATTTATTTTCTATGTAAGCACTATCTGAAAGCACGTAATTATAGGTATCAATTCCGGCTTCGGAAACGGGACTGGGGAAACTCTTGTCAAAAAACTTTAAATACTTATCATAAATATCATATTCCGAATAAAGATCCTTTACAAATCCTATTATGGCCTGATTATTACTAAATCCCGAATTTTTATTTCCTAAAACATCCTCTTTGGTCTGGGTAAGAATATTATCACCATATACTTTACTTGAGGTTTCATTTAAAAAAATTGGTAAATAGGTTTTCCCGGTAATTCTTGAAGTATCCAGATCCTGAAATATAAATTCCATTCCTTTGAAAAGTTTACTCGTCATCATAGCGCTATCAATAGAATTAAGGTCAAATTCTACCTTTTCATATTTATCATATTGATATTGATTAAACATTCGAAGACCATTGATCTTTTTTTTAGCCCATATTTTCTTTAGTATATCTATTGCGGGATTATTCTTCTTAGATTGTTTCCCCATATAGACCACAACCTCATCTAATTGTTCACCATGAAACATTACAACTTTGAGATTATAGTTTACACGTTTTGGCAATTCTAATTCCTCTGTTTTATAGCCAATAAATGATATGATCAGTGAATTGTATTTTTTTGAGGATTCTAAATAGAATAAGCCATCTTCGTTAGTTATGGCCCCCTCGGTAGAGCCTTTAAATACAACATTGGCAAATGCGACAGGGACACCTTCCTCATCAACTACAATACCACCAGCTTTTGTCTGAGACCAGATAAATAAAGGCGCTAAAAAAAGAAAGAATAGCTGGAATCTTTTCATTAGTTTAGAATATTGCAATTCTCGATCCAAAGTAATCGAAAATGCAAAATTTGCAATTATGGTTTAGGGTAAATTGACTTCGAATAGAATTCCTTTCATGAAAAAGCTTCGTCCAACCTTGGTCGACGAAGCTAAGATACCTTTACAAAATCACTTAATTTATTTATATAACACTTTCTTAACAGCCTTTATCACATCTTTATAGTTGGGGATCCATTCTTCCAACAATACAGGGGAGTATGGTGCAGGAGTATCCGCTGTATTTATTTTTATGACAGGTGCGTCCAGATAATCAAAAGCTTCCGATTGTACCAAATAAGTTATCTCCGTTGCAACGTTTCCAAATGGCCACGCCTCTTCCAGAACAATTAATCTGTTTGTTTTCTTTACAGATTTTAATATCGCTTCCCTATCCATTGGCTTTACAGTACGCAGGTCAATTATCTCACAACTAATACCTTCCTTCTCCAATTCGTCCGCTGCTTTATAAGCTTCTTTAATGATTTTTCCGAAAGAAACAATGGTAACATCATTACCTTCTCTTTTTATTTCTGCTACTCCCAAAGGAATAGTATATTCTCCCTCAGGAACTTCACCTTTATCTCCATACATTTGTTCAGACTCCATAAAGATAACCGGGTCATCATCGCGAATTGCCATTTTCAAAAGACCTTTAGCATCATTTGGATTAGAGGGTATAACCACTTTTAAACCCGGACAATTGGCAAACCAGCTTTCAAATGACTGTGAGTGTGTCGCACCCAATTGGCCTGCAGAGCCTGTAGGTCCACGAAAAACAATTGGGCAATTAAACTGACCGCCGGACATCTGTCTGATTTTTGCAGCGTTATTTATTATCTGATCTATACCCACCAGAGCAAAATTAAAGGTCATAAATTCAATAATAGGCCTGTTACCGTTCATTGCAGATCCAACACCTATTCCTGCAAATCCTAATTCAGAAATTGGAGTATCAAGAACACGATCAGGCCCAAATTCGTCTAACATTCCTTTTGATGCCTTATAGGCGCCATTATATTCTGCGACCTCTTCACCCATTAAATAAATGGATTCATCTCTTCGCATTTCTTCTGTCATTGCTTCAGCGATTGCCTGCCTAAATTGTATGGTCTTCATCTTATTGTGATCCCCCTTTTAAAAAATTCATTTTCAAATGCCAACAAAAATAGGAAAATATCTACCAATTAACCCTGCCAGAGTATTAAAAAAAGATGTAAAATTTACTATGCGTGCATAGTAAATTTGAAAATTAATAGCTATCTTAGCAGCCACATTTTTTAATGTACAAAACGCAAAATAAGCATGAAAATATTAGTTTGTATAAGTAACGTGCCGGACACTACTTCCAAAATCAATTTTACTGAAGGAGATACTAAATTTGATACCAATGGCGTACAATTTGTAATTAATCCAAATGATGAATTTGGTTTAACACGTGCCATGTGGTTTAAAGAAAAACAGGGGGCAACTATTCATGTAGCAACCGTTGGAGGTCCTGAAGTTGAGCCAACAATTAGAAAAGCTCTGGCAATTGGGGCAGATGAGGCTGTTCGTATAAATGCAGAACCAACTGATGGCTTGTTTGTTGCACAGCAGCTCAGTGAAGTTATTAAAACAGGTGCTTATGATCTTATCATAGCGGGCAGAGAATCTATAGACTACAATGGGGGTATGGTTCCCGGTATGATGTCAGCCATTTTAAATTTTAATTTTATAAATACCTGTATAGGGCTAGAAATTGAAGGAAATACTGCCACAGCTATTCGGGAAATTGATGGAGGTAAGGAAAAAATCTCTACTACGCTTCCCCTGATTATTGGTGGACAAAAAGGTCTGGTAGAAGAAAGTGACCTTCGTATTCCAAATATGAGGGGGATTATGACGGCTCGTCAAAAAAAGCTAAATGTCCTGGAACCAGTTGAAGCTAACCATGGAACAGAAGATATTAAATTCGAAAAACCTGCAGCCAAAGGTGCAGTGAAACTTGTGGAAGCAGATAATATTTCCCAATTAATTGATCTGTTGCACAATGAAGCAAAGGTCATATAAATATTAAATCAGCTTTCAAAGTTCACGGAAATTTTGAAATTAATCTATAAAAGAAAATTATGTCAGTACTTGTTTATACGGAATCCGATAACGGTAAATTCAAAAAAAATGCATTCGAGGCTGCCTCATATGCGCACAAGTTAGCGGAACAATTAGGCACTTCAGTTACCGCAATAACTATTAATGCCCCAGATTCTGAGGTAATTGGAAATTATGGAGTTTCAAAAATATTGAAAGTTACTAATGATAAACTTTCCATTTTTAACGCAAAGGCATTTGCAACAGCTATTTCTCAGGCAGTGGAAAATGAAGGAGCTAGTACTATTGTTGTTAGTTCCAGTACCGATACCAAATATATGGCTTCCATCCTCGCAGGGGCACTAAAAGCGGGATACTGCACTAATGTGGTTGCTCCGCCACTAAGTACTAATCCCCTGGTTGTAAAAAGAACGGCTTTTAGCAACAAAGGTTTTGCCCATACACAGTTTAAAACCGATATAAATATTATTGGAGTATCTAGTAATGCCTATGGAATATTTGAAAATAAAGTAAGCCCTAAGGTCGAGAACTTTGAACCTGATTTAAATGATTCCGATTTCTCTGTTCAATCAGTGAATATTGACAAAGTAGTCGGTAAAGCGACTATAGCCGATGCAGATATAGTCGTGTCCGGAGGAAGAGGATTGAAAGGTCCGGAAAATTGGGGCATGATTGAAGAATTAGCTGATGTTCTTGGAGCTGCCACTGCCTGCTCTAAACCAGTTTCGGATATGGGATGGCGATCACATAGCGAACATGTTGGACAAACAGGGAAACCTGTGGCCAGTAATCTTTATATTGCTATAGGAATCTCAGGAGCAATCCAACACCTGGCCGGAGTCAATGCTTCTAAGGTAAAAGTTGTAATTAATACTGATCCGGAAGCACCATTTTTTAAGGCTGCAGATTATGGTGTAGTGGGTGATGCCTTCGAAGTAGTACCCATACTCATTGAAAAATTAAAAGAATTTAAGGCCCAAAACGCTTAATTTTTGTTAATTTGTGCCCCCAAAAGGCTGTTAAAATATATGGACACCCTTTATTTAAACAACCATTGGAGGTTTACATACAAATATGAGCTTAGTAAGGTTAAAAATAAAAGGAATTTCCTATAGCCAAACACAAAACGGGGCTTATGCCCTTATTCTAAATGAAGTGGATGGCGACAGAAAACTGCCCATTGTTATTGGGGCTTTCGAGGCGCAATCAATTGCTATTGCCTTGGAAAAAGAGATTAAACCGCCCAGACCCCTTACTCATGATCTTTTCAAAAATTTTTCTGACCGGTTTGATATAGTCGTAAAGCAGGTAATCATCCATAAACTGGTGGATGGTGTTTTTTATTCCAGCATTATCTGTGAGCGTGATAAAATTGAAGAAATAATAGATGCCAGGACGAGTGATGCTATTGCTCTTGCTCTTCGCTTTAATGCACCAATTTTTACTTATAAAACCATTTTGGACAAAGCCGGTATTTTCCTTAAGTTTTCTTCAAAGGAGAAAGACAAGGAAGAGGGTGATGACAGTATTGTGGTTGATGAGATTCTGCAGGAAGGCGAAACTGTAGAAATAGATCCGGGTACAACTACTCCATATAAGGAATTAAGCCTCGAAGAACTCAACAAGGAATTAGACAAGGCTGTTAAAAGCGAAGATTACGAAAAAGCTGCAAAATTGAGAGATGAAATTTCCAAACGCAATTGATAATTTAGTATCTCTTCTATGAACCTCAGGTTTTGGATTCTTTTATTTTTATTCATTTTTTCATTACCTGTAATAGCTCAGGTAGCTACTATTCCGGATTCTCTGTCAATTACAATTGATACTACTACCTTAAATGACATTTCCACCCAGACAATAGACATTATAACGCCTAATCAGGGATTCTCCATTAACTCGCTTTGGAGAGGTGTTTTAGGGATGTTTATGCTCATTTTAATATCCTATATCTTCAGTGCAAACCGAAAAGCAATTAATTGGAAAACTACAAGTATAGGCGTTGTGGCTCAACTCCTGCTAGCCATAGGTATTTTGCAGGTACCCTTCATTCAGGACATTTTTAGGGTCGCCGGGCAATTTTTTGTAAATATTCTTGATTATACGCTTGTCGGCAGCGAATTTCTGCTGGGTAACTTGTTGAATGTAGATAATCCAAACATTGGATATGTCTTTGCGTTCCAGATTCTACCCACCATCATTTTCTTTTCTGCGCTTACCTCTGTGCTATTTTATTTAGGAATTATACAAAAGGTTGTCAAAGCTTTAGCCTGGTTACTCACAAAAACGTTGGGTATCTCCGGTGCTGAAAGCCTATCAGTAGCCGGTAATATATTTTTAGGACAAACGGAATCACCTTTACTTATTAAAGCATATTTAGAGAAAATGAACCGGTCAGAAATTCTATTGGTCATGATTGGAGGAATGGCTACTGTTGCTGGAGGGGTATTGGCCGCATATATTGGCTTTTTGGGAGGGTCAGATGAAATACTTCGATTAGAATTCGCAAGGCATTTATTGGCAGCTTCTGTTATGGCCGCTCCGGGAGCCATAGTTATATCTAAAATACTTTATCCGCAAACAGAAGCTGTAAACAAAGAGATCAAAGTATCCAATGAAAAAATAGGTTCCAATTTTCTTGATGCAATTGCTAACGGAACAACCGAAGGGCTAAAGCTGGCTGTAAATGTTGGGGCAATGCTATTGGTTTTTATAGCCTTTATTGCTATGATTAATGGTATTTTGGGCTGGATAGGAGACTTTACTACGCTTAATGAATGGATTTCTTCTAACACTGTATACGATTCCTTTTCACTTGAAGCCATTTTGGGGGCAGTCTTCGCACCATTGATGTGGCTTATTGGGGTAAATACTGAGGATATTATGCTAATGGGGCAATTATTGGGGATAAAACTGGCAGCCAGTGAATTTGTAGGTTATATACAATTGGCAGAATTAAAAAATGTCCTTAACCCTGCACATTTTGCTTATAATAAATCTATAATTATGGGCACTTATATGTTATGCGGTTTTGCCAATTTCGCTTCAATTGGAATTCAAATAGGTGGAATAGGTTCCTTAGCGCCCGGTCAGAGAAAAACACTCTCTGAATTTGGTATGCGAGCAGTTTTGGGGGGAACTCTTGCTTCGCTCTTGTCCGCTACAATCGCAGGGATGATATTGGGTTAGATCCTTTTTAAAAATCAGTAGGAAATCCGGCCTGGTTAATAAGTTTTTAAAACTCAAAAACCAATCCAATTTATCTTTTATTAAATTCGTCTTTGAAAGTTTACTTTTTATGAAACAATACCACGATCTACTAAAGCACGTTCTTAAAACGGGTGCTCAAAAATCTGACAGGACCGGAACCGGCACTTATAGTGTCTTTGGCTACCAAATGCGTTTTGACCTCAGTGAAGGTTTTCCAATGGTTACCACCAAAAAACTGCATTTGAAATCGATCATTTATGAATTGCTATGGTTTTTAAAAGGGGATACCAATATTAATTACCTGCAGGAAAATGGCGTCCGGATCTGGAACGAATGGGCAGATGAAAATGGGGAATTAGGACCTGTATATGGTCATCAGTGGCGTGATTGGAATGGAGAGAATATAGACCAGATTACAGAGGTCATTAAAACCTTAAAAGAAAATCCTGATAGCCGCAGGATGCTTGTCACCGCTTGGAACCCAAGTGTATTACCAGATACTTCAAAATCTTTTTCTGAAAATGTTGCTAACGGAAAAGCGGCACTTCCCCCCTGTCACGCTTTTTTTCAGTTTTATGTTTCTGATGGAAAATTATCCTGTCAGTTATACCAAAGAAGTGCCGACATTTTTTTAGGGGTTCCTTTTAATATCGCTTCCTATGCCCTCTTTACTCTTATGATGGCTCAGGTTTGTGGTTATGCCCCTGGTGAATTTATCCATACTTTTGGCGATGCACATATATACAACAATCACTTAGAGCAAATAGAACTGCAACTTAGCAGAGAACCCAGACCATTGCCAAAAATGGTCCTCAATCCTGAAGTCGAAAATATCTTTGATTTTAAATTTGAAGATTTTAAGCTGTTATATTACGATCCGTATCCGCATATCAAAGGAGCAGTAGCTGTGTAATTATTAAATAATTTTATCTCCGCGCATAAATCCCTATATTTAAAAGAAAAATTGCGCTATGCTCGTTACCGAGACACTCCTGGACACATTCCTAATCACCAGAAAAGAAAGTGAAACCATATGTGCCCCTTTGGAAATTGAGGACTATGTGGTTCAGCCCGTAGAAGATGTTTCCCCACCTAAATGGCATCTTGGACATTCGACCTGGTTCTTCGAAGAGTTTCTGTTAAAACCTTATTTAAAGGATTATAAGGTTTACGATGAAGACTTTTCATTTGTATTCAACAGCTATTATGAAACTGTGGGAAAAAGAGTCATCCGCGCAGACCGTGGCAATCTTTCAAGACCATCAGTCCAAAAGGTATATAATTATAGAAATTATGTGACTAATGCTATCAAAACACTTTTGGATACTGAACCAGACGAGAAACTTCTTCAACTTTTAGAAATTGGTATACACCACGAAAAGCAGCATCAGGAACTGTTATTAACGGATATAAAATACATTCTCGGTAATAATCCACTTTTACCAGCTTATACAGATACAATTAATGAACACAGGGAAGAAAGTCACCAACAGGATTGGGTTTCAATTGATGCCGGCATATATGAAATTGGCCACGACCTGGATAATTTTTGCTTTGACAATGAATTAGGAAGACATAAGGTGTATTTGCATGCTTACGAAATTTCAAATAAACTTATAACCAATAAGGAATATTTGGAATTTATTAATGATGGCGGGTATAATTCTTTTGAATTGTGGCATGCCGAAGGATGGGATTGGGTTTGCAAAAATCAGATTATTTCCCCCCTATACTGGCATAATATTAACAGAGAATGGCATAACTATACCCTTGAAGGACTGCGAAAAATTAGTCCAAATACTCCAGTTTCTCATCTTTCGTATTATGAGGCCTTTGCCTTTGCACAATGGAAGGGTTACCGCTTGCCAACTGAATTTGAATGGGAAGTAGCGCAAAAATATTTCCCATGGGGCGACCGATGGGAATGGACAGAAAGCACATACCTGCCTTACCCTGGTTATCAGAAAGAAGAGGGAGCATTGGGTGAGTATAATGGTAAATTCATGGTAAGTCAGAAAGTCCTTCGTGGAGGATCTTTCGCCACGCCGTCTAATCATACGCGCCCTACGTACCGTAATTTTTTTCACCCCCATCTAAGATGGCAGTATACCGGGTTAAGGTTGGCCAAATAATTACGACAAAAGCATCATGCAACAAAAAACCACATTGATTTCAACATCTGAATTCCATAAAGATGTCTATAAAGGACTTACTGATTTTCCTAAACATTTATCATCAAAATATTTCTATGATGCAAAAGGAGATAAGTTGTTTCAGGAAATTATGGACATGCCAGAATACTATCTGACAAATAGCGAGTATCAAATTCTTGATAAGTTTAAAGATGAAATATGCCGGGCATTTTTTAAAGATTCAAAGGAATTCGACCTTATTGAACTGGGCGCGGGAGATGGAAAGAAAACCAAAATTCTGTTGAGACAACTTGCGGCTGAGGGGGTTCCCTTTCAGTATGTCCCCATAGATATTAGCGAGAATGCTCTGAATCAACTTGAGGAATCCATAAGCAATGAACTTCCATCGGTAAATGTAAAGTCTTTACAGGGAACCTATTTTGAAACCCTTGAACAGCTCTGTTCCATGGAACACAAGAGGAAGGTTATTATGTTTCTGGGTTCAAATATTGGTAATTTACTTCATCCGCAGGCGGTGGAATTTTTGACGAGTATTCAAAAATTAATGAATGACGATGATCTTTTATTTATTGGCTTTGATCAAAAAAAAGATCCGCAGACCATCTTAAATGCATATAATGATAATGCAGGGGTTACCGAAAGATTTAATAAAAATTTGCTGGCCAGAATAAACAGTGAGTTGGGTGCCAACTTTGATCTCGATAAGTTCAAACATTGGGAAGTATATGATCCGGAAACAGGGACTGCTAAAAGTTATTTGGTATCCAAGGAAAATCAGACAATTCATATTAACGGGCTTGATCTTACTGTAACTTTTAATGCATGGGAAACTATACATGCAGAAATTTCGCAAAAATATGACGACAATATAGTCGCATGGTTAGCTGATAAAGCTGGAATGCAGATAAGCAGAATTTTTAGTGATGAGAATAAATTTTATAAAAACTATATTTTAAAAAAATAATTATGAAAGCCATATGGAATAATACAATTATTGCTGAAAGTAACGATACAATTGTGGTTGAGAATAATCATTACTTTCCGGCTGAAAGCATTAAAAAAGAATTTTTTAAACCGAGTACAACAAATAGCACATGCCCGTGGAAAGGTGTAGCATCATATTATACCCTGGAAGTTAATGGAGCGGAAAACAAAGATGCGGCTTGGTATTACCCTGAGATCAGTGAACTGGCAAAACAAATAAAGGGGTCAGTAGCTTTTTGGAAAGGCGTAGAAATTGTTGAATAAAAAAACCGGGATGTTAATAGAACATCCCGGTTTCTTTAATGCTAATTGTTAATTACAGATCTAATACAGCATTTTCTGAACCAGCGAATTCATTCCACTGGTAACGGTCTGCTTCTGTTTCATTAACATAATTTCCATCTACGAGGTATCTAAACTCGTAAGTATTTTCCTTCGGAAAATCAAAAGTTCCTTTAAAAGTTCCGTTTTTAAGTTTTTTCAACATGCTTCCTTTAGGATTCCAATTATTGAAATCTCCAACTACAGCAACTTTTTTTGCATCCTCAGCAGGTACTGTAAAAGTAACTTTGCATATCGGCTTTGTTTTTAAATATTGTTTTGCGATTGACATAATTTTTTAATTTTTGTTATTACGCTGCAAAAATAATACATTAAATCCCTCATTGCCAATGATTAATATCATATTTATTAATTTCTTATAATATTATAGCATTTTAGTTCATTTTAGTAAAAATGGAGTGGTTCTTTTTTCAAGTAGGTAATTACTACTACATTTTTCTAATGATCTCTAAAATGGAATCTATGTCTTTATCTGTATTATAGTAATGAAAACTAAGTCGGATGCCTTCTCCACGTCTGGAGCAGACTACATTTTCTTTGATTAAATGGTTGAATAAGACATTACTGCCTTTAATGTTAAAAATGGTACTATGCTGATTTCTATGGCTAACATCTTTATTTAATAGACCTAATTCGTCAAAACCCTTACTAGCCTTTTTACTTAAGTTCTCGTTATGAGCTGTAATTTCTTTCATCCCCATATCGTTCAGTATTCCCAATGCACATTTCAGGCTTCCAAAATTTAGACTATCCAGATGTCCTGGCTCAAAGTGTTTATTAAAGGGTATAGCACTCTTAGCGGTGAGAACGGCATTAGCGGAATTAAATCCAGTGGTTTTAATTGTGAATCTTCTTTTGGCTGAATCTTTAAATAACATAAATCCATTACCCGTTCCTGCCAACAGCCATTTATACCCACTCGCCCCTAATATATCGATCCCCGAATTTTCAAAGTCCATTGCAAAAGCACCGCAAAATTGAGTGCCGTCTGCAATGATAAGAAGCTGTGGGAACTCTTTTTTTAATGATTTTAGGAAACCCAGGTCCACACGTATGCCGTTTATCCATTGAACTAAGCTAAGAGCCAATACCGTTATGGCATTAGTCCTGACTTTTTCTAAAATATTATTTTCTAACTTTTCATCTATTTTAGCATAAGAAATTTCAAAACCCCGACTTTCAAAAGGCCAATTAACAGAAGGGTAGTCATTTTTAAGTAGCAATATATGTTCTCCACTATCTAAGCCTTCCAGAAGTATATTCAGCCCTAAGGAAAAATTTGGAACCAAGGCCACCAGATCCCTCTTACAGTTAAAAAACTTTCCAACCATTTCTCTTGCTTCGCTTATTAAGCCTAAACTCTCAATTTTCAAAGAACTACCACCAATTAGATAATCCAAATCGTGATTTTGACGCCACTCCAAAAGCTCGTCGCTCAAAAGACCATATGCGGCAGTATTTACGTAAATACAATGGTTAAGGACAGGATACGATTTTCTATTATTTAGAATCATTGATAGTTATTGTAATTTTTGATTTACTGTATCTTTGTGTCTAAAGATAGCTATTAGAATGTTTTCCAAAAATAAAAGTGAGGCCACTATAGATAGAGAACAGCATGAACAGCTAGAGTATGCGCATAAACGAATTAAGCAAAAAAAAAATCTATACGTTCATTTTGTACTATTTCTTATAGGGAGTGTATTTCTTATTTTAATCAACAAAATATTAAAATACGGTGAGGAATATAACTGGTTTATATGGGCTATTACTTTTTGGGCTTTCTTGTTTGTTGTCCATATAGTAAATGTCTATGTCACCGAAAAATTTATGGGGATTGACTGGGAACGTGAACAGCGTGAAAAATTAATCGCAAAACAAAGGCAGCGTATTAAGGAACTTCAAAACGAAATTGAAACCGATTTTCCAATGACTAATTATAAAAAAAAAGATTAGTGGGTAAAATTGTTATGATAGCCGCCATTGGGATGAATAATGCTTTGGGAAAGGATAATGATCTTCTCTGGCACCTTCCAAACGATTTTAAACGTTTTAAGCAATTAACAACTGGTCATAAAATTATTATGGGCAGGAAGACATTTGAAAGTTTTCCAAAACCACTTCCAAATCGGACGCATATAATTATTACACGAGACAGCAATTACAGTCTGGATTTGCCCTCATGTATTGTGGTTCATTCTATGGATGAAGCTTTGAAACTGGTTCATAATGATAACATATCATATATTATAGGTGGTGGAGAAATCTATGATTTGGGGATGCCTCATGCCGATATCCTGGAAATCACCAGAGTCCATGAAACTTTTGAAGCTGATACCTATTTTCCGGAAATAGATGAAAAAATATGGAAACGAACCAGGGAGGAATTTCACCCAAGTGATGAAAGACATAATTACAACTTTACGTATCTAACATACCGAAGACGGATACTATAGGGAAAATTTAAAATTTCCAATTTCAACCTTCGTATAAACCATATTAATTGCCAGGGATAAAGTTTATTTTGCCGACAGTAGCTTCAAAAATTTAGATATGTAATTTGCTTAATTTCATCAACATCTTTCAGAAAAGAAGTTAAGATCTCTGTATCCTTATTGGTATAAAACTGAATATTGCCAGGGGTTTTTTTAGGATTTTGGAGATTTTCTTTATTTAGTACCGCCATAGTTTGCTTTGCCACAGCGGCGCCACAATCAATTATGTTCACATGAGGTGGTAATAATTCCCTTAAAACTGGAATTAAATAGGGATAATGTGTACACCCCAAAACAATATGATCGATATTTGCTTCGAGCATAGGCTTAATGTAGCTAATCAATAATTCTTTGGTCTCAGTAGTATTTATTTTTCCAGCTTCAATTAATGGAACAAGGCCAATACCTTCTTTCTCAACAATGGTTATTTCGCCAGCATGATCCTTTGAGGTTTTTAAAAAGAGACTGCTGCTTAGAGTTCCTTTTGTTGCCAATACTCCCACCGTTCCTGTTCCGGAATTAAGAGCCGCCGGTTTAATAGCTGGCTCAATACCTATAAAAGGGACCTTGTAATTTTCTCGTAAATGTGATATTGCATTAGTGGTAGCTGTATTGCAGGCAACAACAATGAGTTTACAACCCCTTGCTAGCAAAAGTTCAGTGTTCTTAACGCTTAAAGCAATTATTTCTTCTCTGGTTTTTTGACCATAAGGTGCATTCTTACTATCTGCGAGATAAATAGTATTCTCATAAGGCAATAGAGCATGTATTTCCTTCCATATGGAAGTACCTCCTACTCCAGAATCAAAAATACCTATGGGTTTTGCATTCATGTAAAATGCGGTTTACTATAAATAATTTTCGCTAACAAAGTTATACATTCCTAAAACAAGCATTCAGTACCTAATAAGATATTATAAAACAACCTTCTCCCAGTTACTCTATTAGTACTAGATTGCCTGTTGATCATAAAAGATTTGAAGTTTACTTCTCTTTAAAAAAAATTAAACAAAAAAACTGCCCTTAAAAGGACAGTTTTAATGTTAAGTTATACAAAGTAAAAATTAAAATCCTAATTCCTGTTTTACTTCGGCTAAAAGATCCTTTCCTTTTGCAACAATTAAACCACCACCCTGGGTAGCATCTATCACATAATCATATCCTTGAGCAGCAGCTACTTTTTCTATGGCTGCTTTTGCCTTTATAGAAATGGGCTCAAATAATTCTGCTTGCTTTTTAGCTAATTCCTGTTGTGCCGCTTGTTGCGCGTCCCCAATATTTTTTTCAAAACCCTGAAGTTCCTGAGCTCTTTTTTGATTCTCTTCTTCAGATTTTGTAGTAGCTTCATTGGAGTACTGAGTATATTTATTCTTTAACTCTGTCATAGAACTTTCAATATCTGCCCTGTATGTTTCCTGTAGTTTTTGTAGCTCTGCCTGCGCGGCCTTCATTTCTGGCATCTCACCCAATAATTCTGTTACATTGATATGAGCGATTTTGTTTTGTGCATTTACAAAACTAGTAGCGGCTACTAATAAAACTATGGCTATTGCTACTTTTTTAAACTGTTTCATGATTTCTGAATTTACTATTTGAATGTTAATTTAATTAATTTCGAGTTTAGTTTTTAGTGTCTTCGTTCTTTTTAATTACTTGTTTTCTTTCTTCTTCTTTTTCTTTCCTCTTAGCTTCCCGTTCTTCTAATAATTTATTTCTTCTTTCTTCATAAGCTTTTTTACGCTCTTCTCTTATTCTAAGTTGTTCTTCCCTCCGCTCGTCGGCAGTTTTAATTCTTGTTTCTTCCGCCTGCTTTGCCATTGTCTGTCTCTCGAGAAGGGCATCACTTATTTCCTCTTCTTCAGGATCGCCTTCAAAGGTTTCTAACTGGCTTTTCGTCTTCGCCTTTGCTTTTGGTGCACTAACCTTCCTGGTCCGCGCTATTCCCCTCAGCACCAATTCACTTATGTCATGTCTTTTTTGGGAGTACAACATTACAACATCCGCCGATTTATCAAAAATAAAATCGTACTTTTTATTGGTTCCAATTTTTTGTACTTCATTAAAAACCTGATCCTGTATAGGCTGAATTAACCTTTTCTTTTGCAGGACCAAATCGCCATTAGGTCCAAATCGATTTTGCTGGTATTCAAGCATTTCCTTTTCCAGAATTTGAATTTCTTCCTCTCGTTCAAGGATAAGTTCATTTGTCAACAACACTTTTTCCGCCATCAAATCCTTCTTCATTTGATCAACTTCGCTTTGCTTCTGCTCAATTTCTATTTTCCATCGTTGGACTTTATTTTCCAACTGCTCGCTTGCATCTCTGTATTCTTCTACATTTTCAAGAATATACTCCATGTCTACATAACCTATTCTTACACCCCGTTGCGAAAATGTGTTAGACCAAAGCAATAAACCTACAGCTACTAAAAGAACTTTTGTCTTCATCATTTAATTCGTTTTATTACATAGAAAATATCGTGCCAAAAATACTAATTATTTTAAAATGAGTGGATTACACTAAAGTTTTATTGGAAAATATTTCGAGGTTAGAACTGTTGCCCTATAATAAAGTGTGTTTGCCATCCGCTTGGACCAGTGCCTACGGACTGTATACGGTCATCTTCATCAAAACCATAACCAAAGTCAATTCCCAATAGACCAAAGGCCGGCATAAATATGCGGACACCCACTCCGGCCGATCGTTTTAAAAGAAACGGATTATATTCCTGAAAATTGTTGAAATTATTTCCTGCTTCTAAAAAAGTTAAGGCATATATAGATGCAGAAGGCTTTAAAGTTAATGGATATCGAAGTTCCAGGGAATACTTATTAAATACAATTCCACCATCCTGTTGCCCTGTGACAGGATCAACTGGTGTTATGGAATTATTCTCGTATCCTCTTAATTGAATAGTCTCTCTGCCATCTAAAGTAAAATTACCTCCAAGACCATCTCCTCCCATAAAGAATCGTTCAAAAGGTACTTCTCCCACAGCACTGTTATAACTTCCCAGAAAACCAAACTCAATATTTGTACGCAATACTAACTTACCAACTATTCGCGTATACCAATCTCCTTTAAATTTAATCTTAAAATACTCTAACCACTTAAATCTCTGCTGCTCTATTGTCTCCTGTTCATTAATTTCTTCCTGAGTTAAAGGGCGTTCCTGACCTAACACACTCAACTCAATACTTCGGTCCTGCAATGCTCTAAAGTCTTTATTGCTAAAAAGAGAATAAGGTGGTGTTAACTTGGCGGTCACTTCAAAAATAGACCCTGATAACGGAAATATTCGTCCAGGTCCCGCCGAACTTCTGGATATACCTAAAGTATAGGCAAGGGAATTAGATTTCCCATTACCAAACTGAAAGAGGCCGGAATTGTAGTTTTGAAAATCATATAATTGATATCCCAATGAATGAGATATTGTAAAAAAATCATCTGGCCATTGCAATCTCTTCGCAAGTCCAACGGAAATGCCCGTAATGGAAAATTGCTGATCTTTATTTACCTGAACCCTTCCAGAGCTGTCAAAAGATGCTAAGAACTGCTGAGTCCTGGAAAACGACATATTAAACCTCACTGGTTTTTTACCTCCAAGCCAGGGTTCTGAAAAGTTAAGACTATATACTCTGAATGTCCTACTGGCTTGCAAACGCAAAGCAAATGTTTGCCCATCACCCATAGGAACCGGTTTATAGGCTTTCGGATTAAATATGTTTTTTATAGAAAAGTTATTAAAAGACAAGCCAAGGGTGCCAATAAATCCGCCGCCGCCATAACCTCCTTGTAACTCTATCTGGCTCGATCCGGATTCCACAAGGCTATACTTCAAATCAACCGTCCCCGCATTGGGATCCGGGTTTAAAATATCGGGTTTTATTTGCTCGGCATCAAAAAAGCCGAGTTGCCCCAATTCCCTAACACTTCGAACAATGTTGTCTTTACTGTATTTCTGTCCGGGACGAGTTCTTAATTCTCTATAAATGACATGATCATTGGTTTTGTCATTCCCTTCAATATAGACATGATTTAAAAAAGTCTCCTTCCCTTCAATAATCCTGATCTCAAAATTAATAGTATCGTTCTGTGCGGATACTTCAACCGGATTTATTTGTGAGAACAAATAGCCATTATTCTGATAGAGGTTGGTGATATCTTCAGCATCAGGTTTACTTTCATCCGCAATGCGTTCTCTCAGAAGTACGCCATTGTATGTTTCTCCTTTTTTAATACCCAGAACCCTATTTAGCTGACGATCAGTATAAACTGAATTTCCTACAAAATCTATTTTCCCAAAATAGTATTTATTCCCCTCCTCAACTTTAATATCTATATTTATTTTCTTGGCATTGACTATGGAAATTGAATCTTCAATCACTCTTGCATCCCTGTAACCTTTCTCAGCAAATTTATCGACCATTGCTGCGAGATCTTCCTTATAGTCAGCTTCAATAAATTTTGATTTTTTCCAAACCCTGCCAAATTGAGCTTTCTTAGTATTCTTCAGTGCTTTGCGAAGCTGTTTGTCAGAGAGCATTTTATTACCCTCAATAGTAATATTTTTAATCTTAACCTTATCCCCTATTTTGATATTAACCACCATGCTTTCGGCATTGGTGTCTGATGTATCTACAGCCGTAGCAATTGTAACCTTGGCATTTAGATAGCCATCTTTTTTATATTTATTCTCAATATAGTTTCTGGTATTGGAAATAAAACTCTCCGTTACCTTTTTTCCTTTTTTAAGGTCTGTTTCTTTAATTATCTCATCAATTTTTTTCTTCTTAATCCCATAAACCGTAACCTTAGATAAAGTTGGCCTTTCCACTATATCAAGTTCCAGGAAAACCTTATCTCCGTCAATATTTGAGATATAGAATTTAATATCACTAAACAATTCAAGATCCCATAGCTTTTTAATTACCGCACTAATTTGATCACCAGGAACCGTAATCGGCTGGCCCTCCCTAAGTCCGGTAAATGTTTTGACCGTCTGCTCATTATAACTTTGCAATCCTTTAACTTCAAGTCCCCCAAGTATATACTTTTTACCATTTCCATAGGTAGTTTCCTGAGCAGAACTGAAAGTAGTAAAAATGAGTAGTAAAAATAAAATCAGAAGTTCAAGTGATATGAACTTATTCATATCGCTAGTTGAGTTGTTCGCTAGTTTTTCCAAATCTTCGTTCTCTGTGCTGGTAATTTTTTATAGCCTCTAACAAATGATGCTCTTTAAAATCGGGCCAAAATACATCAATAAAATATAATTCAGCATACGCAATCTGCCAAAGTAAAAAATTGCTAATCCTGTGTTCACCACTGGTCCGGATTAGCAAGTCTACATCTGGTAAATTTCGCGTGTAAAGATGGTTATTAATAATGGTTTCATCAATATTTTCGGGAGAAATTATATTATTTTTAACTTTGACACTAATGCTTTGAATAGCATTTTTAATCTCTTCTCTCGAACCATAACTTAGAGCAAGAGTCAGAGTCATTGTTGAATTCTGACTTGTCTTGGCCATTACTTCATTAAGTTCTGCGAGCGCCCTGGAGGGAAGAGATTCAATATTGCCAATGGCATTTAGTTTAATATCATTCTCATTAAGAGTAGGAAGTTCTTTTTTTAAGGATGATACCAATAATTTCATTAAGGTATCAACTTCTATTTTAGGTCGTTTCCAGTTTTCTGTAGAAAAGGCATATAGAGTAAGGTACTTAATTCCAATCTTAGAACAGTTTACAGCTACATCACGAACTGCTTTAACACCATGCTCATGACCAAAAACACGTAATCGCCCTTTTTGTTTTGCCCATCTGCCATTACCATCCATTATAATAGCCAGATGTTTTGGAAGTTTCCCGTTTTTTAAATCATCATTAGTATTCATCATAAGTGTTACTCAAAACAATCGGAACATGGTTTTCTACCAAAGGTATAAGTTAATGTAATTCCTGAGAAAACGTACCAATCATCACTAAAAATATTTCCAAATGCAAACTGTTCAAAATTAGATCCTTCCGGATTACTGCCATCTAAATTGTCAGTAAAAGTCAATCGTGCGCCAATTTCTGCACCTATAATCAAAAACTGCGACAACCTTGCCTTCATACCAACAGTCATTGGAATAGCAAAAGCACCATCTTTTTGATCTAAATCCTGCACCTGCCCCGCATCAAAATATTTATACCCATATCGGAAATACGTAATACCGGTATACAAATATGGGGTAAATGCAGGTCCCAATTTATGTAAATTATATTCAACAAAATTAAATTCTAGTCCTGCAGAAGCCTCTAATACAGAATTATCCATCTTATAGGCCCTTTGGCGTCTGGAAGAAATACTTGATTTTGAATCATCGGCTGTAAACTCTCCATAAATTACGCTAGCTCTCCAAGCATAACGTTTACTTTTATTCCACTTAAAAATACCGCCAAATGCCGGACCCGAAGGTGCTATATAGTTTGTTCTGCCAACATCTCCAATATTATTGGTACCCCCCGCATAAACGCCAATTTCATAAGTTTGGGCATTTATCAAGCCAAATCCAAGTAAAAGAAAAACAACAATAAACGCTCTCATTAAATTCAAAAGTTTGCAAATATAATTAATATAGTATTTTACAACTAATATCTTAAATACCCCTATTTACCTTTGATAAACAGTATTTGCAGTTTTTTATTGTTTTAAGGAAGTATCTAATTCCGCTTATCCTGACCCCATAGCAATTTGTTTCTAATGGTTTCCAAAAAGCTCTCAGAAGTGTAGGTAATCATTTTTATTGTAAATGCGGCTTTTTTAACGGTAATTTCTCTACCATTTTCTATAGTGGCGATTCGAGAATCTAATGAAACAAGATGATTTTCTTCGCGTCCCGAAACTTTTAATCTGATGATAGTGTCGTCTGAGATAACCAGGGGTCTTGCATTTAAATTATGGGGGGCAATTGGGGTAATTACCAGTGATTGTACTCCCGGCATTATTACGGGGCCTCCACAACTCAAAGAATAGCCTGTAGATCCTGTTGGCGTTGCTACTATAAGCCCATCTGCCCAATAAGAAGTTAAATATGCATTATTAAGATGTGTTTCCACAGTTACCATTGAAGTAGTATCCTTCCTGCTTACAGATACTTCATTCAATGCATAATTCATATCCCTGAATTCTGGGATATCAAAATCGGCATGCACCTCTACCAAACTACGTTCGACTATCGAATACGCCCCCGATACAAATTCGGTAACAACTCTTCTGACTTCTTCCTTTTTTAAAGTGGATAGAAAACCAAGTCTTCCCGTATTTACTCCAACTATGGGAATTCCCAAATCACGAATATATGTAATAGCTCTTAAAATAGTTCCATCCCCTCCAAAGCTAACAAACATTTCAAAAGACGGATCCAAACCTACTTCACGATCGAAAGTGTTGTAACTTGTTATTTGTCTTGATGCAGACAATTCAGCGTAAAAGTCCGACTCAATATATACTTCTGCCCCAACATTTTTACATTCATCCAGTAACTCCACAACATAATCTAAGGCCTCACCCTCGTAGATCTGAGCATATATTGCAATTTTCATATTAGAATGGTTTACGTAATTAGCCTTTAATTGGGTAGGACAATAAGGGCAAAATCAACTTTTTCAGAGCACTTCCCCACATAGAATTTAAACATTAAGATATTTATCAAGATAATCCGATCTTTCTTTTAAATTCTCAATAAACTGATCGTCCTTGTTACCAAAGAGTATATTGTAATTGTATCGCCGGAAAGTTTGGACCACTTCACTAAAATTACCAGTGCTGATTTTTATAGTAATATTAATAACATCATTTCGAATATCAGTAATAAATGCCCCGAGTAACTTGGCATTATTACTTTCAACTATCTGAGATATTTCACTAAAAGAATAATCTTTTACGCCTTTTGCCAATACCAGTATTCCTCCCGGTTCTGTAAAGAATGGCGTATCTATGAAAACACCAACAATATCATTAAGGTCATAATAACCAATTACCTGATTTTCATCATCCAAAACCGGTAACAAATTGCATTCATTCCTGGCAAATTTTTCAAGAGCATCGAGCCATGAAGTACTTTTTAATACAAAAAACGACTCAAGATTATATTTGTAGTCTTCTATTTTTTTGTCACTCTCAAAGGTTTCAAGATCATTTTCCGAGAGAACTCCCAAAAAGTTTTTATTCTCAACTATTGCCACATGTGAATAGGTGGTATGCTTAAAAAAATGAATAACCTCATTAAGTGATCCTTCCAGATTAAAAACTGGAATTGTAGTAATAATATGGGATTGAATCTGCATGTCCTTAAAATCTTACGCAAAATACTAATTTTAAATATCAAAAGGTATGCCTAATTTGTATTTTTGAGTCCTGGAAAATATAAATATCGTAAAATGACAAAACTTAGTGTTAATGTTAACAAAATAGCTACTTTAAGAAATTCACGAGGTGGAAATGTCCCAAATCTCTTAAAAGTAGTTGCCGATATAGAAGATTTTGGTGCTCAGGGAATCACTATTCATCCCCGACCGGATGAAAGACATATTAAATACGAGGACGCTCTTAAACTCAGGGAAGTAGTAACTACTGAATTGAATATTGAGGGGAATCCAATTACTCACAAAGACTTTTTAAAAGAAGTCATTGGAATTTTTAAAGAAAAAAATATTCGAACCTCCATATTTGTAGATCCCGTAATAAGTATGGTTACCGGTGCTGCCAATACTGGTGCCGACAGAATTGAGCTCTATACCGAACAATATGCGAAGAGCTATGAAACGGGTAAAAAGCTTGGGATTCAACCTTTCGTTGATGCCGCAAATGCTGCTCATAAATTAGGCCTGGGTATTAATGCCGGACATGATTTAAGCCTGAATAATATAAAATATTTCAGGGAAAAAATTCCTCATCTTCTTGAGGTCTCTATTGGGCATGCGCTAATTTGTGAATCGCTTTATCTGGGGCTAGAAAATGTAATTAATATGTATTTACACCGATTGAAATAATGACTTTACTTCATTCAAATATTATAGGCAAAGGCAAACCCCTGGTGATATTGCACGGCTTTTTAGGTATGTCCGATAATTGGAAAACGCTGGGTACCCAATATGCACAACGTGGTTATGAAGTTCATCTTATAGATCAACGAAATCATGGAAAGAGCTTCTGGTCAGAGGAGTTTAATTATACAATTCTCGCTGAAGATTTAAATCACTATTTTAACTATTACAAGTTTTCAAGTGCTTGTATCCTGGGTCATTCTATGGGTGGTAAAACGGCAATGACCTTTGCTTGTCAGCATCAAGATTTAGTTGATAAATTAATAATTGCCGATATTTCTCCAAAATTTTATCCCCCTCATCATCAATATATTATTGATGCCTTAAAAACCTTGCGAATGGAAGAAATTTCCTCTCGAAGTCAGGCCGATTTTCTTCTTGCGGAACATCTTCATGATTGGGGAATAAGGCAGTTTTTATTAAAAAACCTTCATTGGATAGAAAAAGGAAAATTAGCCTTTCGTTTTAACCTCGATGTCCTGTCGCAAAAAATGGAAGAAATTGGGGAATCCCTTGGCCATACAGAATCCTTTACGGGCCCTACCCTATTTTTAAGAGGCAGCAGATCAGAGTACATTTCCACTGAAGACCTGTCTGAAATTAAGCAATATTTTCCGAAAGCCCAGCTCGAAACCATCGATGATGCAGGGCATTGGTTACATGCCGAAAACCCGCAACAATTTATTGAAAAATCTATGGTCTTTCTGAATTTGTAAAATACAAGGGCCTCACCGGCCTGGCATTGATCCCTTAGATTAAACTGGTCTCTACATTAAATAATAAAAAATATTACTACTTTTAAAGGTGTCAATAAATATGGTGCCCTTTTTACTAATCCTAGAGACCTAAACATATGAAACTTATTATACGAATTTTGTTGAGTGCCCTTGCTGTAGTTATACTGGCAAATATCCTGCCTGGTGTTGGAGTAGACTCCTATACTACGGCGATCATAGTGGCCGTTGTATTAGGCCTTTTAAATTTTATTGTTAAACCTATTATGGTAATACTTACCTTGCCCATAACCATACTAACATTAGGCTTATTCTTACTTATTATTAACGCCCTGATTATATTGCTGGCAGATAAGTTTGTCACCGGGTTTACCGTAGATTCTATCTGGTGGGCGTTATTGTTCAGCCTTCTATTAACCTTCCTTGAATCTATTTTTTTCTCATTTTTAAAAGAGGATAAAATTCCCTGATTCAGGATTTGATAATCAGCTATTTAAAAACTTGTTCCTGTTTATAAAATATCCTATTTTTGCATCCCATTTTAGAAAGCAAATCAGAGATATCGATGAATATTCAGAAAGAGCAGATAGACGAGTTAAACGCCATTGTAAAAGTAGCAATAACCAAAGATGACTATAGTGACAAGGTAGATAAAATCCTAAAGGATTATAAAAAACAGGCGAATATTCCGGGGTTCAGGAAAGGTCAGGTTCCTATGGGATTAATCAAGAAACAATATGGTAAAGCCGTATTGGTTGACGAAGTAAATAAACTTTTACAGGATAATCTTAATAAATATCTCACGGAAGAAAAACTAGATGTCCTTGGAAATCCACTTCCAAAACAACAGGATAATTTTAATTGGGAGGCAGAAGATTTTTCTTTTGAATTTGAATTGGGCCTCGCTCCCAATTTTGAAGTAGCACTAAAGACAAAAAAACCGATTACTCATTATAAAATTGTAGCTGACAAGAAAATGATTGATGAGCAGGTTGATCGTATAAGAAAACAATACGGAAAACTGATTAGTAAATCTGAAGTTGGCAAGAACGATGAAATTACTGGTACTTTTAAAAATGAAGAAGAGGAAATAGAACACAAGTCTAACCTTGAAATGTCTAAAGTGAAAAGCAAAAAGGCCATAGATGGTCTTCGCGGGAAAAAAGTTGGTGATACTGTTATTTTGAAAACCAAAGGCCTTTTTAAAGAAGACTATTTATTATCAGGAGCTTTGGGAATTCCAAAGGAAAAGGTAGACAAATTGAATATAGAAGTAAGTTTTACTATAGAGGAAATCAATGAAAGGGAGTCTGCGAATTTAGATCAGGAATTGTTTGATAAACTTTTTGGAAAAGATACCATTACTTCAGAAAAAGCGCTCAGAGAAAGAATAAAAGAAGATTCGGAGAAACAATTTGAACAACAGGCAGATCAGAAACTATTGAATGATGTTACAGAGCGGCTTATTGATACCATAAAATTTGATCTTCCATCCGGATTCCTTAAAAAATGGATCCAGACCACGGGGGAAAAATCACTATCCGAGGAAGAGGCCAATGATGAATATGAGAAGTCTGAAAAAGGACTACGTTATCAATTAATTGAAGGGAAAATCATTAAAGATAACGGCATTGAAATCCAATTTGACGAATTAAAAGAGTTTGCTAAAGGCTTTATTAAATCTCAAATGGCGCAATACGGCCAGTTAAATCCGCAGGAAGATGAATTAGACAATATCGCTACCAGAGTTTTGAGTAATCAGGATGAAGTAAAAAGACTATCTGAGCAGCTAATGAGCCAAAAACTAATTTCACTTTATAAAGAGAAGGCCAATTTGAAGAAAAAAGAAGTTACCTATGATAATTTCGTGAAAGAGGTTTACGGTTAATTTTAAAAAATAAATTAAGTATCTTTACGGTGCCGAAAGCAGTAATTTCGGCACCTTTTTTTTATTTAAAAATATCAAATTAAATATGGATTTCGGAAAAGAATTTCAAAATTATGCCATCAAGGACCAAGGTATAAACAGCATGTACTACGAGCGTATAATAAGCAGTATGTATCCGGTTAACATGACACCAAATATTATTGAGGAAAGGCAATTGAATGCAATAGCAATGGACGTTTTCTCGAGGCTCATGATGGACCGTATCATTTTTTTAGGGACAGGAATTAATGACCAGGTAGCCAATATTGTGCAGGCGCAACTACTTTTTCTGGCCAGTGCAGATTCATCAAAAGATATTCAGATTTATATAAACTCTCCGGGAGGTAGTGTCTATGCCGGGCTTGGGATCTATGATACCATGCAATTTATTAAACCGGATGTGGCAACTATATGTACTGGAATGGCTGCGTCTATGGCTGCCGTTCTTCTTTGCGCAGGAGAAAAAGGTAAACGCAGCGGTTTGACACATTCACGGGTAATGATACACCAACCGATGTCCGGAGCCCAGGGACAAGCAAGTGATATAGAGATTGCTGCCATTGAAGTAGTAAAAATTAAGGATGAATTATACCATATTATATCTAAACACTCTGGACAAAAATTTGATAAGGTATATGAAGATAGCGATCGGGATTATTGGATGAAAGCTCAAGAAGCTAAAGATTATGGTATGATTGACGAAATTTTAGAAAGGGATAAGGATTAATTTCGACGAAATACCCATATTTATGGTGTTATGGGCTTATTTTAATGAACCAAAATTGCTTTTGCTTCGTTATTGTTTAGAAATCTAGTTAAAGTTATGGCTAAGGAAAACCTGGAATGTTCTTTTTGTGGAAGAAAAAAACCTGAGACCAATCTATTGATTGCAGGTTTGGATGCACATATTTGTGATAGATGTATAGAACAGGCGCACGGTATTGTTGCCGAAGAATCTAAGCAATCAAAGAATGACGACCTGTCTACAGATCTTATCTTAAAAAAACCTAAGGAAATAAAAAGCTTCCTGGACACCTACGTCATTGGTCAGGAACGCACAAAGAAGGTATTATCCGTGGCAGTTTATAATCACTATAAAAGGCTTTTACAGCCTCATTCCAAAGATGACGATGTAGAGATACAAAAAAGTAATATTGTGATGGTAGGCCAAACGGGTACCGGTAAAACATTAATGGCCAAAACCATTGCCAGAATGCTTAACGTGCCACTAGCTATAGTGGACGCCACAGTATTAACTGAGGCAGGATATGTAGGTGAAGATGTGGAAAGTATCCTAACCCGGCTTTTACAGGCTGCAGATTACAATCTGGAAAAAGCGGAGAGAGGAATTGTTTTCATTGACGAGCTTGACAAAATAGCCCGTAAAAGTGATAATCCTTCTATTACTCGTGACGTTTCCGGGGAAGGTGTTCAACAAGGGTTACTTAAATTATTGGAGGGAACTATGGTAAATGTGCCACCTAAAGGCGGAAGAAAACATCCCGATCAAAAATTTATAGAAGTTAATACAGAAAATATCCTGTTTATCGCAGGTGGTGCTTTTGACGGAATAGAGCGGATTATAACCAAACGTTTGAATATGCAAGCAATTGGTTATAGTGCTGCAAAAATTGAAGAAAGTTTGGATAATACCAATGTACTTCAATATATAATACCAAAAGATCTAAAAGAATTTGGGCTTATTCCTGAAATAATTGGAAGGCTACCTGTGCTTACACATATGAATCCTCTGGATGAAAAAACCTTAAGAGCTATATTAACTGAACCCAAAAATGCTATTATAAAACAGTACGAAAAATTATTTGCCATGGATGGCATTAGTTTTAAGATTACTGAACAAGCATTGGAATATATCGTTGAAAAGGCGGTTGAGTATAAGCTAGGAGCCAGAGGTTTAAGATCATTATGCGAAGCTGTTTTTACAGATGCAATGTTTGAACTTCCAAGTAGCGATGAAACCGAATTTAAGGTAACTAAACCTTATGCAGAGAATAAATTGTCCTATGAAACTATTAAGAAACTAAAGGCCGTTTCATAGTACTAAGCGTATTTTTTAATAAGGCTTGTAGTAAATTCAGACTTACCTTTTGGATTATTTTGTCATCACTATATAATTCCCTGCCGAATTTTGGGATAATTTCCATATTCACATCCATATCGGACGCCCATTCTGGGCTGGGTTTATCTTCCTGATATTCACCATAAAGTAAATTAATATTACAATTAGGTTTTTCTGTTTGTAAATGGAGATTCATGGGAGAAATTGCCGTTAGTGACTTTATTGGTAACCCACATAAAGCAGCATTCCAGGCAATAGTACCACCTGCACAAAAAGTAAGGTAATGGCTTTCTTCTCTTTCTTTTATTAAAAGTTGAGCCAATGCTGTATTCATACCTCCATTGCAAAATGCTTCTTTTACATTTTCAGCTGTATAACTTTTAAGATTTATATCGGAAAGTTGGAGGCTATCATAAAAAACAATATCAAAATATTGTTGTAAATAGCCTAGATACGAAGTAATCCAAAGTCCTTTTTTCGCACCCCACATGTCGGATAAAACAACTAATCGCTCTGCCATAAAAGTAATGTTTATTAATAAACGGGTTAAGTTTCGAGTTGCAAAATGATCATTTATTGCCTAATTCAACAATTTTTTTGTTCAGTTGGTGCATTTCATCGATATACTAGCGTAATCAATAATAGTCTGAATTAAGAGGCAGTAGATTGATCTGTGTTTTCTATCTGTTCATATCTAATAATTCATCTACATAGATCCTCTCATTGGACAATCGGGGAATCTTATGTTGGCCGCCCAATTTTCCTTTAGACTTTAACCAGTCATAGAAAAGGTTTTTTCTGGCCATATGAACTTTAGGCATTTTTAAGGTCATACTATTGTATCTCTTGGCCTCATAATCAGAGTTTAGTGATTTTAGCGCATTGTCCAGTACCTCTGTGAAGTATTGAATTTCTTCCGGAGCCTTTCGGAATTCTATTATCCATTCGTGCGCCCCTTTTTCTTTCTGAGACATAAAAACGGGAGCTGCAGTATAATCCATAATTTCGGCACCGGTTTTTTGACAACTATTTTTAAGTGCCTCTTCAGCATTTTCAATAATTAGTTCCTCCCCGAAAGCATTTATATAGTGTTTGGTTCTGCCCGTAATCTTTATCCTGTAAGGATTGGTAGATGTAAAACGAACTGTATCCCCTATTTTATAACGCCAAAGTCCGGAATTGGTAGTAATTATAATGGCATAATTCTTATTCTCCTTCACCTCCCATAATGGAATCACTTTTTGATCTGGAAGACCATAGGCCTCCATCGGAATGAACTCGTAAAAAATCCCATAATCAAGCATTAATAATAAATCATCTGCATTATTCCTGTCCTGAATGGCAAAAAACCCTTCAGACGCATTGTAAATTTCATAATAGTTAAAACTTTTCTTTGGGAGTAGATTATTGTATTGTTCCAGATATGGATTAAAACTCACTCCGCCATGGAAATATACTTCCAGGTTTTGCCATATCTCCAACAAGTCCTTCTTACCCGTTTCTTCCAATACTTTATTTAACAGAACTAACATCCAGGATGGAACACCAACCAAACTGGTAACATTTTCATGGATGCTTTCCTGTATAATAGCATTCATTTTAGATTCCCATTCGCCCATCAGAGAAACTCTACTACTTGGGGTACTACTCAATTCTGCCCAAAATGGCATATTATCTATTAAAATAGCCGAAAGATCGCCAAAAAATGTACCGTTATCTTCGTATAACTCCTTGCTACCTCCTAAGCGAAGGCTTTTACCTGTAAATAACTGAGAATTCTCATTATTGTTTAAATAAAGGCATAATAAGTCCTTTCCTGATTTATAATGACAATCTTCCAATGCCTCAGCACTTACGGGAATAAATTTACTTTTTGCATTAGTTGTCCCGCTACTTTTTGCAAACCACTTAATGTTAGTTGGCCAAAAGATGTTTTGTTCTCCTCTTCTGGTGCGCTCTATTAAAGGTTCTATTTCCTCATAGGAAACAATAGGTATACGTTCAGCAAAAGTCTTATAGCTTGCAATTGAACCAAATTCATGCTTCCTGCCAATCTTTGTATCTTCAGCAATTCCCAATAATTGAAACAATACTTCCTCCTGTACTTCGCCAGGGTACTTAAGAAAAAGTTCTATCTGGTGATAGCGTTTTTTTAAAAGCCATGAAGCTATAGAATTAAATAAAGGTATAGGCATTTTTGGGTATCTTTAGCGATCTAAATCTAACTGCTAAAGTTAGTATTTTCAAATGAATTTTTAACAAAAATTACCATTCATGCGTTATGAAGGCGTATTGCGCAAGATGCAATCTGAAATAGGCCAACCTATTCAGTATTATTTGATATTTAATGATGACTTTTTAAACGTCAATCAGGTGTTGGACAAAAGATTACAGTTTAATTTTATAAAATATCAGTGCCTGAATTGTAATGAGGACAGGCCTATTTTCAGGCAAGGTTATTGTCAAAATTGTTTTTTTGAAACTCCTGCCGCAGGTGACTGGATAATGAGGCCAGAACTTAGTTTGGCACATTTAAATAAAGAAGACCGAGATTTAGAATATGAAAAAAAAGTGCAATTACAACCTCATATTGTATACCTGGCAAATTCCAGTAATGTAAAGGTGGGTGTTACACGGAAAACACAAATCCCCACAAGATGGATCGATCAGGGAGCACATGAGGCCATCGAAATTGTTGAGGTTCCCAACCGTTATTTGGCCGGTATAACAGAACTTGCCTTAAAGGAACATGTCAGCGATAAGACCAATTGGCGTAAAATGCTTACAAATACGATTGAAGATGTAGATTTGGTTGAATGGCGAAATAAGTTAAGCAAATACATACCCGAAGAAGCGGCTAACTATTATATCGAAAATAATCAGGAAAGCCATATGGAGTTTCCGGTTTTACAATATCCGGTTAAAGTGAAAAGCCTTAATCTCCAAAAAACAAGAGAGTTTAATGGTGTGTTAAAAGGAATAAAGGGCCAGTATTTAATTTTTGAAGATAATACGGTCTTCAATATTAGGGGTAATGAAGGTTTGTATGTTTCGCTCAGGGTTAATTAATTGTATCTTTCTCTTTCTCTGAATTACCTGAACTTTTTTTCTTACCTCCCAAAATTCCGCCAAGAATTCCTTTTGCCGTTTTTGTCAGGGGATCTTCTTTTACCAACGAGTCCTTAGATAAGGTGGTTGTATCTTTCTTGGTTGTCTGGTCTGTAAGCACACCACCCAGTACATCATTTAATTGTACATTTTTTGTGCTCTCCCCGTTCAATGAGTCTTTTTCATTGTTTTTTGCCGATAAAATGTCTCCAAGTAATTCTCCGGCCTTCTCAGAACCTTTATTGATCATTTTTTGTTTCTGAACGGCAACTAATCTTGAAGTTAAATCCTTTATACCTGCTGTTAGGTCAGTATTAATTTCCGGCGCATCGTAAAAACCACCAATATTTGCTTTTACCGGGAGCGTTAAATTATCCAGTTCCTTCTCATCAATCTGTGCGATAAGTGAATTAAGCTTATTGCCTAAATACTTTCTGGGGACCTCAATATTTAAATTATAATTTAACTTTTTATCAAATGAATGACTACCATCTACAGTAATGCCGATGTCCTCATATTTTACTGTAAATGGCTTAACATTTACTACCCCATCTTGGAATGAAAGAATTGTTTTTATAGTCTTTAAATTAAATTTTTCCGCCTCAATAAAATTTAAACGTGAATTCAGGGTGTTTAAAATTTTAGCCTTTTCAGGATTTAACTCCATCGATGATACTTCTGCTAATACATTCCCCGAGATTGTTTTCAGATCCGGAGTAAAATCATCATTAAGGTTACCTGAAATCTTTATTGCCGAGTTTAGATATCCTTTAAGTGCCGCAGCCATTGGCGCCAATACTCTAAAAAGCTCTACGTTTCTAAAAGTATCTTCTAAATTTAAACTACTCATGTCCAGTTGCATTGAGAAACTAGGTATTTCTCCTTTTGTACTTGTATACCCATTTAAATTAAGCTTACCATTATATAATGATGACTGGAAATTGGAAAGGATTGCCTCTTGATCAACAATTTTTAATTGCCCTTTTACATTTTTTAAAATCAGGTTGTCATAAACCACGGTATTTGCCTGGGCGTCTATGATACAATCAAGAAACGCAGGGATTTGTATTTTTTCTGTTTTAAGTTCCTTACTTTTCTGGTTTAATACAGTTTTATCTTTTCCCTGTTCCGCAATATTTTCCTTTGACATAAAATCACCCAGATCAAAATTGACGGAATTCATTTTAAAATTACCCGTCACTTTTTCATCATTGAACAAAAATCCTAATAGGTTTTTAATGGTTCCGTCAATTTTGAAGTCCGTTTTTCCAAGCTGACCATTCATATTGTTGAGTAGCACCTTTGCAGGGAAAAATTCCATACTTGCATCATGAATTGTGAGAGGGGCAGATAAATTATCAGAATTGTATCTTAGTTCATTTACCTTCAAATGACCATTTAAGGCTGTATTTTCATACCGCTTTTTTTCAATGGATTCCATATCAAAAGAGGTATTTATATCGGCATCGAGCAGACCTTTCAAATCTATCGCCTCGGGCATAGGGTAAGCCTCGGAAATATTACTGAGATCCATGTTGCATACTATATGCGAACGTACTTTGGTATTGCCCAATAATTCTGTAAGCTTTGAGCTTAATTCAAAGATGTCATTTTCTATCGCAAAGGACGCCTTGTCTATATCAATATAAGTGTCCTCTGCCAGACCTGAAGTATTTTTAATACTCAGGTCCATATTGATGTTCTTTATGGCCTTCGGCAAATCCGGATACTTGACTGAAGCATCCCTTGCATTAATCTGAATATTAAATTCCGGGATATATTCATCATCTATAATACCAGCAATCTCGCCTGCTATATTGAAATTTCCCGTAGTTTGGACTTCCTCTATATTTTTTGCATATACTTGGGGAATGACTGCTAAAAAATTAGCAAACTCGGATGAAGGAGTTTTAAATTTAATGGCCACTTCCTGTTTTTCTTCAAAAATCCTTACAAATCCCTCAAACACCAAAGGAAGCTTGTTTATAAAGCCCTCATTCTTTAAAAAGGAATATGTATTAGTTTTAAGATCAACCCCTATTAATGCTTCCAGCTTAACAATTGTATTATCCAGATAGCGGGTGCTGTCTAATTCAAATGACACCATTGCGCTGGTTTTCGTATCTAATTCACTTATTTCCAAAGAAAGGTCTCCATTGCCGTTGTGTTCAATATCTTTCACTTTAAGGAGTACTCCGGAATTTAGGTCTTCGTAGATTACTTCAGAATTCATTAACTGAAAAGATTCCAGACCAAAAGTAAAACCACTGGATACAGTTTCAGTTTTGGAGTTTGTTCCCTCCTCTTTGGCTATCTCGTAATTTGCATTTTGCTGCTTATCTGTTTTGAGCTTCAAAATTGCTTTGTCAAAGATCAGGCTATTTATGGTTATTGGTTCCTCTGTCCCTTTTAATAGTTCTTTAATCCCCATTTCTAAAGAGATAGATTTGGACTTAAACAGAGTATCACCTTCAAACGGACCTTTAGTTAACAAATACAAATCCTGAATTCGAAGTTCGGCCATGGGGAAGCTCCGCAACAGACTTAGATTAACTTCGGAGAAATCCAAAGTCGCGTTAATGTTCTTATTAACATTGTTTTTAATAAGGTCGCCAATCTTAGCCTCCAGGAAAAAAGGTACAGCAATAAGGACACCCAGAACGAGTAATAGAAGCAGGCCGGTAATTTTTAATATTTTCTTTTTCATAATATTTGGTGCTCAGTCCGATTAGAACTTAAAAAAATGGGTATTAGTATACCTTTTATCGAAAACTTTAAAAATAAAAAAGGAATTCAATTGATGTTATTATCCCTATAGAAAGCGCTGCAAATTGGGCCTAAGCATCCAGCTCTATTTCTTCACCCACGGCAAGTTTAAATCGCCTTCTGAAGATATGAACGAACAAATAAAGGAAAGGGGTGTCGAGAAATGCGATGAAAATCTTAAAAATAACACCACTAATAACCAAACCCTGGAACATCTCCCAGGGAATTACCCCAAAAATGCACAGTAGTCCCACCACTGTTGTGGTGTCAATAATCTGTGATAAGAAAGTAGAAAAATTGTTACGAAGCCATAAATATTTGCCTTTTGTTAAACGTTTCCAAAAATGATAGATAGCAATATCTACATATTGTGCGCAGAGGTAGGCCAGCATTGAAGCCAACACAGCTAAGGGTGACAGAGCGAAAACATTACTAAAAACTTCATCATCCACAGGTGAGGAAGGAATTGCCGGGGCCCAATTGGAAATCAATATGATTCCCATGGAAAAAAAGGAAGCAAAAATTCCGGTCGTAACGACCTGATTCGCTTTTTTCCTTCCAAATATTTCTGATATAAGGTCCGTTATTAAAAAGGTAATAGGATATGGCAATACCCCAACGGAAATTTCAAATAAAGGTGCTCCAAAAACAGTTACATCTCCAAAAGGATACCAAAAAAAGAATTTTTGGAAAATTAAATTGGAAACCACAAGGGAAGTAATAAAAAGTGCCCCCAGGTATATATATATGCGATATGCTTGCTTCCTACTTTCGGGAGTCATTAAGTTATTTAATGGTTAAGGTAAACGGCAAGCGCGCCTGAATTCCTTTTTGATCCATTGCAGACTTGACTTCCTTATAAACACCGTAAACTTCAGCACCAATTTCTTCCCGGATCAGTTGTTCTCTACTAAAAATACTTGCCCCACCAAAATCTTCCATCAATCGTTCAAAACTCGATTTATATTTCGGATATTTCTTGACGGAATAAGAATCCACATCGGCCAATAAGGCGGCGGCTTCTATTGCGTCATCAAGACCTCCCAATTCATCTACCAGTCCCAATTCTTTAGCTTCGGTTCCACTCCAAACGCGCCCCTGGGCAACGCTATCCGCCTGGGAAATTGAAATATTCCGGCCATCAGCTACTTTAATTAGAAAAGTCTGGTATGTTGTTTCTATCCCTTCTTTTACAAACCCTCTAAATTCTTCACTCATGGGTTCAAAGAAAGAATAATCAACTGAATTCTTATTGGTCCCCACCTGCTCCGCATTGATTCCTATATTAGTCGCCAGCTCATTAATATTTGGAATAGTTCCAAAGACTCCAATAGATCCAGTAATAGTTGTAGGTTCGGCATAAATTTTATCTGCACCAGCCGAAATATAATAGCCTCCGGAAGCAGCAATATCACCCATGGAGACGACAAGTGGTTTTTTCCCTTTTGCAATTTCAAGTTCACGCCAAATAATGTCAGAAGTAAGCGCACTGCCGCCCGGAGAATTAACTCTTAATACTATTGCTTTAACGGTCTTATCATCTCTGGCTTTAATAATGGCCTTATTCATAATACCCTGCCCTATCATATCCGGACCTCCTTCACCATAGAGTATATTCCCCTGTGCAAAAATGACTGCAATTTTATCTTTACCGCTATGCAATTTCTTTTTGCGGGACATCTTCATATAATCCTCAAGTGAAATAGAATTGAGTTTATCTTCCCTGCTAATGCCTACAGCCTGTTTTAAACGGTTTTCATATTCATCGAAGTAAACAATGTCATCAAGTAATCCTGAAGCTTTAGCATATTCAGGTTTTCTGCCACCCAGCGTATCTGCTATTATATTTATGTCCTGCTCGCTAATTGATCTATCTGCTGAAATTTCAGAAACAATTGAATTCCAAATTGAACTCATAAGTTCCTTGATTTGAGTTCTGTTGTCTTCACTCATTTCATTAGATAAAAAAGGCTCTACTGCACTCTTGTATTTACCATGTCTTATTACTTCCATTTTTACCCCGGTCTTATCCTGAAAATCCTTAAAATAAAGAACTTCCGCGGAAAGTCCTTTGAAATCTAGTGCTCCTACAGGGTTTAGAAATATACTATCTGCAACACTGGCCATATAATAATCCTTTTGAAAATAATAATCCCCGAATGCATATATGAATTTTCCACTTTCCTTAAAATCCGACAAGGCTTTCCTTATTGCCTGAGTAGTGGAGATTCCAGCAGAAATATAATTGTTATTAATACTAATGCCCTTAATATTATCATCCTCTTTTGCCACCTTTATTGCATGGAGTATTTGATCTAAACCCTGTGCCTTTTCAAAAAGAATATCAAAAGGTTCCCCTTCATTATTCCCAGTGAAGTCATTAATTGGATATTTCATTTGTAATTCCAAAACGGAATTTTTCTTAACAGTTACACTTTCTTCTGTGTTTACAAGACTCACAAAAAAGACAAACATAAAGAACATGATACCGAATGCTATCAAAGTGCCAATGATTGCGGCCAAAAGGTTTCTTAAAAATTTCATACAATATTTTAATTATTACACCCCAAAGATAACCAAACTTAGGATGATGCAATCTACTTATTATTTACCAAAACATAATTTAATCTAAGTGAAAGAAGGACTAAGCAATTATAAATAGAATGTCTTTATTGTAATTTAGTTATCATCTGGCTTACCTTTGTTTACATAATATGAAGGAAGCTAAAACTATATATCTTTCGCTGGGAAGCAACCTTGGAAACAAATTTTTCAATTTGCAGCGGGCCGTTCTCCTTTTACAAAAAGAGCTGGGAATTATTCTTGAAATATCCGGGGTATATAAGAGTCCTTCTTGGGGATTTGAGGGAGAAGACTTCCTGAATGCATGTTTGTCAATTGAAACTCAAAAAATAGCTAAGGAAGTATTGCGTGTTATTCTGAAAGTTGAACGGGAATTGGGCAGGAAACGTGTTTCGGGCGAGGGATATCAATCAAGAAATATTGATATAGATCTGTTGTATTATGGTTCCGAAATAATTGAAACAGATGAGCTTATTGTGCCGCACCCCCAAATGCATTTAAGGCGATTTGTCCTGAGACCCCTGGCAGATATAGCTCCTCAATTCTATCATCCCGTATTTGATAAGGATACCAGAAATTTGCTACAAGAATGCAAGGACAAGACTAACTTAAAGCAGACTACCCATAAATTATATGCCAGCAGGGAATTACTCTTTTCACAACTGCATCTGGTGGCAATTGAAGGTAATATAGGTGCAGGTAAGACGACCCTTGCCAGGAAAATAGCTAGCGATCATAATGCAAAGCTAGTATTGGAACGATTCGCGGATAATCCGTTTTTACCTAAATTCTATAACGATCAAAGCAGGTATGCCTTTCCGTTGGAAATGTCTTTTTTGGCAGACAGATACCAGCAGTTTACAGATGATACCACCCAATTTGATCTTTTTAAGAATTTTATGGTAAGTGATTATGATATCTATAAATCGCTGATTTTTGCACAAATAACCCTTCAAAAAGAAGAATTTAAACTATATCGTAAAATGTTCAATTTTATGTATAACGAAGTAAAAAAACCGGATATCTATATCTTTCTTTACCAGAGAACCGAACGATTGTTGGAGAACATTAGAAAAAGAGGTCGGGATTATGAACAAGGAATAACTAAGGAATACCTGGAGAAAATTAATCGGGGTTATTTTGATTTTTTAAAAGGTTTTCCTCATCGAAAAAGTTTAATCATAAATATCGATGATCTCGATTTTGTTGAAAATAAAGCAGATTACGAATTAATAATAGATAAAATTCTGGAGCAGGCACTTGCAGACTAAAGCCTTTCTTTAAGACCTCTTTTTAAGAAGAGGAGAATAATTTTTTCAACACATATTTGGCAATTTTCTTGCGTAGTTGAAATGGAATTACTTTATTGCACTTCAATTTTTGAGAAACTAACTAACTCAAACTATATATCCAAAACCCTGACAAAAGTGTCAGGGTTTTTATTTTCAGGCAGTTACAAGCTCAAATACTCAAAGAAATTTAGTTCTGTTTTGAAACAAGCTGAAGTTTGGACCAAAGGTCCCAAATAACTATTCCGGCACTTACAGATATATTTAAAGAATGTTTAGTTCCATACTGAGGGATTTCCAAAACACCCTGGCAGCTATCTACCACTTCCTGTGAAACCCCTTTTACTTCATTACCAAAAACCAGAACGTATTTAGTTGAAGTTTCAGGAATAAAGTAATTAAGAGGAGTGGCATTTTCTGTTTGTTCTACCGCTAAGCACAAATGGTCTTTTTGAAGTTCCGCAATTAAATCTACGGTGCTCTTTTTATACTCCCAGGCCACACTCTCCGTAGCTCCCAAAGCTGTTTTGTGAATATCCTTATGTGGCGGAGTAGCCGTTATCCCACATAAATAGATCTTTTCAATCAGGAAAGAATCTGCGGTTCTGAAGACTGAGCCAATATTGTTCAAACTCCTAATATTGTCCAAAACAAGAACCAGAGGAGTTTTTGAAGCACTCTTGAACTCATCAATATCCAAGCGATCTAACTCACTGTTTTTTAGTTTTCGCATAAACCTATCAAGTTTTTCTAATGATGATTAAGCCTTTAATTAAACCAAGCTATACTAAGTTATCCGAAAATATCAACAAGGAGTGACAATCCCTGGGAAAAATAGTATTTTCGTTTACTCTCTGGTTGACAAAAATAGGAGAATAAACAACTTTGGCCAATTCCGGTAAAATAAAGAAAGAAACGCCTCTGATGAGGCAGTATAACACCATCAAGACAAAATATCCTGATGCACTTCTACTATTCAGGGTGGGTGATTTTTATGAAACTTTTGGAGAAGATGCTATAAAAGCAGCAGGAATTTTAGGGATAGTGCTTACGCATAGAAATAATGGGGGTGAAAAGACAGAACTGGCGGGTTTTCCGCACCATTCCCTTAACACCTATCTCCCTAAACTGGTTAAGGCAGGCCAGCGTGTTGCCATTTGTGATCAATTGGAAGATCCTAAATTAACCAAGACCATTGTTAAACGTGGGGTTACTGAATTGGTTACCCCCGGAGTGGCATTAAATGATGATATCCTAAGTGCTAAATCCAATAATTTTCTCTGTGCGGTCCATTTTGGAAAAAATATACATGGTGTTTCCTTTCTGGATATTTCTACAGGTGAATTCCTTGTTGCTGAAGGCAGCCTGGAACAAATCGATAAACTATTACAGAATTTTGCTCCAAATGAGGTATTGGTTTCCAAATCGCACAAGACAGATTTTACAGAAGCTTTTGGAACGAGTTTCCATACCTTCTTTGTGGAAGACTGGATCTATCAGGAAGATTACGCTCATGAGACGCTTACCAACCATTTTAAAACTGCTACTTTAAAAGGTTTTGGTGTAGCTCAGCTGAAGTATGGGATTATTGCCTCAGGAGTGATTATGCATTATCTATCTGATACAAGACACAGTCAATTGAAGCATATTAGTAAGATACAAAGAGTTGCCGAAGAAGAGTATATCTGGATGGACAGGTTTACCATTAAAAACCTGGAATTGTATAATTCACACAATGAAAATGCTGTCACACTTATAGACGTTATCGATAAGACTATTTCTCCAATGGGAGGACGTCTTTTAAAACGTTGGCTAGCGCTTCCCCTTAAGAATATTGAAAGAATAAGGCGTAGGCATGAAGTAATTTCCTATCTGAAGGAAAATGAAGGTACACTAGAAAAACTGCAGTATGGGATTAAACATATTGCAGATCTGGAACGTCTGATTTCCAAAATTGCTACCGGAAAAGTGAACCCCAGAGAAACGGTACAATTAAAAAATTCTCTGGAAGCCATTGTACCCATCAAACAATTAATTTCTCAAAGTGAAAACAAATCCTTAGGGCAAATAGGAGATCAGTTAGATACCTGTGGTACCGTGCGTGAAAAAATAAAAAAGCTATTACAGGAAGATGCCCCTGTTAATGTTCTCAAAGGTAATGTTATAGCAGAAGGATATTCTGAGGAGCTGGATGAACTTAAGGCATTAGCTTTTACCGGAAAGGACCATCTGGATCAGATGCTGAAAAGGGAAACACAACGAACCGGGATTACTTCTCTGAAAATTGCTTCAAATAATGTTTTTGGATATTATATTGAAGTGCGTAATACCCATAAGGATAAGGTGCCTGAAGATTGGATACGCAAGCAAACCCTGGTGAACGCTGAACGCTACATTACAGAAGAACTTAAGGAATACGAATCTAAGATAATGGGGGCTGAGGAGCGTATTTTGAGCCTTGAACAGCAATTGTTCTCCCAATTGATTGTATGGCTACAGGAATATATTTCTCCTGTTCAAAACAATGCCCGTGAGATTGCTAAACTTGATTGCCTTTGTGGTTTTACACAATTAGCGACAGAAAATAACTATGTGGCCCCATCTTTAAACGACAGTACTGAAATATCTATTAAAAATGGCCGGCATCCTGTAATAGAAAAGCAACTCCCTTTAGGCGAATCCTATATTCCCAACGATTTGGTTTTAAACAGGGAATCACAGCAAATTATCATGATTACCGGGCCAAATATGAGTGGTAAATCGGCAATACTAAGGCAAACCGCGCTGATCGTATTGTTGGCACAAATGGGTAGCTTTGTACCTGCAGAAGCAGCCCAGATAGGTTATGTTGACAAGATTTTTACACGGGTTGGTGCAAGTGATAATATATCTTTGGGAGAATCTACCTTTATGGTGGAAATGAATGAAACGGCGTCCATCCTCAACAACCTTTCTGAAAGGAGTTTGATACTGCTGGATGAAATTGGAAGGGGCACCAGCACTTATGACGGTATTTCTATAGCATGGGCCATTTCTGAATACCTGCATGAACACCCGGCCAGAGCTAAAACGCTATTTGCTACCCACTATCATGAACTCAATGAAATGGCTGCAACCTTTGAACGGATTAAGAATTATAATGTAGCTGTAAAAGAGTTAAAGGATACAGTATTGTTTTTAAGGAAACTTGTTCCGGGCGGTAGCGAACACAGTTTTGGGATTTATGTGGCCAAAATGGCGGGGATGCCTCAACAGGTTATCCACAAGGCCGAAAAGATCTTAAAAAAATTGGAGAAATCACATAGCAGTGAGGAGCTCACAGATAATTTACAGGCGGTACAGAATGAAATGCAACTCAGTTTTTTTAACCTTGATGATCCCTTACTGGAGCAAATTAAGGAAGAACTAATGCATTTAGATATCAATACCTTAACCCCTGTAGAAGCTTTGATGAAGCTCAACGAAATTAAACGGATGCTCAGCAAGAATAAAAAAGCTTCTTCCTGATTTAAACGTGCTTATAGGTCCATTACTGAGCTGCCAATTTCCAGTTTAAAATAAATTCATCCCAATTGATCATTAACCTATTCTTTTTAAATAAAAGTTCTTTGCTTTTTATAGAATTGTATTAAATTTGCGTCCGCATCCATTTTTGGGATGCGACGTTCTTTAAAACATGCGAAAATAGCTTCCCGATAGTTATCGGGAGTTGAGCGCCACATTGCCCTGGTAATTAGCACTCGACCTGTTATTGGCTATTTTCCGTAAACGCGAAAATAGCTCAGTTGGTAGAGCGCCACCTTGCCAAGGTGGAGGTCGCGGGTTCGAATCCCGTTTTTCGCTCAAATTAAACACCACGTGCTGCCCGTGTTCAGGCAGCCACTATCTAGGTAGTTAGGCTCGAGTGGTGGAATTGGTAGACACGTTGGACTTAAAATCCAATGGCCATTAGGCCGTGCGGGTTCAAGTCCCGCCTCGAGTACAGATGAGAAGAAAAGTCAGGGCCAAGCTCTGGCTTTTTTTGTTTTGATAGAGGAGCCAAGCTTGCTTAGGCGAAGGATTGAGAAACAAACAAAGTAAGCCTAAAAGGCTTACTTTTCTTTTTTCAAGATGTTCGGGCGAGACAAACCGACGAAGGAGGTAATTCCCGCTTGTAATTTAACTTCAAGACTAAATAAATGAATTCCACGAATTGGCTTTCCATACTAAAGATGTTTAAGCCTGGACTTAATGTTCCGATGGTCATCAATGTAATTGCAGTATAAAATTATGATCTTTCTTATTCCTTTTTGCTTCCCCAAAAAGGAATATAAAAAGGGGACTTTTTCACTATGTGTTTTTTAAAATTTGCAAATTTTAAAAACCGAGCAAC